>NZ_BAAASR010000006.1:57377-316453 GCF_039532985.1 Streptomyces gobitricini | reverse complement strand
ACCGCCGAACAATTATTAGCCTCAGTCCCCGGACATTTATGTCCGGGGACTGAGGCTTTTCTGCGTTCTGGAAAAGGATTTGACGGTCCTCGGTGAGCGGCGGTCGGATGGCGGGCATGAAGAGAGGAAGAGAAGGAGGTAACGGAGGGCGGCCGGGGAGCATCGACGTCGACCTCGTTCAGCGGCTCGTCGGGGGCCAGTTTCCGAGGTGGGCGGGGCTCGGGGTCGAGCGGTTTCCGTCCGGTGGCACGGTGAACGACGTGTACCGGCTCGGTGACGACATGCTCGTCAGGCTTCCGCTCACGGAGGACGGGGCGGCGGACGTGGTGATGGAGCGGACGTGGTTGCCCCGTCTCGCACGCCAGGTGCCGGTGGCCATCCCGGAGGTGCTGGGGGCCGGCGAACCGGGCGAGGGATATCCGTGGCCGTGGTCGGTGTACCGGTGGTTGGAGGGCGAGAACCCGGAAGCGGGTGCGGTGGCTGATCCCGTGGGGCTGGCCGAGGACCTCGCCGGGTTCGTGGCCGCGATGTCGAGCATCGACCTGCCGGGGGCTCCTGCGGCCTACCGGGGCGGACCGCTCGAGTCGCTCGACGCGGCGACCCGGACGGCCATCGAGAAGCTGCGGGGCATACCGGAGGAGAGCGTGGACTGTGACGCCGCTCTGGCCGTCTGGGAGGCCGCGTCGGCGGCGCCGGCCTGGGACGCGCCGCCGGTGTGGCTGCACGCCGACCTGATGCCCGGCAACCTGCTTGTCGACCGGGGCAGGCTGGCCTCGGTGATCGACTTCGGGTGCATGGGGGTGGGCGACCCGGCCTGTGACCTCTTCCCCGCGTGGAATCTGCTGCCGGCGGGGGCGCGGGAGGTCTTCCGGGAGAGGCTGGGCGTTGACGACGCGACCTGGATCCGAGGCAGGGCGCGGACGCTCTCACAGGCGCTTGTCGCGCTGCCGTACCACCGGACGGGCAACCCCGCGATGGCGGCCAACGCCCGGCATGTGATCAGGGCGGTGCTCGGTCCGGAGTGATCAGGAAGGGCTGATGGTGGAGGAGTTGGCGGCGGAGGTTGGGTGGCTCAGGTCTCGGGCTGCCGTACACGGGAGATATTGCGTTGCCGAGCGGCGACGGCGACATCAGGATCGGGCCATGGAACACGTGATACGCCCCGTGCGCGGCGACGAGTGGCGCAAGGCCCGCGCCCTCCGGCTCGTCGCCCTCCAGGACCCCGCCGCGCCCCTCGCGTTCCTCGACACCTACGAGGCGGCCTCCGCCCGACCCGATGAGTACTGGCAGGAGCGGACCGCCGGGGCGGCGGAAGGCAGCGACCGCGCCCGGCAGTTCGTGGCCGAGGCGCCGGACGGGTCCTGGGACGGCACGGTGACCGTGCTGGTGGAGCGGGCCGGGCAGGAGGTCCTGTTCGGCGAGGTGCCGGAGGCGGACCAGACGCATGTGGTGGGGGTGTACGTACGCCCCGGGGCGCGGGGTGCCGGGGCGGCGGACGCGCTGTTCCGGGCGGCCGTGGAGTGGTCCTGGTCGCCGGCCGCAGGGGCTGTGGGGCGCGTACGGCTCTTCGTGCACGAGCGGAACGGGCGGGCCGCCGCCTTCTACCGGAGGGTGGGCTTCGTGCCGTCCGGCAGGAGAGTCCCCGTGGAGGGCGACGCCGGCGGGGCGTGCGAGGTGGAGTACGAGATCCGGCGGTCCGTCACGGTGTGAGCCGCTGGTCCGGCCAGCGGGCGCGGCCCTGTTCGGCCGAGCGGAGCAGGACGTGGGCGGGAAGGCCGATGTCCTGACCGGCCGTCAGCAGTGCGGGCAGCGCGGGGAGTGGTGCCACGGCTGCGACGTCGTCGAGGACGAGCGTGAGTGGTGGGTCGAGCCGACCGTCGGATGACCGTGCGGCCATGCGGCGGCCGTGCTCGACCACGTCTGAGGCGAGCGCGGTCAGCAGAGGCATCGCGCCCGGGTGGGTCCTCGGGTCTTCGATCGGTTCACCCACCACATAAAGGGTGCCCCCTTCGGCGACGAATGATTCCAGCGCCAGCGAGTCAGTTCGATTCGATGTGCATGCCTCGCGGATGTGGACCGAGGAGAGCGACGACAGGGCCCGGACGGTCAACTCCTGGGCGACCTCGCGCCGTTCCGGGTACGCCGTGAGGGCCGATTCGAGCAGGCCGGCGTGGCTGTTGGTGGCCTTGGGATGCGTACGGAGTAGGCGTACGGGTTCATGGGCGCCGTTGTTCTGCGCCCAGCGGTGGACCTGCTTGAAGGGGCGTCCGTCCACGGCGGCGGCGTGCAGCCAGCAGCGGAGGAGCGTTTCCGCGGTGTCGGCGACCGCGGCGTCCATCCGCGCCCGGGGGCGTACGGGAGCGAGCAGCGCGGCCGCGCGGGCGGCGGCGGTCTCGGTGTCCTCGCAGCCGTGGGTGGGCGACCAGTGCAGGCGGGCGGGCGTGTCGCAGAGGTGGCCGGGGTCGTAGACGAGGACGGGGCCCAGCTTGGCGCGGGCGTCCTTGGTCTCGGCCCACAGCTCCGGGTCGGACGTGACGACCAGGGCGGGCCCCTCGGCGTCCTCGAGGGCCCGGCGGGCAGCGGGGCGCCGGGTGGCGGCGTCGCCGTGGAGGAGCCGGGGCGCGGGTGCCGTTGCGGCTGCGGGGGCTGCGGGGGCTGCGGGGGCTGCTGGGACGGCGTCCCGTGCGGGTGCCGGCGGTGTGGCCGGCGCGGGCGGCGCGGGCGTGGGGGGTGCCTCTGGTGTCGGCAGTGGCGCGGGGGTTGCCGTGGGGGCGGGGGTGGCGTCCGGGACGGGTGCCGTGCGGTACTCCGTCGGGGGCGCCGCGGCGAGCGGGGCCTGCTCCCCTACCGCGTCCGCCCGGCCCGGCGGACGCGCCGGACCCCTCCGTACCGCACGCCAGCGGGCCAGCGTCCCGAGGACGAAGACGGCCAGCACCACCAGCACCATCAGCTCGCCGATGAACAGGCCCCAGAACAGCCCGTACCCCGACAGCTGTGCCGCCGGCGTGTCCGGCCACGCCCCGGCCAGGTCATGGGGCTGCGAGACCAGGTTCCGTATCGCGAGCGGCGTCCGGGAGAACGTCACCCCGTCGGGCCAGGCGCCGTGCGCGAACAGGCCCGCCAAGCCGGTCGCCGTCCACGCCAGCAGCGTCACGCCCAGCAGGAACCCCAGCAGCCCCACCAGGAGGCCGTCGGAGACGCCGCGTTCCTCGGCCCTGCGCTCCATGTCATGCCACCGTCGACTCGGAGGACTCGTTCATCTGTTGCTCGACGAGGGCCGCGCGCTGCTCCGCCTCCCATTCCGCGGCCTGCATGTCCTCCGACAGGGAGGACGACTCCGTCATCGCCCGGTCCGTGTACACCAGCGGCCGCTCTGCCTCCGTGATCAGGTGTTTGACCACCTGCACATTGCCGTTGACGTCCCACACCGCGATACCGGGCGTCAGCGTTGGGATGATCTCCACCGCCCACCGGGGCAGGCCGAGGACCCGGCCGGTGGCCCGCGCCTCGTCGGCCTTCTGGGCGTAGATCGTCCGGGTGGACGCCATCTTCAGGATCGCCGCCGCCTCGCGCGCCGCCGCCCCGTCCACCACGTCGCTCAGGTGGTGGACCACCGCCACGAAGGACAGGCCGAGCCGCCGCCCGAACTTCAGCAGCCGCTGGAAGAGCTGCGCCACGAACGGGCTGTTGATGATGTGCCACGCCTCCTCCACCAGGAAGATGCGCTTCTTGCGGTCGGGCCGGATCCAGGTGTGCTCCAGCCACACCCCGACGATGGCCATCAGGATCGGCATGGCGATCGAGTTGCGGTCGATGTGGGAGAGGTCGAAGACGATGAGCGGGGCGTCGAGGTCGATGCCGACCGTCGTCGGCCCGTCGAACATGCCCCGGAGGTCACCGTCGACGAGCCGGTCGAGGACGAGGGCGACGTCCAGGCCCCAGGCCCGTACGTCGTCTATGTCGACGTTCATCGCGGCCGCCGACTCCGGCTCCGGGTGGCGCAGCTGCTCGACGATGTCGGTGAGGACGGGCTGGCGGTCGGTGATGGTCAGGTTCACGTACGCGTGCGCGACCTTGAGGGCGAAGCCGGACCGCTCGTCCAGGCCGTGGCCCATCGCGACCTCGATGATCGTCCGGAGCAGCGCCAGCTGGCCGGTGGTGGTGATCGACGGGTCGAGGGGGTTGAGCCGGATGCCGTCGTCGAGCGCGGCCCTCGGGTCGAGACGGATGGGAGTTATTCCCAGCTCCTGCGCGATGAGGTTCCATTCGCCCACACCGTCCTCGCCCTGGGCGTCGAGGACGACGACCTGGCGGTCACGGAAACGGAGCTGGCGCAGCACGTACGTCTTCTCCAGCGCCGACTTGCCGTTGCCGGACTCGCCCAGCACCAGCCAGTGGGGGGCGGGGAGCTGCTGGCCGTACAGCTGGAACGGGTCGTAGATGTACCCCTTGCCGCTGTACACCTCGCGCCCGATGATCACCCCGGAGTCGCCGAGGCCGGGCGCGGCGGTCGGCAGGTAGACGGCCTGGGCCTGGCCCGTCGACGTACGGACGGGAAGCCGGGTCGTCTCGACCTTCCCGAAGAGGAAGGAGGTGAAGGCCTCGGTGAGGGCTGACAGCGGATCTCGCATCAGAATCAGGCGCCCCTATCGGCGGATGCCGGTCGCGAACGGCAAGGTGTTCACAAAGGCCCGGTGGTGCTCGCGGTCGCACCACTCCAGCTTCAGATACGACTTGCCGGCCGAGGCCCTGATCGTCCGCTTGTCCCTGGCCAGGGCTTCGGGCGTACGAGACGACACAGTGATGTACCCGACGAGGTTCACTCCCGCCGCGCCGCTGGCGAGATCTTCACCCCGCTGGTCGAGCCGTCCGTGGGCGGCGATGTCGCGCGGGTCGACGGTGCGGTTCATCTTGGCGGCGCGGCTGGCCTCCGCCTCGTCGTTGGTCTTCTCGGTCAGCATGCGTTCGATGGCCACCTCGGTGGGCTCCAGGTCCATGCAGACGGCGACGGTGCGGATGACGTCGGGGGTGTGGACGAGGAGGGGCGCGAGGAAGTTCACGCCGACGGGGGTCATCGGCCACTCCTTCACCCACGCGGTGGCGTGGCACCAGGGCGCGCGGGTCGACGACTCGCGGGTCTTGGCCTGGAGGTACGTCGGCTCGACGGCGTCCAGCTCGGCGGGCCAGGCGTTCCGTTTCGTCATCGCCTGGATGTGGTCGATGGGGTGGTCCGGGTCGTACATCGAGTGCACGAGGGAGGCGAGACGGGACTGGCCGAGTGGCTGGCGTACGCGGATGTCGGCCTCGGCGAGGCGGGCGCAGATGTCGGTCAGCTCACGGGCCATGACGACCGCGAGGCCCGCGTCCTTGTCGAGCTTGCGGCCGCCGGTGGCCTGGCGGGCGGCGCGGGCCATGGTGTGTGCCTCGGCGGCCAGTTCGCGGGTGTAGTGCATGCAGGCGACGAGGTAGGCGCGGTGCTGCTCGCTGGAGGTCGACACCATGGACTGGAGCTGCTCGTAGGAGTCGCGGAGCCAGCCGGGGGCGCTCGGGTCGCCGCGCTGGGCGACGTCCTTGGCGTGGGCGTCGGGGTCGGCGGGGAGGGTGCGGGCGAGCATCTGGAGCCGGGTGACGAAGCCGTCGCCGTTCGCCACGTGCTTGAGGAGGGTGCCGAAACGGTCCACCAGGGCTTCCTGGTCCTCGCTGTCGCGCAGGCCGACGCCCGGGCCCTCGATCTCGATGGCGGCGGTGACGGTACGTCGGTCGGCGTGGAGGAGGACGGCGATCTCGTCGGGCCCGAAGGGGGCGGAGAGCCAGTTGATGCGGCCGATGCCGGGTGGCGGGCCGACCTCGATCTCACGGCCGTCGAGCCTGGTGCCCGCCTCCATGGCGGTGGAGCGGTAGGTGGTGCCCTGGCGGAGGGTGCGCTTGAAGCTGCGGTTGATCTCGAACCACTTGTAGAACGTGCGGCCCTTGTACGGGACGTACACGGCGGCGAGCGCGAGCATGGGGAAGCCCATGAGCGACACGATCCGCAGGGACAGGACGGGGACCAGCAGCCCGCTCATCATGCCGAGGAACGCGCCGACGATGATCAGCGCGATCTCGCCGGTCTCGCGGTTCTTGCCGACGATCGCGTTCGGCCGGGCCCGGCCGATGAGATACGTACGGCGGGGCGTGATCGTCTGGGACTGGGTCGTCAACGCCCTCCACCTCCTGTGCTTCCTGTGCTGCTGCCTGTGCCGGTGTTGCTCTGACGGTGGGTGTGCGGCGTACCGCTGGTACCCGGGCTCCGGGGCGGGGGTGCGGCGGAGGGGACGGTTCCGCCGCTGGTTCCGCCGCCGGGCGGCTGGTTCCGGGAGCTGTGGGCGGCGACGCCGCCGGAGACGGCGCTCGACGGCTGGGCGCTGCCGCCGCCGCTCCTCTGGTGGTTGCGGCTGCTGTGGGTCTTGATGCCCTGGGAGACGAGCGCGGCGGGCGAGGAGATGACGGCGGCTGCCTGGGAGCCGTCGGTGGCCTGCTTGCGGTTCGTACGGGCGGAGGCGATCTCGTCGCCGAAGCCGGGGACGAAGCGGTAGATCATCGCCGAGGCGAAGATCGCCAGCAGGATGATGGCGAGGCCGGACACGACGGCCGAGAACGCGTCGGGCCCCTCGGCGGAGGACAGCGCCCCGGCGAGGCCGAGGACGATGACGATGACCGGCTTCACCAGGATCACGGCGATCATGATCCCGGCCCAGCGGCGGACGTGCCCCCACATGTTCTTGTCGACCAGTCCGGCGTACACCACCGTGCCGAGCAGCGCGCCGACGTAGAGCAGGGCGGCACGGATGACGAGCTCGAGCCAGAGCACGCCGGCCGCGAGGATCGACACGAGGGAGACGACGATCAGCATGATCGGCCCGCCGCCGATGCCCTCGCCCTTCTTGAGCGCCTCCGCGAACGTCCCGAAGAACGCGTCCGTCTGCCCGCCGCTGCCACTGGCGATCACCTCGGTGACGCCGTCGGTCGCCGAGACGACGGTGTAGAGGATGAGCGGGGTGAACGCGGAGGCCAGGACGGTGAGCCACAGGAACCCGATGGCCTCCGACATCGCCGTCGCCAGGGGCACGCCGCGGATGGCGCGCTTGGCGACGGCGAGGAGCCACAGGACGAGGGTCAGGACGGTGGAGGCGGCGAAGACGACGGCGTACTGCTGGAGGAACGTGGGGTTGGTGAAGTCGACCTCGGCGGTGCTCTTCACGGCCTCGCTGAGCTTGCCCACGATCCACGCGGCGGCGTCCGCGCAGCCCCGCGCGAGGGACGCGAGCGGGTCGAGGGCGGTGGTGGGGTCGGCGGGGTTGCTGGGGGCGGAGCGGGCGGCGCCGCCATTGGCGGCCTTCTCGCCGTCCTCGCAGTAGTCCCTCGCCAGGCCGACCACCAGGTCGCAAGGGTTATTGCTGGTGCTGGGCGAGGGGACGGGAGGGGTGGGCGTCGGTGCGGCGACCGCGCGGGCGGGGAAGAGGAAAAACGCCGTTTGTACAGCCGTGAGTGCTACGGCGACGGAACGGGTGTGACGGCTACCGCGCATAGGTGAAGCCTCCGTATCCGGCAACGGCACCGGCGATCTCGTCTGCGGTGGAGGCGCGATTGTCGCCGCTGAGCGGCGTCGGCCCCTCCTTCTGGCTCGATGACTCGATCTTCCAGTCGTTGTCGGTCCACTTGAGCTTCTCGGTGATCGTGAACCACGTTCCCGTCACCGGCTTGGTGGATCCCTCCCCGGCGAGCCCCACGAGGCCGGTGCACCAGACCTCGATGGTCGCGGCGTCACCACTGACGTCGATCACTTTGGTGCCGACGGGGACCGTACGGGACACGAAGGTGAGTCCCTCGGGCGCCGATCCGTCCTCTTTGAGGCCTACGTTTTTGAGGAACCTGGCCGAGTATGCGGCGTCCAGTTTGCCCAGCAGTGCGTCGACGGCGGCCGGATCGTGTACGGCGCGCACGATCTGATGCCGCGTTGCCCGCTTGAACATCCCGTCCGACCCCAGCGCCACCGCGTAGTTCGCCGCCGCGCTCTGCGCTCCCTGCTCGTCCCTGGCGTATCCCGACGGGATCGTGCCGTTCCTGCCCGCCACCGGCTTGACGCCCGTCGCGGCCGTGGGGGCGGCGTCGCGGTTGGCCGAGGCGTCCGACGGGGTGTCGTCGCCGCCACCGCTTCTGTTCGCGAAGGCGATGGCGGCGATCAGCAGCACCACCACGCCCACCACAGTGATCAGCGACCGTGAGTTGCGGGCCGGACGGCGGGCGCCGCCGTAGACGCCGCCGTAGACGTCACCGGCGCCGCTGTCGGGCAGGCGGGTACGGGTCTGGCCCGTACCGCCGCCTCCCCTGCTGCTGGCGCCGTCGTGCTCGTCGCCGAGGCTCATGACGGGTACGCCCCCTCAACCGTTTGCTGATCTGTATGGTGACTGGACATCAGGTGACGCGCCTCAAGGGGAGAGCCGGGGGTGGAGCACGGCGGAGGTTAGACGGCCATCCCGTACACGATGGTGAACACCGTTCCCAGTGATCCGATGATGAAGACCCCGGTGAGGCCGGCCACGATCAGCCCCTTGCCCTGTTCTGCGCTGAACGTGTCCCGGAGTGCGGTCGCGCCGATGCGCTGCTTGGCCGCTCCCCAGATCGCGATGCCGAGGCAGAGCAGGATGGCCACGGCCATCACGACCTCGATCATCACGCGGGCCTCGTTGCCCAGGCTCCCGAAGGGCCCCCAGTTGGGGGCGATTCCGCCAATGATGGTGGTGATGTCGCCTTTTTCGGCCGCCAGGTACATGTAACTCACCGCCCCTGTTGGGTAGTTCGACGCCCCTGCCCCATGGCACGGGTCACCGCACTATCTTCGCTGATGAAACCGCCCATGTGCGCCGACTTGGATGGTCTCTTTACTCGATCCCCGCACCTTTGACCGGTCCGGGCGCCCTGACCTGCGAAGGCGGCGGATCGGATGTATGCGGGTACGCGTATCGTCACTCTGTGTATCACGGGGGGTGACTTCGGGCAATGACTGTCGTTTGTGCACTCTTGGGGTGGTTGAACCCGCGCTCAGTGGTACGTGGCCACCAGGCGTGCCAGCTGGCGGCCGGCCTGGAGGAGGGGTGCCTCGCTCTGGGTGACCTGGGCCGTCACCTCGGCGCCCTCCAGGGTGCTGATGACCGTGCCGGCCAGTTCGCGGGCGTCGGTCCGTGACAGGCCGGCGCGCAGCAGCCTGCCGGCGACCAGGTCCTGCCAGCCGCGGAGCGCGTCGGCGCACGCCTGCTGGATCTCCGAGTCCGTGCCGAGCGTCTCCAGGGCGGTGGCCGTGACCGGGCAGCCGTCCCTCCAGCCCGACGCCTTCAGCGCGGTGGCGAGGAGGCGGGCGCAGGCGTCGACGGCCGCGGCCGGGTCCTCCTCGCTGTCCAGCGCCTCGCGCAGGATCGCCGCGAACTCCGCGTCGCCGTGCCTGATCGCGGCGACGGCCACGGCTTCCTTCCCGCCGGGGAAGAAGTGGTAGACGGAGCCGAGGGTGGCGTCCGCCTCCTTGGCGATCTGCTTGATGCCCGTGCCGACGTACCCCTGCCGCTGTACGAGGCGGGCGGCGGCGAGGACGATCCGGTCGCGGGTGCTGGTCTGCATGGGCCGATCCTATCGAGCCGCTGAGTAGAGCGTTCGTTCTAGAGCTGTGCTACGGTCGGCTCCGTGTTCTGGATAGAGCGTTCGTTCTAGTCCGTCAGGAGTCCCCATGCCCAGCACCGCTCCCGTCACCGTCATCGGTCTCGGCCCCATGGGTCACGCCATGGCCCGCGCGTACCTGGACCGCGGCCACCGCGTCACCGTCTGGAACCGCACCGCCTCCCGCGCCGACGCCCTCGTGGCGCGTGGCGCCCACCGCGCGGCCACCGTCGACGAGGCCCTCACCGCCTCCCGGCTGGTGGTGCTGAGCCTGACCGACTACGAGGCCGTGTACGCCGTCCTGGGCGGCGCCGACCCCTCCGCACTCGCCGGCCGGGTGCTCGTGAACCTCACCTCCGACACCCCCGGCAGGGCGCGGGAGTCCGCCGCCTGGGCCGCCGAGCGGGGTGCCACACAGCTCACCGGCGGCGTACTGACCCCGCCCTCCGGCATCGGCGACCCCGCGTCGTCCACCTTCTACAGCGGCCCGCGCGAGGTCTTCGACGCCCACCGCGCCACCCTGGAGGTCCTGACCGCCGCCGACCACCGCGGCGAGGACCCGGGGCTCGCCGCACTGCTCTACCAGCTCAACATGACGATGTTCTGGCCCGCCCTGACGAGCTACTGGCAGGCCCTCGCCATCGCCGGCGCCCACGGCCTGAAAGCGGCCGACGTCCTGCCCTTCGCCGTCGAGGCCCTGGACGTCAAACGGTTCCTGGAGTTCTACACGCCCCGGGTCGACGCCGGCGACCACACCGGGGACGTCGACCGGCTCACCATGGGCGTGGCCAGTGTCGAGCACGTCCTGCACACCGCCGCGGACTCGGGCGCCGACACCACCCTTCCCGCCGCCCTCCTCGACGTCTTCCGGCGCGGCGTGGCCGCCGGCCACGGGGCGGACAGCTCCTCGAGCCTGGTGGAGATCCTGAAGCGGCCCGCCACTTAGGCGCGTTGGGCTTACTTTGGTGCCGTGACCGACATCTCTTACAGGATCGACACCACCCGCCCGCACACGGCCCGCATATGGAACTACTGGACCGGCGGCAAGGACAACTACCCCGTCGACCGGGAGGCCGGCGACCGGATACGGCAGCTCCACCCCGGTATCGGCGAGTACGCCCGCGCCGACCGCCTCTTCCTCGGCCGGGCCGTGCGGTACCTGGCGCAGGAGGCGGGCATCCGCCAGTTCCTGGACATAGGAACCGGCCTGCCGAGCGCCGACAACACCCATGAGGTCGCCCAGCGCGTCACCGCGGACGCCCGCGTGGTGTACGTCGACAACGACCCGCTCGTCCTCGCCCACGCCCGCGCGCTCCTCGTGGGCACCCCCGAGGGCCGGACCGACTACCTGGACGCCGACCTCCGCGACGTCGACACCATCCTGGAGGCGGCGGCCAGGACGCTCGACCTGGACCAGCCGGTCGCGCTCATGCTGCTCGGCGTCGTGATCTTCGTGGAGGACGACGACGAGTCGTACGCCGTCGTCCGCCGCCTCATGGACGCCCTGGCGCCGGGCAGCCACCTCGTCCTCTCCCACACGGTCGTCCACCCCTCGATGCCGGACGTGGACGCGGCGGTCGCCTTCTGGAACGAGCACGGCACGCCCAAGCTCACCCAGCGCACCCCGGAGGCCATCACCCGCTACTTCGACGGCCTGGACCTGCTGGACCCGGGCGTCGTCCCCTGCTCCCACTGGCGTCCCGACGCCCCGGCGGACGCGGTCGCCATGTACGGAGGTGTCGGCCGCAAGCCATAGCGGCCGGACCACCTCCTGAATGAGGGACCCGCCGCCTACACTGGCGCTCGGTGGACTGCCATGTCGTGAGGGGTGGTTGACGGTGCGTAAGGCGTGGCTGGTCGCCGGGGTGTCCGTCGGGGCGTGCCTGAGCTTCGTCGCGCTGCTGGTCGTCGGGACGTACTCGGCCGCCGCTGGGCTGCTCGGCGGGGCCGGAGGCGCGCTCAACGGCGCCGTCGCGCTGGCGAAGGGGGCCGTGCCCGCGGCGTACCAGCCGCTGGTGCAGAAGTGGGGGAACCTGTGCCCCGCCATCAACCCCGCCCTGCTCGCCGCGCAGCTGTACCAGGAGAGCGGGTGGAACCCGAAGGCGGTCAGCCACGCCGACGCGCGGGGCATCGCGCAGTTCATCCCCGGGACATGGGCCTCGCACGGGATCGACGGGGACAAGGACGGCGACCGGGACGTGTGGGACCCGGCGGACGCCATCCCGTCGGCCGCCTCGTACGACTGCGAGCTCGCCGGGTACGTGAAGAACGTGCCCGGCGACCGGACGAACAACATGCTCGCCGCCTACAACGCCGGTGCGTACCGGGTGATAAAGGCCGGCGGGGTGCCCCGGATCAGCGAGACGCAGAACTATGTCCGGATCATCCGCTCGCTGGAGAAGAGCTTCGCGCGGCCCGTCGGCCGGGTCGAGCCGTCACGGCAGGCGGCCGGGGCGATCTACTTCGCCCAGAAGAAGCTCGGCACGCCCTATCTGTGGGGCGGCAACGGAACGCCCGAGCAGCAGGGGCGGTTCGACTGCTCGGGGCTCACGCAGGCCGCGTACCGGACGGTGGGCATCGAGCTGCCGCGCGTCGCCAACGACCAGTACAACGCCGGCCCGCACCCGTCGCGCGACGAACTCCTGCCGGGCGACCTCGTTTTCTTCTCGGATGACCTGAACAACTCGCGTGCCATCCGGCACGTGGGGCTGTACGTGGGCGGCGGATACATGATCAACGCCCCGTACACCGGGGCCGTCATCCGGTTCGACAAGATCGATACACCCGACTACTTCGGAGCCACGCGCGTGACCGAGGATGGCGCGAAAGCGCTCCCCCCGGCACGGCCCTGAGCTGCGCGTACGTATCACTCTTCGGTAACGTCGTCGTGATCGTTCCGTGGAGAGTGGAACGTACCCCTCCTGCGGGTCGTTCCCTGGACCGACGATGGCGACACTGACCGGGTGACACAAGGCAAGGGGCCGCAGCAGATGGCTGGACTCGCATCGGACGGTTCGAACCCCGATGTCGGCCTGCTCTACGACATCAACGGCCTGGCGAAGGACGCCCCTTCGTGGTTCGACCGCATCATGGGCTTCACCGGCGAGTACGGGATCATGCTGGCGATGGTGCTCGTCGTGCTGGGGTGCTGGTGGAGCGTGCGCCGACGCGGTGACGCGGAGGACTCCGTCGCCGCCGTCGCCGGACTGGTCTGGGCCCCCCTCGCCGCCGGGATCGCCCTCCTCGTCAACATCCCGATCCGGGGGTTCGTGGAGCGGCCGCGGCCGTTCAACGACCACCAGGGGCTGGAAGTGCTGGTGGACGGGAAGACGGACTTCTCGTTCGTGAGCGACCACGCCACCATGGCGATGGCCATCGGTGTCGGGGTCTTCGTCGCCAACCGCCGCTTCGGCCTCGCCGCCATCGGGCTCGCCCTCGTCGAGGGCTTCTGCCGCGTCTACATGGGCGTGCACTACCCGACGGACGTCGTCGGGGGCTTCGCCCTCGGTACGGCGGTGGCGCTGCTCCTCGCCCCGGTCGCCCTGGCGCTCCTGACCCCGCTGGTGTCGGCCGTGGCCCGCTCCGGGCGGGCCGGCCGGCTCGTACGGTCGCGCAGGGCGCCCGCCCGGGAGCGGCACGAGACGCTGGACATCGCCGACCCCCGGCTCGGGACCGGCTCCGCCTCGGGCGCCGGCCAGAACGACCTGGCCGCCTAGGGCGCCGGAGGGCGCCGGCCGTGGCCGGACGGCACCGCCACGTGGGCCGCCGCGTCCAGTCGCGCACGGTCCCTGGAGCGCCGCGCCGGCCCCGCCCAGCCGCAGGCGCAGCGGGCGACGGCGAACGAACCCCGCTCGGTGGTCGTGGCGTTGTGGACGTCCGGGACGGCGGGTGTCTGCTCATGCGCTTGCACGGCTCCACGGTACCGGCGTGACGGTGCGCCCGGGCGTTCGTTAGGTGGTTGGGGTCTCCTCAGCTCCCCAGGGCCCGGGGAGGGGCGGGGCCTCGGCAGCCGACGGCACAGTCTTGGGGGTTGGCAGGCGATGGTGGTGCAGCAGAGACGCAGCGGCGGCACGTTCGCCGTCGCGGTCGTCGTGGTGGGTGCGGTCGTCAGCGGATGTTCGGCGGCGGCCGACGCCTCGCCCGGTGCGGACCCGGGTGGCGCGGTGCGCGGGGTCCCCGACGTGCTGACGCGGGCGGGCACGGCCAAGGCGCGTACGTCCATGGAGATGGCGACCGGCGGGACGCGGGTCACCATCCGGGGCGAGGGCGCGTACGACTTCGTCAAGCGGCACGGGCAGCTCAAGGTCGTCCTGCCCGAGGACCCCTCCGGGACGGACGGGCACCGCCCGATCACCGAACTCCTCGCCCCCGGCGCGCTGTACATGAAGAACCGGGGCGCCGGTGTCCCCGCCGACAAGTGGGTCCGCGTCGACACCACCACGCTGGAGGACGGCAACCTCGTCACCGGCGGGGCGACCGATCCGGCCGCCGCGGCCGAGCTGCTGCGCGGCGCGCGTGAGGTGAGTTACGTCGGCGAGGAGGAGCTCGCGGGCGTGCGGGTCACCCACTACCGCGGGGTGAGCGACCTGGGCCGGGCGGCGCGGGCGGCCTCACCGCAGGTGCGGGGGGCGCTCGAGGCGGCGGCGAAAGGGTTCGCCAGGGACGCGGTGCCGTTCGACGCGTACCTGGACCGCGAGGGGCGGCTGCGCAAGGTGCGCCACCGGTTCAGCTTCACCAACCAGGGGCGTACGGTCGCCGTCGCCTCCACGACGCTGCTGTACGAGTTCGGTGCCCCCGTCACCGTACGGCTGCCCGCCCGGGAGGACATCTACTCCGGCAGGGTCAGGGCCTGACCATCGGAGAATGGTCCGGACGTGCCATGCGCGGTACGTGTCGTGCTCCCTACGCTAGGAAGCCCACCCCGGCAGGAAGAGGTGATGCGCGTGGCCCCGCCCACTCCGACGACAGTCCAGGACCACGTGGCCCTCGCCGAGATCGAGCTGTGCGGTGAACTGATGATCGCGGCGTCCGCCGCGGACGGGGAGCGGCTCAGCGCGGACCTCATCGACCAGGTGCTGAACGTGATACCCGAGGGGCGCGGCGGGTCCGCCGCGCCCCGGTGAACTCCCGGAACGTCAGGTGCGCATCATGCGGGCGATCGCCTTCGTCGCCTCCTCGACCTTCGCGTCGATCTCGTCCCCGCCCTTGACGGCGGCGTCGGCGACGCAGTGCCGCAGGTGTTCCTCCAGGAGCTGGAGGGCGAAGGACTGGAGGGCCTTGGTGGACGCGGAGACCTGGGTGAGTATGTCGATGCAGTAGACGTCCTCGTCGACCATGCGCTGCAGGCCCCGGATCTGGCCCTCGATGCGGCGAAGGCGCTTGAGGTGCTCGCTCTTCTGCTTGTGGTACCCGTGCACGCCGTGGTCGTGGTCCGTCGCCGCGGGGTCGTCGTCCGTGACCGGAAGGCCGGCCGCCTCGGTGGTCGTCATCGCGTCCTCCCGTTGTCCATGGGCGGTATGCATACGGGTAGTGCATACCCCTCGTGGGTATATGGTACCGGCCCTTCGCCGTGGTCGGCGGGGGTCGGTTCTGCTCACTGTGTCCGATGGGCGACACTGAAGAACGCCGGTTAGCCGTGGCCGGATGATGCGCCTAGCATCAGCCTGACCGAACTCATGCACCTAGAGGACCCCACGTGCGCTTTCGTCTGACCCCCAGGGAGACGAGCTTCTACGACATGTTCTCCGCTTCCGCGGACAACATCGTCACGGGCTCCAAGCTCCTGATGGAACTGCTCGGGGCGGAGTCCTCCGCCCGGGCCGAGATCGCGGAGCGGATGCGGGCAGCGGAGCACGCGGGCGACGACGCCACCCACGCGATCTTCCATCAGCTCAACTCCTCCTTCATCACGCCGTTCGACCGCGAGGACATCTACAACCTCGCGTCGTCGCTCGACGACATCATGGACTTCATGGAGGAGGCCGTCGACCTCGTCGTCCTCTACAACGTGGAGGAGCTGCCGAAGGGTGTCGAGCAGCAGATCGAGGTGCTGGCGCGGGCGGCCGAGCTGACCGCCGAGGCCATGCCGCACCTGCGCACGATGGAGAACCTCACCGAGTACTGGATCGAGGTCAACCGGCTGGAGAACCAGGCGGACCAGATCCACCGCAAGCTGCTCGCCCACCTCTTCAACGGCAAGTACGACGCCATCGAGGTGCTCAAGCTGAAGCAGATCGTGGACGTGCTGGAAGAGGCCGCCGACGCGTTCGAGCACGTGGCCAACACCGTGGAGACCATCGCGGTCAAGGAGTCCTGAGCTTCGTGGACACCTTCGCACTGGTCGTGACCATCGGTGTCGCGCTCGGCTTCACATATACGAACGGCTTCCACGACTCGGCGAACGCCATCGCCACGTCGGTCTCCACCCGGGCGCTGACCCCGCGCGCGGCGCTCGCCATGGCCGCGGTGATGAACCTCGCCGGTGCCTTCCTGGGCAGCGGTGTCGCCAAGACGGTGAGCGAGGGCCTGATCCAGACGCCCGAGGGCCAGCGCGGCATGGGCATCCTGTTCGCGGCGCTGGTCGGCGCGATCGTCTGGAACCTGATCACCTGGTACTTCGGGCTGCCTTCGTCGTCCTCGCACGCGCTGTTCGGCGGCATGGTCGGCGCCGCGCTGGCGGGTGGCACGACCGTCTACTGGGGCGGTGTCGTCGACAAGATCGTCATCCCGATGTTCGTGTCGCCGGTGGTCGGCCTGATCGCCGGTTACCTGGTGATGTGCGTGATCCTCTGGCTCTTCCGCAAGTCGAACCCGCACAAGGCCAAGCGGGGCTTCCGCATCGCCCAGACGGTGTCGGCGGCGGGCATGGCCCTGGGCCACGGTCTCCAGGACGCCCAGAAGACGATGGGCATCGTGGTGATGGCCCTGGTCATCGCCGATGTGCACGACGCGGGCGACGCGATCCCGATCTGGGTCAAGGTCGCGTGTGCGGTGATGCTGTCGCTGGGCACGTACGCGGGTGGCTGGCGCATCATGCGCACGCTGGGCCGCAAGATCATCGAGCTGGACCCGCCGCAGGGCTTCGCCGCGGAGACGACGGGCGCGTCGATCATGTTCGGTTCGGCGTTCATCTTCCACGCGCCGATCTCGACGACGCATGTGATCACCTCGGCGATCATGGGCGTGGGCGCGACGAAGCGGGTGAACGCGGTGCGCTGGGGCGTCGCGAAGAACATCATCCTCGGCTGGTTCATCACCATGCCGGCGGCGGCGCTGGTCGCGGCGGTGAGCTTCTTCGTGGTCCGGCTCTTCTTCGGCTGACTCAGCCCGCGGAAGCGGTACGTGAGCGGGCCCGCCCCCTGGGACAGGGGGCGGGCCCTTCGCCGTGCGGTGGCACCGCCATGCAGCACCGCAGGACGTGTGTCGCCCTCGGCCCGGGGACGGCCCCGGGCGGGACGGGCCGGGGGCCCGGCGGGCGGGCGGGCCGGCCCCCAGGGGGGTCCCGCGCCCGGAGGCCCGGCCCGGGACAGGCCGGGAACGGCAGGTGTCGCGCCCGCCGGCGCGACGCCGGGGGGTGGGGCCGGGGCGCCGCCGGGCGCGGCGTCCGCTACCCGGTCCGGGACGGCGGACGCCCCCCGGGGTGCGCCACGCCCGCCCGTCCCGTCCAGGGGACGGCCCCCGGGTGGGGTGTGGGGTGGACGCGCCCGAGGGGCGTCCACCCCGCCCACAGCGACCGTCGACGCCCGCCCGTCCGGGGACGGCCCCCGGGCACGGCGACTAGCCGAAGCGTCCGGAGATGTAGTCCTCCGTCGCCTGAACCGACGGGTTGGAGAAGATGCGCTCCGTCTCGTCGATCTCGACCAGCTTGCCCGGCTGGCCGACCGCGGCCAGGTTGAAGAAGGCGGTGCGGTCGGAGACGCGGGCCGCCTGCTGCATGTTGTGGGTCACGATGACGATCGTGAACCGTTCCTTCAGCTCGCAGATCAGGTCCTCGATCGCGAGCGTGGAGATCGGGTCGAGCGCCGAGCAGGGCTCGTCCATCAGCAGCACGTCCGGCTCGACCGCGATCGCGCGGGCGATGCACAGGCGCTGCTGCTGGCCGCCGGAGAGGCCGGAGCCGGGCTTGTTGAGGCGGTCCTTGACCTCGTTCCAGAGGTTCGCGCCCCGGAGGGAGCGCTCGACGACCTCGGCGAGCTGGTTCTTCCTGTACGTGCCGTTGAGGCGCAGGCCCGCCGCCACGTTGTCGAAGATCGACATCGTCGGGAAGGGGTTGGGGCGCTGGAAGACCATGCCGACCGTGCGGCGCACGGCGACCGGGTCGACGTCCTTGCCGTACAGGTTCTCGTCGTCCAGCATCACCTTGCCCTCGACGCGGCCACCGGGGGTGACCTCGTGCATCCGGTTCAGGGTGCGCAGGAAGGTGGACTTGCCGCAGCCGGACGGGCCGATGAAGGCCGTCACGGAGCGGGGCTCGACGGTCATGGAGATGTCGTCGATCGCCTTGTGGGAGCCGTAATAGGCGGTGAGGCCGCTGACGTCGATTCGCTTGGCCATTTCACTCACTTCCAGGTGGCCTCAGCGGCCGGTCTGCGGGGCCTTCCAGCGGGCGATACCGCGGGCGACCAGGTTGAGGATCATGACGAAGGCGATCAGGACGAGGGCGGCGGCCCAGGCGCGGTCGTACGACGCCTCGCTGCCGACCCTGTACTGCTCCCAGATGTAGAAGGGGAGCGAGGACTGGGCGCCTTCGAAGGGGTTGGTGTTGATCAGCTGGCTGCCGAAGACCAGGAGCATGATGGGGGCGGTCTCACCGGCGATGCGGGCGATCGCGAGCATCACACCCGTGGTGATGCCGCCGACCGCGGTCGGGATGACGACCTTCAGGATGACGCGCCACTTCGGTACGCCGAGGGCGAGCGCGGCCTCGCGCAGCTCGTTGGGGACGAGCTTGAGCATCTCCTCCGTGGAGCGGACCACGACCGGGATCATCAGGATCGCCAGGGCCAGCGCGCCCATCAGGCCGGACGGCGCCAGGCCCGCGATCAGCATGATGGAGAGGATGAACAGACCGGCGACGATGGACGGGATGCCCGTCATGACGTCGACGAAGAACGTCACGGCCTTGGCGAGCGTGCCCTTGCCGTACTCGACGAGGTAGACGGCCGTCAGCAGGCCGATCGGCGCGGAGACGAGGGTGGCGAGGCCGACCTGCTCCAGTGTGCCGATCAGCGCGTGGTAGACGCCGCCGCCGACCTCGAAGCCGGGCACACCGGCCATCGAGTGGGTGAGGAAGTACCCGTCGAAGACCTTGGCGCCCCGGCTGACCGTCACCCAGATCAGGGACAGCAGCGGGATGACGGCGAGGACGAAGCACACCCAGACGACGCTGGTGGCGAGCCGGTCCTTGGCCTGGCGCCGGTTCTCGACGGCCGAGGTCGCGATGTACGAGATGACGACGAACAGGGCGGCGGAGATCAGGCCCCACTGGATGCGGCTGTGCAGGCCCGTGCCCGCGCCGATGCCGGTGCCGAGGGCGATCGACACGGCGGCGAAGCCGGCCGGTGCCCAGCGGGGCAGGCGGCGCTGGCTGAGAGCGCCCTCGCGCAGGCCGGGGGCGGCCTGGGCGGGGGTCGCGTCCTGGATCACATCGGTCATCAGGCGTTCGCCCCCGAGTACTCCTTGCGGCGCGCGATGATCAGGCGGGCCGCGCCATTGACCAGCAGGGTGAGGACGAAGAGGACCAGGCCGGAGGCGATCAGGGCGTCCCGTCCGAGCTCGTTGGCCTCGTCGAACTTCGCGGCGATGTTCTGGGCGAACGTACCGCCGCCCGGGTTGAGCAGGTGCAGCGAGATCACGAAGCTCGGGGAGAGGACCGTGGCGACGGCCATCGTCTCGCCGAGCGCGCGGCCCAGGCCCAGCATCGAGGCGGAGATCACGCCGGAGCGGCCGAACGGCAGTACGGACAGCCGGATGACCTCCCAGCGGGTGGCGCCGAGGGCCAGGGCGGCCTCCTCGTTCATCCGCGGCACCTGGAGGAAGACCTCGCGGCTGACGCTGGTCACGATCGGGAGGATCATGATCGCGAGCAGGATGCCCACGGTGAACAGCGAGCGGGCGACGCCGACCTCGGTCTTCTCGAAGACGTACGTCCAGCCCAGGAACTGGTCCAGCCAGAGGTTCAGGCCCTCCAGGTACGGGACGAGGAAGAGGGCGCCCCAGATGCCGTAGATGATCGACGGCACGGCCGCCAGCAGATCCACGACGTACGCGAGGGGCGCGGCCAGCTTGCGGGGCGCGTAGTGCGAGATGAACAGCGCGATGCCGACGGCGATCGGGACGGCGATCACCATCGCGATGACCGAGCTCACGATCGTGCCGTAGAGCAGGACCGCGATGCCGAAGACGGGCGGGTCACCGGCCGGGTTCCAGTCGAAGGTGGTGAGGAAGTTGCCTTCGTTCTCGGCCAGGGCGAGCGAGGCGCGGTAGGTGAGGAACACGGCGATCGACGCCATGATCACCAGGAGCAGGATGCCCGAACCCCGGGAGAGGCCCAGGAAGATCTTGTCACCCGCGCGGCCGGTGGAAGTCGGGCCCGGCTTTCCGGCGACCGGCGGAGCCGGTGCGTTGTCAGTCGTTATAGCCATGGTCTTTCCGGTCTGTGTGGGGGAAGTCCGCTGTGGCGGCTCCCCTGGCGGCGGTGCACCGGATGGGGGTGGGGGGCGGCCCGGCGAGCCGCCGGGCCGGCCCTCGGTCAGGACAGGCCCTTGACGGTCTCGCGGACCTTGAGGTTGATCTCGGCGGGGATCGGGGCGTAGCCGGCCTCGGAGAGGACCTTCTGACCCTCCTCGGAGGCGGTGTAGGTCAGGAAGGACTTGACCGTGCCGAGGGTCTCGGGCTTGTTGCCGGTGTCGCAGACGACCTCGTAGGTCACCAGGACGATCGGGTACGCGCCTTCGGCCTTGGTGGCGTAGTCCAGCTCGAGCGCCAGGTCCTTGCCGGTGCCCTTGACCTTGGCGGCGGCGATGGCCTTGGAGGCGTTCTCCGAGGTGGCCGCGACCGGGGCGGCGGCGCCGGTGTTGATCTGGACGGTCGGGATGTTCTGCGAGGTGGCGTAGCTCAGCTCGAAGTAACCGATGGAGCCCTCCGCCTGCTTCACCTGGGCGGCGACGCCGGAGGAGCCGGACGCGGCCTGGCCGCCGGGGGCGGGCCACTTCTTCTCGGCCTCGTAGGGCCAGTCCGCCTTGGCGGCCTTGCCGAGGTACTTGCCGAGGTTCTGGGTGGTGCCGGAGTCCTCGGAGCGGTGGAAGGCCTGGATCGGCGTGCTCGGGAGCTTGGCGTTCGGGTTGAGCTTGGCGATCGCCGCGTCGTCCCACTTCTTGATCTTGTCGTTGAAGATCTTGGCGATGGTGGGGGCGTCGAGGACGAGGTCCTGCACGCCGGGCAGGTTGTACCCGATCGCGACCGGGCCACCGACCATCGGGAGGTTGATGCCCTGGCCGCTCTTGCAGATCTTCTTGGACTCGGCGACCTCGTCCGGCTTGAGCGCGGAGTCGGAGCCGGCGAAGCCGACGGTGCCCTGGTTGAAGGCGACGATGCCCTCGCCGGAGGAGGAGGACTTGTAGTTGATCTCCACGCCCGTGCAGGCGGCCATGTAGTTCTTGACCCACAGGTCCATGGCGTTCTTCTGCGCGGAGGAGCCGGAGGCCAGGAGCTGGCCCTTGGCGCCCTCGCACGAGATGTTCGACGCGGCGCCGGTCTTCTTGCCGCCGGTGGAGGCGCCGGTGTTGTCGTCCGAACCACACGCCGTGAGGACCAGGGCGCCGGAGACGGCGAGGGCGCCGAGCGCGGTGGCGCGAAGCCCGTTCTTGCGCTGAAGCTTCACTTTCGGGTGTTCCTTCCAGAAGCCGCCGGTCCGGTGTCTGTCGTACGGCGGCGTGTGTCGGGGAGTGGATGCGCGGCGGCGAGCCGAATGGGGAGCGGCGCCGTTCACCTTGCACGGCTGAAATTAGGCAGAACAGGTGACGTGGCCGACGGGGGAGAGTGAACGGCAGGTGAACCGTGACGGAAGCCGTGGTGAGGGGACGTGCGCCTCATTGTCCTGCGGCGCCGCGCCCCCCGGCGGTGCCTCTTGTGCAGGCCGGAGCCGTGTGCTGCGGGTCGTGCGGGGCGGTGGCGCGCCCGGGGCGCGGGGGCGTACGCCGGTGTGCGGGGTACGCGGGGCGGTGCCGGGACCACCCGAGAGGGGGTCCGCTGTGGGGGCGGGGTGTACCCCGCAGGTGTGAGACGGGCGCGTGGCCCGTACGGCGGGGTGGCTCGAACCGGCCCGCGTCCGGACGGTGCCGGGGCGCGCGGAGCGGGACGTCACGGCGGGTGGTTCGTCTCGGCTCCGCGTCCGGGGTGCGGCGGGGTGGGGTGGTGCGGGGCCGCGGGGGGCTGCCGATCCGCCGCCGCGGCGGCCCCCGCGCGGCCCCTCCCGTCCCCGTACCGTCAGTGCGCTACGCGTCAGTGCGCCGGTCCGGTGGTGGTGAGGAACGCGGCGACGAGGTCCCTGTCCTTGTCGTACGTCAGGCGGGAGCGGGCGGCACCGGGGGAGAGCCAGAGCAGTTCGTCGACCTCCCGGTTGGGGCGGAAGGTGCCGCCCGTGGCCTCGGCCGCCCAGTAGCGGACCTCCTTGGCGCGGCCGGCGACCTCGTACCGGGCGGTCGGCAGCTCGGGGCCGGGCGCGCAGGTCATGCCGGTCTCCTCCAGCACCTCACGGACCGCCGCGTGCCGCGATTCCTCGCCGGGCTCCAGCTTCCCCTTCGGCAGCGACCAGTCCCCGTGCTTCGGGCGGTGGATCACCGCCAGCTCGATCCCGGCGCCCGAGGGGGAGCGGCGCCACAGCACGCAGCCCGCCGCGCGGATCACGTCGTCACCGCCGTACGCTGCCAGGCCCGCTGGAAGGCGTACCGCGCCGCCTCCACCTCGTGCCGCTGGTCCGCGTGCAGCACCCCGAGCGCGTAGGCCGTCGCGGGGGCGATGCGCGGCGTACGCGCGGCGGTCGCGGCGGCCGCGGCCGCCTCCGCGGCGTCCCGGTGGCGGTCCAGCGCCCGTCCCGCCTCGTACAGCACCGGCTCCGTGCCCCGCACCTCGCCCGCGTACCGGTGCAGCCGCAGCAGGAGCCGTACCTGGTGCCAGGGCCCGTCGAGCTGCTCACCGCCCACCGCGGGGGCCATCGGCAGGGCGGCCACCGCGTCCAGCAGGCGCCGCTCGACGGCTTCCGCGGGCGGGCCGAGCACCTCGCCGGCCGGCGCGGCGGCGGCGGGGCCGAGCGGCACCTCCGAGGCCAGCAGCGCCACCGCGTCGGCGACCGCGTGGAACCGGGACGAGCCCAGCGCCTGGAGCGCGGACGAGTGGGCGCGGGTCCTGGCCAGGGTGAGCTGCCGCTCCAGCAGCGCCCCCGCCCGGGCCGCGCCCACGCTCAGGGCCTGCGCGCCGGACCCGCCGTTCCTCGGCGCCGGGACCGTCGCCGTACCGCCCGACAGCCGGGCCAGGGCGTCGACGAGCCGGACGAGCCGCGACGTACAGGCGTGCTCGGCCGCCAGCGTGCCGGACAGCCACGCCAGTTCGGCACGCAACTGGTCCGCCCAGGCGGCGTCGAGCAGCGGCCGGAAGGTGTGCAGCGTGCCGCTGATGCGGCGGGCCGCGGCGCGCAGCCCCCGGGTGGCCTCCTCCGCGCCCGCCGTGTCCGCGCCGCGTTCGGTGTGGTGCCGCAGGCTGCGCAGGAAGTCGGCCGCCCGGTCGTGCAGGTAGGGCGAGAGAACCTCGCCGGCGGAACCGGGCGGGGTGTGGTCAGGGTTTCGCACGTCGGCGCCTCCGCGCGTCGATCAGCATCTCCTGGACGTGCCGCAGCGGCCGGCCCTCGTGGTCCGTCGCGTGCCGCGTCCAGTCCCCGTCCGGTCCGAGGTGCCAGGACGAGGTGGTGTCGGCCATGCCCGTGTCCAGCAGCCGGCTGAGGGCCGCCCGGTGGGCCGGGTCGGAGACCCGTACCAGTGCCTCTATGCGGCGGTCGAGGTTGCGGTGCATCATATCGGCGCTCCCGAACCAGACTTCGGGCTCGCCGCCGTTGCCGAAGGCGAAGACGCGGGAGTGCTCCAGGAAGCGCCCGAGGACGGACCGGACCCGGATGTTCTCCGACAGGCCGGCCACTCCCGGCCGTACGGCGCAGATGCCACGCACCCAGATGTCCACGGGTACGCCGGCCTGCGAGGCGCGGTAGCAGGCGTCGATGATGGCCTCGTCGACCAGTGAGTTGACCTTGATGCGGACGTAGGCGGGCCGCCCGGCGCGGTGGTGGACGGTCTCCTTGTTGATGCGGGAGACCAGGCCGTCGCGCAGCGACTTGGGCGCGACCAGGAGGCGGCGGTAGGTCTCGCGGCGCGAGTAACCGGACAGCCGGTTGAACAGGTCGGACAGGTCGGCGCCGACCTGGGGGTCGGCGGTCAGCAGGCCCAGGTCCTCGTAGAGGCGGGCCGTCTTGGGGTGGTAGTTGCCGGTGCCGACGTGGCTGTAGCGGCGCAGCGTGTCGCCCTCCTGGCGGACGACGAGCGACAGCTTGCAGTGGGTCTTCAGGCCGACGAGCCCGTACACCACGTGGCATCCGGCCTCCTCCAGCTTGCGGGCCCACTTGATGTTGGCCTGCTCGTCGAAGCGGGCCTTGATCTCGACGAGGACGAGGACCTGCTTGCCGGACTCGGCCGCGTCGATGAGGGCGTCCACTATCGGGGAGTCGCCGGAGGTGCGGTAGAGGGTCTGCTTGATGGCCAGCACGTCGGGGTCGCCCGCCGCCTGTTCGAGGAAGGCCTGGACGGAGGTGGAGAAGGAGTCGTACGGGTGGTGGAGCAGCACGTCCCGCTCGCGCAGTGCGGCGAAGATGTCGGGTGCGGACGCCGACTCGACCTCGGCCAGGTCGCGGTGGGTCCCGGCGACGAACTTGGGGTACTTCAGCTCGGGCCGGTCCAGGGCGGAGATCCCGAAGAGGCCGGTCAGGTCGAGCGGGCCGGGCAGCGGGTAGACCTCGGCGTCGGAGACCTTCAGCTCGCGGACGAGGAGGTCGAGGACGTACGGGTCTATCGACTCCTCGACCTCCAGCCGGACCGGCGGTCCGAAGCGGCGCCGCATGAGCTCCTTCTCCAGGGCCTGGAGCAGGTTCTCGGCGTCGTCCTCCTCGACCTCCAGGTCCTCGTTGCGGGTCACGCGGAACATGTGGTGCGCCAGCACCTCCATGCCCGGGAACAGCTCCTCCAGGTGCGCGGCGATGACGTCCTCCAGCGGGACGTAGCGCTGCGGGGAGGCCTCGAGGAACCGGGAGAGGAGCGGGGGGACCTTGACGCGTGCGAAGTGGCGGTGCCCGCTGACGGGGTTGCGCACGACGACGGCCAGGTTGAGGGAGAGGCCGGAGATGTACGGGAAGGGGTGCGCCGGGTCGACGGCGAGCGGGGTGAGGACCGGGAAGATCTGCTGGCGGAAGAGCGTGAAGAGCCGCGCCTGCTCCTTCTCGGTCAGCTCGGGCCAGCGGATGAGGTGGATGCCTTCGTCGGCCAGGGCGGGGGCGATGTCCTGCTGGAAGCAGGCCGCGTGCCGGGCCATGAGCTCCCGTGACCGCGTCCAGATCAGGTCGAGGACCTCGCGGGGCTGGAGTCCGGACGCGGACCGGGTGGCCACACCGGTGGCGATCCGGCGCTTGAGGCCGGCCACGCGGACCATGAAGAACTCGTCCAGGTTCGAGGCGAAGATCGCGAGGAAGTTCGCCCGTTCGAGGAGGGGTGTCGCCGGGTCCTCGGCGAGCTCCAGCACGCGTTCGTTGAACGCCAGCCAGCTGCGTTCGCGGTCCAGGAAGCGGCCGGACGGCAGCTCGGCGCTGGTGCCGTCCTCCTCGTACGAGTCGAGATCGGCGTCGAGATCCCGCGCCAGTTCGGACACGGGCGCGTGCGCCACGGTGTGCGGCCGGTGCGCGGCTATGGAGCCGACGGACGGCTGGGACTGCGGGACCTGGACCTCGGCGGGCTGCTGGCTCATGGCACCATTCTTCCGCGCAATGGGCTGGTCAAGCGCGTCGGAGCGGGCCCCGGACACGGCGGGCTTCATTGAGCGAGCTTCGCAAGCGTGTCTGAATGGTCGGTAACGGTGACGTGACGTGCTGGGGGCGGACGGCCGGACCCCCGTCCTGGCCGTCCCCCCCCGGGGGCGGTTACGCGTGGTGGCGGCGGAGTACCCGGAAGGCGGCCACCGTGGCGACGGCCGCGAGAGCGAGGACGATGCCGGTCTCGACGAGCTGGAGGGGCCAGAAGTGCGAGGCCGGGTGGTAGTCGAGGAAGTACGTCACGTCTGCCCGGTCGGCACCGCACGGGGCGGGAGGCCGGGACGGCGGGGCGGCCAAACAGTGGCCCGGGGGGACGCGCTCGCCGGACGGGGTGAGCATGCCCTCCTCGACGCGCCACGTCCGGGAGATCCTGCTGGCCGGTGGCTCGCCGCTCGCGGTCGCGGTCCGGATCGGCCACAGGTGCACACGTACCCGTGACAGGGCGAGGAGCACCCCGCCGGTGACCAGCGCGGTGACGCTCATCGCGAGGACGGTGCGCCGTACGAGCAGGCCGACGAGCGTGCCCAGCGCGAGCGCCAGCAGCGCGTAGGCCGTCGGCACGATCCCGGTCGATGCGTACATCGTCGGCTCGTACCAGTAGGTGGGGAAGTCGTGGGCGGGTCCTGTCGACCACGACCAGTGGAAGAGCGGAGTCAGCACCGCCATCGCCGCGATCACGACCGCCACGGGAACGGGGAGCATGGCCGCCAGCCAGCGGGCGGGGCTGACCGACTGGGTCCAGGCCAGCTTGTACGTGCCGCTCTCCATCTCCCGGGCGATCATCGGCCCGGCCATGAACGCCCCCACCGCGGCGGGCAGGACCACCATGCCGAGCGCGGCGTACTCGATGAGGTGCCGGGCGGCCCAGACGGAGTCCGTGTAGTCGCGGGCCGGCTGGAAACAGCGCCGTTCCGTGCTGGTGACCGTGCAGTCCACGGCGCGCAGCGCCTCGACCGCGCTGTCCGCCCACACGCGGGAGGCGACCATCGCCGCGACCGCGACGAGGAGCAGGCCGAGCAGCGTCCACAGCGCCCGCCGGTGCTGGTGCACGACCACCCCGCGCGGACCGGTCAGGAGCCGCGTACTCACGCAGCCACCGTCCCTTCCGGGCCCGGGGACGCGCTGGGGGTGAGGAGCGGTGGGGCGTCCGGGGAGCGGAGATGGGCGAGCAACAGGTCCTCCAGGGACGGTTCCGTGGTGTGCCAGGACGTGGTGTCGACCGGGCCGTCGTGGCGGACCAGCGCGGTGAGCTGGCGGCCGGTGACGCGGGACTCCACGACCGTGTGCGGGGCCAGGTCGCCGACCGGGCCGGTGACCAGGGTGTGGGCGGCGAGGACGTCGTCGATCCCGCCGCCCAGGCGGACCCGGCCGGCGGCGAGGAGCAGCAGGTGGTCGCAGGCGTCCGCGAGTTCGCCGAGGATGTGCGACGACATCACGATGGTCGTGCCGTGCTCGGCCGCGTCCGCCATCAGCGTGCCCATCAGCTGGTGGCGGGCGAGAGGGTCGAGGTCGGCCATCGGCTCGTCGAGCAGGAGCAGCTCGGGGCGCTTGCCGAGCG
Source organism: Streptomyces gobitricini (assembly GCF_039532985.1). NCBI lineage: Bacteria > Bacillati > Actinomycetota > Actinomycetes > Kitasatosporales > Streptomycetaceae > Streptomyces > Streptomyces gobitricini. The sequence goes on along the minus strand of NZ_BAAASR010000006.1, from coordinate 289,088 downwards.
CGAGGGCGAGCGCGACGCGGGTGCGCTGACCGCCCGACAGGCTGCGGACGCGGGCCGCGCGGTCGAGCGTGCCGACCACGCGGTCCGCCGCGCCGGCGTCCCAGCGCCGGGGGTTGAGCTCCCGCCCCATCCGGAGCGTGTCGTCGACCGTGAGCTGCGGGTACAGCGGCTTGTCCTGGGCGACGTAGCCCACGCGGTCGCGGGCGGACGCCGGGTCGGTGCCGAGCACCCGGACCGTGCCGGCGGTCGGCCGCGCCAGGCCGGCGGCCAGCGCGAGGAGCGTGGACTTGCCCGCGCCGTTGGGGCCGACGAGCGCGCAGACGCGGCCGGCGGGGAGCCGGAAGGCGCAGTCGGCCAGGGCGGGACCGGGCCGCCGCCCGTACCGCTTGGCGAGGCCGTGGGCCTCCAAGGCGCTGGTCATATGTCGTCCCCCTCGTAGAGCTGTTCGAGTACGGAGGTGAAGAGCGCCGTCACGTCGTCCCGCTCCAGTCCGGCCGCGCGGGCACGGGCGGTCCAGTCGGCGAGTTCGCCGCGCAGCGGGGAGTCGGCCGGGGCGCTGCCCAGGGTTCTCCGTACGAAGGTGCCGAGGCCGCGGCGGGCCTCGACGAGGCCCTCGCGCTCCAGTTCGCGGTAGGCCTTGAGCACCGTGTTCGGGTTGATGGCGGTGGCTTCGACGACCTCGCGGGCCGTGGGCAGCTTGTCGCCGGGTGCCAGCAGGCCCAGGCGGAGGGCCTGTTTGGTCTGCTGCACGATCTGGAGGTAGGTGGCGACGCCGCCGCGCCGGTCGATGCGGTACTCGACCACGTCCTCAACCACCCTTTCACTAATCAACTAGTGAAAGGGTGGTGCAAGAGAGGGCGAGGTGTCAACACCTCGCCCCGCTCACGCCCCGCGCGTCACGTCTCCGAGCGGTACATCAGGTCCAGCTCGTGCGTGGTGAACCCCATCCCCTCGTACACCCGCACCGCCGCGGTGTTGTCCGCGTCCACGTACAGCATCGCCGTCGGCACACCCTCCGCCGCCAGGTGCCGCAGCCCGATCGCGGTCAGCGCCTTGCCGAGGCCGCCGCCCTGCGCCTCGGGGCTGACGCCGACGACGTACACCTCGCCCAGCTGCTCCTCGGCGTGGACCTTCGTCCAGTGGAAGCCCACGAGTTCGCCGTCCGACTCCCGTACGGCGAGGAAGAAGCCCTTCGGGTCGAACCACGGCTCGGCCTTGCGGTCGTCCAGGTCCCGCTGGGTCAGCCCGCCCTGCTCGGGATGGTGCGCGAACGCGGCGGCGTTGACGGCCAGCCAGGCCGCGTCGTCCCGGCCGGGCACGAACGTGCGGACGGCGACACCGGGCGGGAGCGCCGGCTCGGGGACGTCCGACAGGTCGGCGAGCGGCCGGCGCATCTGCCGCAGCTCCCGGAAGAGGGTCAGCCCCAGCACCTGGGACAGGTGGCGGGCGGCCGACTTGCCGCCGTGCGCCCACACGCGCAGCCGCTTGCCCGAGGCGGCGAGCAGCGCGGAACCCAGCGCCCGGCCGTGCCCCCGGCCGCGGTGCGAGGGGTGGACGACCAGCTCCGCCGCCGGGGCCTCGACCGGGTCGGTGTCCTCCAGCTGGGCGTAGCCCACCAGGTCGCCGCGGACGGTGAGCAGCAGGTGCGACACCCCTTCGCGCCGCCCGCCGCGCAGCTGGAGCCGCCCCTGTTCGGAGACGGCCTGCATTCCGTCGGCGCGGGCGGCGTCGGCGAGGAGGGCGAGGACGTCCTGGGCCTGCTCGTGGGTGAGCTCGTCGAAGGTGTCGATACGGCGGCCCGGTTCGAGGGCCGGTACGGGGGCGTCAGTCGTCATGCGTACGAGCCTACGACCGGGTGCCGGTGGCCGATGGCAACCGGCTTGTAACCCGCCAACCCCTGTTGCGCTACGCGCGTTGACTCTAGGCTGCGCTCGGCCTTACCGAACTTGTTGACCGCGAGGGGACAGATGTCAGCGACACCGCACAAGAACCGGGCGACGAGGCGGATACTCGCCACCGCCGCCGGACTGGCCACCGTCGGCGCGATGGTCGCCGCCCTGCCCGCCGGCGCCGACGACCGCGGGAAGCCCGCCGGCCATCACCCCGGCCGCACCGTCGACGTGCAGCTGCTCTCCTTCAACGACCTGCACGGAAACCTGGAGCCGCCGGCCGGCTCGTCCGGGCAGGTCACCCACACGCACGCGGACGGTACGACGGAGAAGATCGACGCGGGTGGTGTCGAGTACCTCGCCACGCACCTGCGCACCGCGCGCGAGGGCAACACGTACTCCGTGACCGCCGCCGCCGGTGACATGATCGGCGCCTCGCCGCTGATGTCGGGCCTCTTCCACGACGAGCCGACCATCGAGGCGCTGAACAAGCTGAAGCTCGACGTCTCGTCCGTCGGCAACCACGAGTTCGACGAGGGCGCCAGGGAACTGGCCCGTATCCAGAACGGCGGCTGCCACCCGACCGGCGGCTGCTCCGAGGAGGGCAAGACCTTCCCCGGCGCGGACTTCCCGTACCTCGCGGCCAACGTGACGAACGAGAAGACCGGCCGGCCGATCCTCGACCCCTACTTCGTCTGGGAGAAGAAGGGCGTCAAGATCGGTTTCATCGGAGTGACCCTGGAGGGCACGCCGAACATCGTCACCGCCGAGGGCGTCAAGGGCCTGAAGTTCGGTGACGAGGTCGAGACGATCAACAAGTACACCAAGGTCCTGGAGCGCAAGGGCGTCAAGTCGATCGTCGCCCTGATCCACGAGGGCGGCGCGCCGGCCTCGTCCTCGTACAACTACGACTGCGACAGCCCGGGTGCCGGCGACGGTGTCTCCGGCCCCGTCGTCGAGATCGCGAAGAAGCTGAACCCGCAGGTCGACGCGCTGGTCACCGGTCACACCCACCAGGCGTACGTGTGCACGATCCCGGACCCGTCCGGCAAGCCGCGCATGGTCACCTCGGCGTCCTCGTACGGCAAGCTGTACACGGACACCACCCTGACCTACGACCGCCGCACCAAGGACATCGTGCGCACGGCGGTGGAGTCGGCGAACCGCGTGGTCTCGCGTGACGTGCCGAAGGCCGCCGACATGACGTCGCTGATCCAGCGGTGGAACGCGCTGGCCGCGCCGATCGCCAACAAGCCGCAGGGCTACATCTCCGCCGACATCAACGGCCGCGGTTCCTCGGAGTACGAGAAGCCGCTCGGCGACCTGATCACCGACGCGCAGCTCGCCGGGCTCGCGCCCGCCGACAAGGGCGGCGCGCAGATCGCGCTGATGAACCCGGGCGGTATCCGCTCGGACCTGGTGTACAAGGCGTCCGGCGCCGAGGGTGACGGGGTGGTGACGTACGGCGAGGCGTTCACCGTGCAGCCGTTCACCAACATGATGAACGTGGTCGACCTGACCGGCGCCCAGCTGATCACCGCTCTCCAGCAGCAGGTCAGCGGCTCCAACGAGGCCTCCCCGAAGATCCTCCAGGTCTCGAAGGGCCTCACCTACACCCTCGACATGACCAAGACGGGCGCGGCGCGTGTCGTGGCCGACTCGGTGAGGCTCAACGGTGAGCCGATCGACCCGGCGAAGTCCTACCGCGTCGCGATGAACGAGTTCCTCGCGGGCGGCGGCGACGGCTTCCCGGCCCTCGCCCAGGGCAGGAACAAGCTGGTCGGCGCGTCCGACCTGGACGTGTTCAACGCCTACCTGGCGGCCAACTCGTCGGCCGGTGCGCCCCTCGCGCCCCCGAAGGCCGACCGGATCACGGTCATCAAGTAGCGGAAGCGGGAGAACCGAAGGGGCGCGTGGCTGTCGAGAGGGATGTCGGGAGGGAGGGCTCCCTCCCGACTCCCGCCGCGGCGCCCCCCAGGGCTGGAGCGGCCCCCGCCGCGGCGCCCCCCGGCGCCGGAGCGCCCCCGCCGCGGTGCCCCCGGGGCCGGAGCGTCGGCGGGGCGCATGCGTTTTTCCGGCCCGGGGTTGCCTCGGGCGGCGGTGAAAAACGTCATGGCGTACATCGGCCACTTCGGTTTGCGCCACGAGAACATGGCCGGATAGCTATGTATGCGCACGTCCGGCCGGGGCCGTGGGGGAACCGGCCCCGGCCGGACGTCACCGACGTCACCGGCCCGCGCGGAGCGTCACCGGCCGTCACCAGCCGTCCCTGGTCGGCGCCGGACGCCCCCGCCGTCACCGGCCGGCGCGGCCGAACCGCCCGCCGCTCGGCCGCGCCGCCGCTCAGACCGTCTCCGGCGAGGGCGGCGGCGGCGTCGGCGCGCCCGGCAGCCGGATCACCGCGCGCGTACCGCCGCCCTCCGCCGCCGTGAGCTCCACCTCACCGCCCGCCTGCCGCACGGTCCGCGCCACGATCGACAGGCCGAGCCCCGACCCGGGCAGGCTGCGCGCCGACGGCGAGCGCCAGAACCGCTCGAAGACGTGCGGCAGCTCGTCCGGCGCGATGCCCGGCCCGTGGTCCCGCACGGTCAGCTCACCGTCCACGAGCGTCACCTCCACCCTCCCGCCCGGCGGCGAGAACTTCACCGCGTTGTCCAGGACGTTCACCAGCGCGCGCTCCAGCCCCGCCGGCTCGGCCCGCACATACCAGGGCCGCACGTCGTCCGCCGCGATCGACACCCCCGGGCCCCGCAGCCGCGCCCGGCCCAGCGCCGTACCGAGGACGTCGTGCAGCGCGACCACCTCCAGCCGCCCGGGGGCCGCCGCGTCCGGCCGGGACAGCTCCTGCAAGTCACCGATCAGCGCCGCCAGTTCCGTCATCTGCGCCGTCACGGAGGCCATCAGGGCCCGCCGGTCGCCGGGCGGGATCGCCCGCCCGGTCTCCTCGCTGCGCGCCAGCAGCTCGACGTTCGTACGCAGCGAGGTCAGCGGCGTACGCAGCTCGTGCCCCGCGTCGGCGATCAACTGCGCCTGCCGGTCGCGGGAGGAGGCGAGGGCGGCGGTCATGGCGTTGAACGACCGCGACAGTCGGGCGATCTCGTCCTCGCCGTCGACGGGGATCCGCACGGTGAGGTCCTCCGTCCGCGCCACGTGCTCCACCGCCCCGGTCAGCCGGTCCACCGGCTTCAGCCCGGTCCGCGCCACCCACAGCCCGGCGGCACCCGCGCCGACGACCCCGATACCGGCCAGGGCGGTGAGCACCAGGGCGAGGCGGCTGAGCGTGGAGTCGATCTCGGCGAGCGGCCGCGACACGGAGGCGGCCACCGGCACCCCGCCGACCGTGGTCCGGTAGCTGTGCACCCGCACCGGGGCGCCGTCGTCGGTCGTGCTGTCGTGCAGCGAGTCCTCCAGCGCGCCACTGAGCACGTCCACGTCCTGCGGCCGCACCTCGACCGGTGGGTAGTACGGCGCGACACAGCGCCGCCCGTCGGGCAGGACGAGCTGGACGTAGGCGAAGTTCGCGCTCCGCGCGGACGGCTGCGGCGGCCGCGCCCCGCACGCGCCGAACGCCTGGCGCAGGACCTCGTTGGGCGCGCTGGTGTTCTTCAGCGACGTGTCCAGTTCGCCGTGCAGCTGGGAACGCGTGAAGAACCAGCACGTCACGGCCACCGCCGCCACCGCGGCCGCCACCGCCGTCGCGGTCAGCAGGGCGAGGCGGGAGCGCAGCGGCAGCGCGCGGAAGCGGTGGAGCGGTCCGGTCACTCGGCGGCCCCGCCACGCAGCACGTACCCCACGCCCCGCACGGTGTGCACCAGGCGCGGCTCGCCGGCCGCCTCGGTCTTGCGCCGCAGGTACATCACGTACACGTCCAGGGAGTTGGAGCTGGGCTCGAAGTCGAAGCCCCAGACCGACTTGAGGATCTGCTCCCGCGTCAGCACCTGCCGCGGATGCGACAGGAACATCTCCAGGAGCGTGAACTCCGTACGGGTCAGCTCCACCGGCCGCCCGCCGCGCGTCACTTCGCGCGTCGCCAGGTCCATCCGGAGGTCCGCGAAGGCCAGGGCGTCGCCCTCCGGCTCCGGGCCACCGGACGCCGCCGCGTACGAGCTGCGCCGCAGGAGCGCGCGGATGCGCGCGAACAGCTCGTCCAGCTCGAACGGCTTCACCAGGTAGTCGTCCGCGCCCGCGTCCAGCCCGGTCACGCGGTCGCCGACCGTGTCGCGGGCGGTGAGCATCAGGATGGGGACGGTCGAGCCGGCGGCGCGGATGCGGCGCGCGGCGGTCAGGCCGTCCATGCGGGGCATCTGCACGTCGAGGACGACGAGGTCGGGGGCGTACGCGTCCATCCTCGCGAGCGCGTCCGCCCCGTCGGCGGCGACGTCCGTCCCGTACCCCTCGAAGGCGAGGCTGCGCTGGAGCGCCTCGCGCACGGCGGGCTCGTCGTCGACGATCAGGATGCGGTCGGCGTCAGTGTTCATGGGGCCAGCGTCGCACGCGTCAGGAACCGGACCGCAGGTCGTCCAGGTCGGCCTTGACGGTGTCGATGGGGATGGCGAAGCCGAGACCGACGCTGCCGGCCGTGGACCCGGTGGCGGAGCTGGGCGAGTACATGGCCGAGTTGATGCCGATGATCTCCCCGTTCATGTCGATCAGCGCGCCGCCGGAGTTGCCGGGGTTGAGCGAGGCGTCGGTCTGGATGGCCTTGTACGTCGTCTTCGAGTCGCCCGTGTCGCCGTTGAACCGCTGCCCGCCGAACTCGAACGGCCAGCCCTGGTTCCGGTCCGGGTCCCGCTGTTGCCGCCGCTGCCCGGGATCCTCGTCCTTCGCCACGGTGACGTCGCGGTCGAGCGCGGAGACGATCCCGCTGGTGACGGTCCCGGTCAGGCCCTCCGGTGAGCCGATGGCGACGACCTCGTCACCGACCCGGACCTTGCCGGAGTCGCCGAGCGTGGCGGCCTTGAGGCCCGACGCGCCCCGGAGTCCGATCAGCGCCAGGTCCTTGCCGGGATCGGTGCCGACGACGTCGGCGGTGTACGTCCTGCCGTCGCTGAGCCGGACCTTGATCTCGGAAGCGCCGGAGATCACGTGGTTGTTGGTCACGATCTCGCCGCCGGAGGTGATGATCACGCCGGAGCCGGTGGACTCGCCGGAGCCGGTCGTCGCGCTGATCTCCACGATGCTGGGGGACACCGCCTGGGCGACACCGGCGACGGTGCCCTTGCTGGACCGCGACACGCTCGTGCCGGTCACAGAGCCGGTGCCGGCCGGCGCGGGGGAGCCGCCGGTGAGTTCCCGCACGAGCGCGGAGGCGCCTCCGCCGACGAGGGCGGCCGTGATGGCGACGGCGGCGATCAGCCCCACCGGTTTCCTGGCGCGCCGGTGGGCGGTGGGCGGGTACACCGGCGGCGGGTACGCCGGGGGCGGCGGCGGATACGCGAAGTCCGGCCGGGGCTCACGGGAGGAGGTGTGGTCCGTCATGGGTACGACTCTCCGGTCCGTGCATGAGAGCCGTCTGAGGACGTCCTGAAAGTCCGGGCAGAGTCTCGTATGTCCGGTGTGAGGAGACGCGCACGGCCTCGCGGGTGGCGCTACTGACCGTCGCAGCCGCAGGACCGGCGCACTATCAGCGCCGACGGGAACTGCTTGACCCGCTCCCGGCGCGACCCCGCGACCCGCAGCCCGTCGTCCAGCACCAGGTCCACCGCCGCGCGGGCCATCGCCGGGCGGTCGGAGGAGACCGTCGTCAGCGGCGGGTCCGTCAGCGCGGCCTCCTTGACGTCGTCGAAGCCCGCCACCGCCAGGTCGCCCGGCACGTCCAGACGCAGCTCGCGCGCCGCGCGCAGCACGCCGATGGCCTGGTCGTCCGTGGAGCAGAAGATGGCCGGCGGCCGGTCGGGGCCCGCCAACAGCTTCAGCGCCACCTGGTAGGCGTCGTAGCGGTTGTAGGGGGCCTGGAACAGCCGGCCCTCCACCGAACGGCCGGACTCCAGCATGGCGCGGCGCCAGCCCTCCTCGTGGTCGGCGACCGGGTCGCCGACGGCGGGGGTGTTCTCGACGCCGCCGAGGCAGGCGACGTACTCGTGGCCGTGCTCCAGGAGGTGACGGGTGGCGAGCTGGGCACCGCCGATGTCGTCCGTGACGACCGCGACGTCGTCGAGGGCCTCGGGCCGCTCGTGGAGCAGCACCACGCGCGCGTCCCACGCCTCGATCTCCTGGGCGGCCCGCTCGCTCATGCCCTGGCTGACGAGGATCAGCCCGGCGACCCGCATGCCGAGGAAGGCACGCAGATAGTGGATCTCCCGTTCGTCGCGGTAGTCGGAGTTGCCGACCAGCACCATCTTCCCGCGGTCGGCGGCGGCCCTCTCGACCGCGTGCGCCATCTCCGCGAAGAACGGCTGCCGGGCGTCGGGGACGATCATGCCTATGAGGTCCGTCCGCCGCGACGCCATGGCCTGCGCGACGCGGTCGGGCCGGTAGCCCAGCTGCTTGATCGCTGCGAGTACCCGCTCGCGCGTGGCCGGGGCGACCGGCCGGGGTCCGTTGTTGATGACGTAGCTCACGACCGCGGTCGAAGTCCCCGCCAGTCGCGCCACATCGTCCCGCGTCACCTTGGCCACGCGCGGCAGTCTACGCGGGGTGACCTACCTCCGGGCAGGTCGTACGGCGGCTTCCTCCACCTCTTCGGTGTCCCCCGTACGGGTGACGGCCGCCGACTTGGCCGCCTTCGTCTCCTTCGTCCGGGCGTCCTCGGCCGCGCGCTCCACCTTCTCGGGCGTCACGAAGCGGTAGCCGACGTTGCGGACGGTGCCGATCAGGGACTCGTGCTCGGGGCCCAGTTTGGCGCGCAGCCGCCGTACGTGGACGTCGACCGTGCGGGTACCGCCGAAGTAGTCGTAGCCCCACACCTCCTGGAGGAGCTGCGCCCTGGTGAAGACCCGGCCCGGGTGCTGCGCCAGGTACTTCAGCAGCTCGAACTCCTTGAAGGTCAGGTCCAGGACCCGGCCCTTGAGCTTGGCGCTGTACGTCGCCTCGTCGACCGACAGGTCGCCGTTGCGGATCTCCATGGGGGAGTCGTCGGCGGTGATCTGCTGGCGGCCCGTCGCGAGCCGCAGCCGTGCCTCGACCTCGGCCGGACCGGCCGTGTCCAGCAGGACGTCGTCGATGCCCCAGTCGGCGGTGACGGCCGCGAGACCGCCTTCCGTGACCACCAGGACGAGCGGGCAGCCCGGCCCGGTGGAGCGCAGCAGCTGGCACAGCGACCGCACCTGCGGCAGGTCGCGGCGGCCGTCGACGAGGATCACGTCCGCGCCGGGGGTGTCCACGAGCGCCGGGCCCTCGGCGGGGGCCACCCGCACGTTGTGCAGCAGCAGTCCGAGGGCGGGGAGCACCTCCGTCGACGGCTGGAGGGCGTTGGTCAGGAGCAGCAGAGAACTCATCGTGCCTCCCATACCCGGGTCGTCCTATGGTCGTGCACGGTTCGCCGGCCCATAACGTCGGTTCCTCCTCGGTCCCTGCGAGGACGTTGCGGCACTGCTTCGTACCAGGCTCCCCACGCCCTGAGAGCCCTTGTTCACCCGCCTGTAACAACGGGCCGTAAACACAAAAGGATCCGGGGGCTGCGTCGCCCGGATCCTCTGCCCAGGAGAATAGCCCACATGAGTTCCGGGGGAGAGGGCGCATTTCACATCGTGGATGTTTCCTCGCTCACGTCCGGTCCCCCGCGCGCAACGCCGCGTACATCCGACGGTGTCCGGACCGGAGCGGTCCATTCGCCGTTCGCGGCACCGCACACACCCAGTGTCACGGACCCGGCCGTCGTTGTCGCCCACGGCTTCACGGGCTCGGCCGGCCCGCCGGCCCCCCGCCGGCCCGCGGCGCGGTGGGCGCGCGGCCGGTGGTGCTGCGGCACGCGGCGGGCGACGCCCTGCTCACCCGTACCGCGGACCGGCTGTCCGTGCCATAGCTCATGATGGATGCCGACGAGGCCGACGAAAGGAGTGCCGCTATGGCAGCGGGGACCATCCGCTACTGGGCCGCGGCCAAGGCCGCCGCCGGGATCGCCGAGGAGCCGTACGCGGCGGAGAACCTGGCCGAGGCGCTGGACGCCGTGCGCGAGCGGCACCCCGGGGAGCTGACGCGGGTGCTGCGGCGGTGTTCGTTCCTGGTCGACGGCGACCCCGTCGGGACCCGGAGCCATGAGACCGTACGGCTTGCCGAGGGCGGCACGGTCGAGGTGCTCCCGCCGTTCGCAGGAGGGTGAACCCCACAGCATGAGCAGCGATCAGCAGTACCCGTACGGGCACGGGCACGGGTACCAGGACCCGGACGTCGCGCAGACGTGGGAGGGCCAGACCTGGGACACCCAGTACCAGCCGGCCGTCCACCCCACGCCGCACCAGCAGCCCGCCCAGCCGTACGCGGTGGACACCGCCCACCTCCCCGCGCAGGGCGCGGGCGTGCCGGCGGGCCCGGGCTCGTACCCGCTGCCCCCCGAGGTGCCGTACGACACGCCGACCACGTACCTGCGGCCGGTCGCCCCCGACGCGGCGCCCGCACCGGCGCATGGGCCCACGCATGGGGCCGCACCCGCGCACGCACCCGCGCCCGCGCATCGGGCCGCGTCCGCGCAGGGCCCCGCCGCCGAGCCCGCCGGCCCGGGGTACGGCACGCCCACCACCTCGGGGCACGTACGGCTGACCGACGCCCAGCGGGCCCGCGCCGAGGGCCGTTCACCGATCATCGACCCGGGCATGCGGCCGGCCGTGCTGACCGCCGCCCTCGGCGGCCTCCTCGCGGCGGGAGCCGCCCTCGGGCCGTACGGCCTGCTCGTACCGCTGGTCCTGCTCCAGGCCGTCACGGCCGCCGGCTGGTTCCGCCTGAACGGCATGTGGCCCGCCCGCCAGGGCATCGCGCTCGCCTTCGCGGGCGGCCTCACCGCGGACGTCGCGCTGCTCGCCGCCGGCCGGGAGCACGCGCCCGCCGCGATCCTCGGCACGCTCGGGGTGTGGGTGCTTCTCGTGATCGTCCTCCAGCTGCGCAGCCACGCGGGCTCCGACGAGCGCCAGTACGGCCTGATGGCCACCGTCGCCTCGTCGGCGCTCGCGGTCGTCGCGGCCGGGTACCTGGCCGCCGCGTCCGACGCGGTCGTGGTGGGCGGCCTCGCGGTCGCCGTGACGATCGTGGCCCGCGCGCTGCCGCTGCCGGGCGCCGCGACGCTCGTGGTGGCGCTGCTCGCGTCCGCCGGTGCCGGTGTGGCCGCCGGCGGGGCGGCCGGCATGGGGGCGCAGGGCGCGCTGCTGGGGCTGGGCGCGGGGGTGTGTGCCCTGGTGGGGCACCGGGTGGCCGCGTACGACTACCCCTCCCGCTTCGTCCACATGACGGCGGGGGTGGCGCTGCCGCTCGCGCTCGCCGCGCCCGCCGTCTACCTGCTGGGGCGTGCGCTGGCCTGAGTGACGCGTGTGGGGGAAGGGGAACCAACGGGTGGCTTCGCGCGTCGATCATGACGTGACGGGGGCGGTCGCGGACAGGGTGGGGGAACACCGAGCAATGCGAGCACTGCGAATACTGCTGATCACCGCCGTGGTCCTGGGTGGTCTCTTCGTCATCGCCGACCGCCTGGCGGTGAACTACGCCGAGTCCGAGGCGGCCGAGCGCATACGGGCCAACCAGGGACAGGCCGGCTCCGCCGACGTCTCGATCAAGGGCTTCCCCTTCCTGACCCAGGTCATGGGCAAGGAACTGGACCGGGTCGACGTCACCCTCACGGGCGTGGAGGCGACGGCCGGCGGCCGCAAGGTCCGCGTCACCGAGATGAAGGCCGCCCTGCACGACGTACGGCTGGGGAACAACTTCTCCCGTGCCGTCGCCGCCTCGGCCGACGGCACGGCCCGCATCTCCTACGCCGACCTCCGTGAGGCGTCCAGCGAGGACGTCACCGTGGGCTACGGCGGCAACGGCAAGGTCAAGGTCACCGGCACGGTCGACATCCCGGTGCTGGGCAGCGTCACCCGCAGCGTGCTCTCCTCGGTCAGTCTGGCCGGTGACGACACCATCCGCGTGCGCGCCGACGAGGTCCCCGGTGAGGGCATCCCGGGCGTGGAGGAGCGCGTGCGCGAGCGCACCGACTTCGACCGCCAGGTCGGCGGGCTGCCGGCCGGCCTCAAGCTGCGGAAGGTCGAGGCGACGCCGGAGGGCGTGGTGGTCACCGTCGCCGGCACGGACGTCGTCCTGACCGGCTGAAAACCCGCCTTCCAGCCACATGCTGAGACGGGGTGGTCCGATCCGCAGATGGCGGGTGGCAAAGCCCCGCGCCACGGTCGGCCGCCGCCTCTCCCAGGCGTCTCTCGTCCCACATGGCGGACGATCGTGTCTCACGATACGACACGCCGGTGACACGGCCGCCCGACCGTCCCTACGATCGGCGTCATGAAGCGACAGGCGGACCTCACGAAGCGGCGGGCAGTAGACCTGTGCCGCGTCGCCGCCATGCTCTGTCGCTCCGTCTGAGCGGGAGCCCGCCTCCCGCATTCCCGGGCCCGTCACGCACCGCGAGGCCCACCCCTGTGCCGAATCCGCCGCGTCCACCCGTACCCCCGTACCGAGAAGCGCGCAGAGGCGAAGAGCACCCGGCACCACCCCGCCACACCCCGCCGCACACTGCCCCGGAGGAGAACAGTATGAGCCGCAGCGACGTCCTGGTAGACGCCGACTGGGTCGAGGCCCACATCGACGACCCGAAGGTCGTCATCGTCGAGGTCGACGAGGACACCTCGGCGTACGACAAGAACCACATCAAGAACGCCGTCCGGATCGACTGGAAGCAGGACCTCCAGGACCCGGTCCGCCGCGACTTCGTCGACCAGGAGGGCTTCGAGAAGCTCCTCTCCGCGAAGGGCATCGCCAACGACGACACCGTCGTCCTCTACGGCGGCAACAACAACTGGTTCGCCTCGTACGCCTACTGGTACTTCAAGCTGTACGGCCACGAGAGCGTCAAGCTCCTCGACGGCGGCCGCAAGAAGTGGGAGCTCGACTCCCGCGACCTGGTCGACGGCTCCGAGGTCCCGAACCGCCCGGCCACCCAGTACAAGGCCAAGGCCCAGGACACCTCCATCCGCGCCTTCCGTGACGACGTGGTGGCCGCGATCGGCAGCCTGAACCTGGTCGACGTGCGCTCCCCCGACGAGTTCAGCGGCAAGCTGCTCGCCCCGGCGCACCTCCCGCAGGAGCAGTCGCAGCGCCCCGGCCACGTGCCGAGCGCCCGCAACATCCCGTGGTCGAAGAACGCCAACGACGACGGCACCTTCAAGTCCGACGAGGAGCTGAAGGCGCTGTACGCCCAGGAGCAGGTCGACCTGGCGAAGGACACCATCGCCTACTGCCGCATCGGTGAGCGCTCGGCCCTGACCTGGTTCGTCCTGCACGAGCTGCTCGGCCAGGAGAACGTCAAGAACTACGACGGCTCGTGGACCGAGTACGGCTCCCTCGTCGGCGTGCCGATCGAGCTCGGCGCCAACAAGTAACCCGGACCTCCCGTCCTCCCTCCCCCGAAGACCCCTCAGGAGTACCCATGTGTGGAGCACAGGCCGGCGGCCCGGACGCTTCGACGATCAAGCCCGGTGAGACCACGATCCAGGGCCAGGTGACCAAGGACGGCGAGCCCGTCGTCGGTTACGTGCGCCTGCTCGACTCGACCGGGGAGTTCACCGCCGAGGTCCCGACCTCGGCGACCGGCCAGTTCCGCTTCTACGCGGCCGAGGGCACGTGGACCGTCCGCGCCCTCGTCCCGGGCGGCACGGCCGACCGCACGGTCGTCGCCCAGCAGGGTGGCCTGGCCGAGGTCGCCATCGCCGTCTGACGGCACCGCCGTACTGGCCGAAGGGCCGCGCCTCCTGGGGGTTGGACGCTTACCGGGACCGAGGTGCGGCCCTTCGGTCGTTCCCGTCCTACGCTGGACGTATGTACGCCCGGCGTCGGCACGTCTACTTCGGGATGATGACGGCCTGCCTGGTGCTCTTCGTGGGCGCCTGGGCCGTCGTACGGCTGTGGTCCACGCCCGCCGCCGTCGCCATGTGCTTCGTCGCCATGGTGATCCCGCCGGTCGCCGCGATGGTGGCCAACCGGCGGGGGCCGGAGGACCGCTGGTGGGACGATCCTTCCGGCGACCCGACGTCCGACGAGTGGTGGGACGAACTCGACGGCAAGAGGAAACGCCAGTGAGCGGAAGCGCCCCTGCGCCCCCGGCGTCAGTAGACGAGCGCCTGCGTACCGTCCGTCATCGCCTCGCTGACGAAGACCTGCGCCCCCGCGATCCGCACGCCCTCCAGCACGTCCTTCTCCGTGATCTCCCGCCGTGCCGCGCACTGGGTGCACAGCGTGATCCGCCCGGCCGCCAGGATCGAGTCGATCAGGTCCGGCAGCGGCGCCGCGTGCGGCAGCTCGAACTCGGCGGCCCGCCCCGGCAGCGCGAACCACGAGGACTCGCCGGTCAGCCAGAGCGAGACCTCCACCCCACTGGCCACGGCCACCGCCGCGACCGTGAAGGCCTGCGAGCAGCGCTCGGGGGCGTCGGCCCCCGCGGTCACCTTGATCACGAGCTTCTTCGCCATGTGCGGAACTGTAGTGCGCCCCGCTGGGCCGAACCTCACACGGAGGGCCGTGCCCCCACCCATTACGCTGGGACCCGGCCCTTTCTTCGCCCACACCGCTCACCGAGGAGCACCCTGTGCTTGAGGCTTTCTTCTCCGCCCTGCTGGTCCTGGTCTGCGTCGGCGTGCTCGGCTTCGCCGTCCTGGTCGTGAAGAAGCTGTACCAGGGCCAGCGCTGACCACTCCTACAGATCGACTGAGCTGCTCATGATCGAGATTCCGTCCGACCTGAACCCGGACCTCGTCCCCCTCGCGTTCCTCCTGGGCACGTGGGAGGGCGCGGGCGTCTCCGACTTCCCCGGCGCCGAGAAGTGCAACTTCGGCCAGTCCGTGACCTTCAGCCACGACGGCCGGGACTTCATCGAGTACACCTCCCGCACCTGGGTCCTGGACGCCGAGGGCAACAAGGTCAAGCCCCTGGAGTCCGAGAGCGGCTACTGGCGCGTCGACAAGGAGCGCAAGGTCGAGATCGTGATGGTGCGCGACCAGGGCATCGTCGAGGTCTGGTACGGCGAGCTCGCCGACCAGAAGCCGCAGATCGACCTGGCCACCGACGCCGTCGCGCGGACCGCCGCCTCCGGGCCCTACAGCGGCGGCAAGCGGCTGTACGGCTATGTGAAGGGCGACCTGATGTGGGTCGGCGAGAAGTCGACCCCCGAGGTGCCGCTGCGCCCCTACATGTCGGCCCACCTGAAGAAGGTCGTCACGCCCGAGCAGGTCGAGTCCTGGGCCAAGGACCTCGGTGACCTGCCGGACGACGGCATCGCGTTCTTCAAGTAACCCTCGGCCTTCGCGGTCGGTGCTCCTACACTGGAGCGCGTGGTGAGCACCGACTGGAAGAGCGACCTGCGGCAGCGCGGCTACCGGCTGACTCCCCAGCGCCAGCTTGTCCTGGAGGCGGTGGACGTCCTGGGGCACGCGACGCCGGACGACATCCTCGGCGAGGTGCGCAAGACCGCCTCGGGCGTGAACATCTCCACCGTCTACCGGACGCTGGAGCTGCTGGAGGAGCTGGGCCTGGTCAGCCACGCCCACCTCGGCCACGGTGCCCCCACCTACCACCTCGCCGACCGGCACCACCACCTCCACCTGGTGTGCCGCGACTGCACGGACGTCATCGAGGCGGACGTGGAGGTGGCCGCCGAGTTCACCGCGAAACTCCGCCGGACCTTCGGTTTCGACACCGACATGAAGCATTTCGCGATCTTCGGGCTGTGCGAGAGCTGTACGAGGAAGGCCGAGGGGGCGGGGGAGGCCGGGGAGGCCGAGGCTCCGTCCGGCGGCGAGTCGTAGGCTGATCACATGCTGCGACAACCACCGACCAGCCCCCTCCTGTCCCTGCCCGGCGCCGTACCCGCCGAGGGGCGCGACGAAGGTGTCGCCGCGCACTACGGCGACCTGTTCCGCGAACAGCGCGCCCTCGCCGCCGGCACCGGCCTGGTCGACCTGAGCCACCGCGGGATCGTCACCGTCACCGGCGACGACCGGCTCGGCTGGCTGCACCTGCTGCTCACGCAGGCCGTCAGCGATCTCCCGCCGGGCCGGGCCACCGAGGCGCTGATCCTCTCCGCCAACGGCCACATCGAGCACGCGCTGTACCTCGTCGACGACGGCGAGACGGTCTGGGCCCACGTCGAGCCCGGCACGCAGGAGGCGCTCATCGGCTACCTGGAGTCGATGAAGTTCTTCTACCGGGTCGAGGTCGCCGACCGGACGGACGACTTCGCCGTCGTCCACCTGCCGGCCGGTTCGATCGCCGACGTCCCGGACGGCGTCGCCGTACGGGAGACCTCGTACGGCCGTGACCTGTTCCTGCCGCGCGCCGACCTGGCCGCCTACGCCGGGAGCAACGGGCCGCTCGCCGGCATCTGGGCGTACGAGGCGCTGCGCGTCGAGGGGCACCGGCCCCGGCTCGGGTTCGAGACCGACCACCGCACCATCCCGCACGAGATCGGCCTGATCGGCACCGCCGTCCACCTCCAGAAGGGCTGCTACCGCGGCCAGGAGACCGTGGCGCGCGTCCACAACCTGGGGAAGCCGCCGCGCCGGATGGTCTTCCTGCACCTCGACGGCAGCGATGTGCACCTGCCCCCGCACGGCACGCCGATCAGGCTGAAGGCCGACGGCGAGGAGGGCCGCCAGCTCGGCTTCGTCACCACCGCCGTACGCCACCACGAGCTCGGCCCGATCGCGCTCGCCCTGGTCAAGCGCAACGTACCGGTGGACGCGGAGCTGCTCGCGGGCGCCACGGCCGCCGCCCAGGAGGTCGTGGTCGAGGCCTAGCGGGTCGTTCGACGCCCGGGAGGCCGCGGTCGGGGCCCGGGGAAGCTCAGACGTCGACGACGATCGTGAACGGGCCGTGGTTGGTGAGCGAGACCCGCATGTCCGCCCCGAACCGGCCCGTCTCCACCGTCGCCCCCAGCTCCCGCAGCCGCGCCACCACCTCGTCGACCAGCGGCTCGGCGACCTCGCCCGGCGCCGCGGCGTTCCACGTGGGGCGGCGGCCCTTGCGGGCGTCCCCATAGAGGGTGAACTGCGAAATCACCAGCAAGGGCGCATCCACGTCCGAGCAGGACTTCTCGCCCTCCAGGATCCGCACCGACCACAGCTTCCGGGCCAGCTGCGCCGCCTTGTCGGGCGTGTCCTCATGGGTCACGCCCACCAGGACGCACAACCCCTCGCCCACGATCCGGCCGACCGTCTCACCGGCGACGACGACCTCGGCCCCGTCGACCCTCTGTACCACTGCGCGCATACAGACCAACCTATCCGCGTCCGAACGGGTGCAGGCGACTGCATTGACACCGGCACAAATGGCACCATGCCTCTCAGGCGGTGCTTCCCCTCGGCCCTTCGGGCCCGGGGAGACCTCGAGCACCGGTCGAGGGGACGGATTCCTATGAGCACACCTGGCGCCGGGCAGACGCCGCATCCCGCACCGATGACATGCGCCGGTGGCAGGGGGCCGCTGCGGCCACCCACCCAGCGGACCGGTGACGCCGTCCTGCCGGAGGCGCGGCAGCACGACGTGAGGACCATGCGGCTGCCGGAGCTGCGCGCCCTCCGCCGGGACTCGCACGGCGACGAGGCGGACCTGAGTTACGTACGGAGGCTGCTCCAGGGCCGGATCGACATCCTGCGCGCCGAGCTGGCGCGCCGCGGCGGGACGGAGATGCCGGTGGTCGACCGGCTCTCCGAGATCCTCACGGACACCCCGTCGCGGCACCGGTCGTCGGCCCGCCACGTGACGATGGGCACCCCGCGCGGCGAGGAGTACCGGCGGCTGGCCGCCGAGATGCTGTCGGAGGTCGAGCTGTCGGACCTGACCGCCCGAACGGACGAAGAGCTGCACGCCGCGATGGGACGGCTGGCGCGCTACGAACAACAGGTCTCCCGCCGCCGGCAGCAGCTCCAGCGCACGGCCGACGACTGCAGCGCCGAGATCGCCCGCAGGTACCGTGAGGGCGAAGCACAAGTGGACGACCTGCTCCGCTGAGGACGCGCGGGGGCGGGTCGCCGTCCCCGGGAAGGAAGGCCGGCCGCCATGTCCTCCTCCGCCACCTCAGTCATCCGCCCGGTCCTCGCCGAGGTGGTCCGCTCCGGGTTCGTCGAGGGCCACCACCGGGGTTCGCTGGTCCTGCTCGCCGAGGACGGCACCGTCGGGACGTCGGCCGGGGATCCCGCGGCTCCGGTGTTCCCGCGCTCGTCCAACAAGCCCATGCAGGCCGCGGCGGTGCTGCGGGCGGGCGTGGACCTCGCCGGGGAGCGGCTGGCGCTGGCCGCCTCCAGCCACTCGGGCGAGCCGTTCCACCTCGACCTCGCCCGCAAGATGCTCGCCGAGCACGGCTTCACCGAGTCGGACCTGCGGACCCCTCCGGGCCTGCCGCTGGACCCGGTGGAGGCCGAGGCGCACCTGACCGCCGGCGGCCTCCGGGAGCGGATCGCCATGAACTGTTCGGGCAAGCACGCGGCGATGCTGGCCGCCTGCGCGGTGAACGGCTGGGACCCGGCCACCTACCTGGACCCCGGTCACCCGATGCAGCGGCTCGTCCGCGACGAGGTCCAGGCGGCGTCCGGCGAGACGGTGCGGGTGGTCGGCACGGACGGGTGCGGGGCGCCGCTGATGGCGATCAGCCTGGTGGGCCTCGCGCGGGCGTTCCGCTCCTACGTGCTCGCCGAGCCTGGGACGCCGCAGCGGCGGGTCGCCGACGCGATGCGCGCGCACCCCGAGTACGTGGCGGGGACCCGGCGGCCGGACACCTGGCTGATGCGGGAGGTGCCGGGGGCGCTGTCCAAGATGGGCGCCGAGGCCGTCCAGGCGGTCGCCCTGGCGGACGGCCGGGCGCTCGCCTTCAAGATCGACGACGGTTCGGGACGTGCCCTGGGCCCGGTCCTCGCGCGGGCGCTGCGGATGTTCGGCATCGACGCCCCGGTGGTCGCCCGCATCGGCGACGCGCCGCTGCTGGGTGGTGGGCAGCGGGTCGGGGAGATCCGCGCGGCCTTCTGAGCGGGTCCGGCGGGCTGGTCCCTCCGGAGCGGGCGCCGGGAAAACCGGATGCGGGTGGCGGGCTCCGCCGCCTAGCGTGCCGCGCATGAGCCTTGAGGTCCGTACGGTCAGCGAGTCCGAGTTCCCCGACTGGCTGCGCGCCCGCCGGGTCGGGTTCATGCAGCCGCCGACCGCCCCGGACGAGGAGGCCGCGCAGAAGCTCCCGTACGTGGACCTGGCCCGCACCCGGGGGGCGTTCGACGCCGGGCGCTGCGTCGCCACCTTCCGCTCGTTCGCCCAGGAGCTGACCGTGCCCGGCGGGGCCCGGCTCGGCGCGAGCGCCGTGACCAACGTGTCCGTCTCGCCGACGCACCGGCGGCGCGGGCTGCTGAGCCGCATGACGGCGGTGGACCTGGCGGCGGCAAAGGAGCGCGGTGAAGCCGTCTCGACGCTGGTCGCCGCCGAGTACCCGATCTACGGGCGGTACGGGTACGGACCGGCCACCTGGATCACCGAGTGGACCGTCGACGTGCGGCGCGCCGGTCTGGACCCGCGCTGGTCCGGGCCGGACGACGGCGGCCGCGTCGACCTGGTCCGGGCGGAGGACGTCCGCGAGGCCGGCCCCGCCCTCCACGACCGGCTCGCCACCGTCCGGCACGGCGTGGTCAGCAGGGACCGGCGCGCCTGGGAGGTCGGCACGGGCGCCGCGCTCCTGCCCGGACAGCCGTGGACGGAACCCTTCTACGTGACGTACTGCTCCGCGACGGGGGACCTCGAGGGGTACGCCTGCTACACCACGGACGACACCTGGGAGGACAAGCAGCCGCTGTGCGGCGTGTCCGTGCGCGACCTGATCGCCGTGACCCCGGCCGCCGAGCGCGCGCTGTGGCACTTCGTCTGCTCCATCGACTGGGTGACCACGGTCAAGTCCGGCTACCGCGCCCCCGACGACCTGCTGCCCCTGCTGCTGCCGGACCCCAGGGCGGCGCGCGTCACGACCCACGCCGACCTGGTCTGGCTGCGGATCCTCGATGTCGTACGGGCCCTTGAGACACGTGCGTACGCGGGGACCGGCGCCCTCGTGCTGCAACTGGCCGACCCGGCGGGCCTGGCGGGCGGCCGTTTCCGGCTGGACGCCTCGCCCCAGGGCGCGTCGTGCGCGCCGACCACCGCGTCGCCGGATCTCACCATGGACGTGGCGGAGCTGGGGACGCTGTACCTGGGGGACGAGTCCGCGGTACGGCTCGCGGCCCTCGGGCGGGTGGAGGAGTCGAGGCCGGGCGCGGCGGCGGTGGCCGACGCG
Organism: Streptomyces gobitricini; assembly: GCF_039532985.1. Taxonomy (NCBI): domain Bacteria; kingdom Bacillati; phylum Actinomycetota; class Actinomycetes; order Kitasatosporales; family Streptomycetaceae; genus Streptomyces; species Streptomyces gobitricini. Next base: position 268,763 of record NZ_BAAASR010000006.1, on the reverse strand, counting down.
CTGCTGCGTACCTCGCGCCGGCCCTGGTGCCCGGACGTGTTCTAGCCCTGTGCGGGCCCGCCGGTATCTGACACCCTCGTCCCACCTGGTCCCCGACCCTCTGGCGGCAAGCTGTGTACGACGACCTCCTCGACGTCATCGGCGGCACCGAGTACGTCCTGTTCGGTTTCGACGGCCCCCTCTGCCGTCCCCGCGCCGCGGCGGCCGCGTGGCCCACGCCGTACGCCGACCCTCTGGTCCGCACGCTCGCCGCGGTCGGTACGGGGCTCGCCGTCGTCGGCGGCACCTCTCCGGCGGCGGTGCGGCGCTACCTCGAGGGCCGGGGCCTGGCCGGCTGTTTCGGCGCGCGCGTGTACGGCGATGTCGCGGGCGCCCTGGCCTGGCCGGGAGCGCGGCCGGCCGTGTCCCTGATGATCGGCGCCACTCCCGCCGAACTGGCGGCCGCGGGGGAGGCGGGTGTGCCGTTCCTCGGTCACGGCCCTGACGAGCAGGGGGCCGACCTGCTGCGCCGGGCCGGTGCGCGGTGGGTGGTGCCGTCGCTGGAGCCGGTGCTCATCGCGGTGCGCGCGGCGGCCCGGCGCTCAGCGGGTACGTACACGGAACAGCGCGCCTGACAGGCGCCCCGCCGCCCACGCGGCTCCCGGCGCACCGGGCGCGCGCCGGGGCGCCGGTGCGGAGCCGACCGGCGCCCCGGCCGGGCTGGCCGGGCCGGGGCGACCGGGCCGGGGCGATCGTGCGTAGGCTCGGCGCCATGAGCGGTGAGATGGGGCTGCGCGAGCGCAAGAAGCAGCGGACGTACCGGACGATCTCCGACACGGCGATCGCCCTCTTCCTGGAGAGGGGCTTCGACGAGGTCTCGGTCGCCGAGGTCGCCGCGGCCGCCGAGGTCTCCAAGCCCACGCTCTTCCGGTACTTCCCGGCCAAGGAGGACCTGGTCCTCCACCGGTTCGCCGACCACCGCGAGGAGGCGGCGGGCGTCGTGGCGGGGCGCCCCGGCGGCGTCGGTCCGCTGGAGGCCCTGCGCCGTCACTTCACCGACGGGCTCGCCCGCCGCGACCCGGTGACCGGGCTGAACGACGACCCGGACGTGCTCGCCTTCCACCGGCTGCTGTACGGCACCCCCAGCCTGGTCGCCCGGCTGTACGCGTACCAGGGCGCCTCCGAGACGGCACTGGCGGACGCGCTCGGCGGAGGCGGGGTCCGGGAGCGCCTCGCGGCGGGCCAGATCGTCGCCGTACAGCGGATCCTGGCGGAGGAGAACTGGCGGCGTGTCGAGGCGGGCGAGAGCGCCGACGCGGTGGAGGCGGACGCGGCGGCCGCCGCCGCACTGGCCTTCCGGCAGCTGGCGGAGGGGCTCCGCCTCTGACCGACGGCGCCGCCGCGCTCCGGGCCGGGCCGCTCGGAGGCGGAACGGCCGCGCTCCGGGCCGGGCAGCACGGAGGCGGAACCGCCGCTCCCCCTGCTCGGAGCGGCGGCCCCCCGGGTGGTCACCACATGACGGGCAGCCGCTCCGGAATCCGCTTCATGAAGCCGGTCCGCCACACCAACTGCTGGATCGGCACGGCCAGCTGGAGGCCGGGCATCCGGTCCAGCAGGGTCTCCAGGGCGATCTCCGCGTGCTTCTTGCCCAGCGCGGTGGCGGGGCAGTAGTGCCGGCCGCCGCCGAAGGACAGGTGGGCGGTGTTGTTCTCCCGGGTGAGGTCCACGGTGTGCGGGTCGGTGAACGCCTCGGGGTCGAAGTTGGCGCCCTCGACCAGGACCAGGACGAGTTCGCCCTTCCTCACCTCCACGTCGCCGAGTGTCACGTCCTCCGTCGCCAGGCGGGGCAGCCCGTCGCCGATGGAGAGGTTGATCCGCAGCAGCTCGTCGACGGCCGCCGGGATCCTCGCGCGGTCCGCGAGGAGTTCGGCCGTCAGCTCGGGGTGCTGGATGAGGGAGAGCAGGGCCATGGTCAGGAAGCCGGACGTGGAGATCACCCCGGCGCCGAACATGGTCACACCGACCGTCGCCAGCATCTCGTCGGTGAGGTGGTCGTACTCCGGGTCCCCGCGCAGCGCCGCCAGCTCGGCCATCAGCCCGGTGGTGGCCGGGTCGTCCAGGCGCTCCACCATGTAGGCGATGTCGCGGTCCCAGTTGAGCGCGGCGCCGGTGACCGGGCACGCGGAGTTCATGAACGCGATGTCCAGGCTGCGCGTCAGCCGGGGCGCGTCCGCCTGCGGGATGCCGAGGATGTGGCAGTGCATGGCGGCGGAGTAAGGATCGGCGAACTGTCCCCGCAGGTCTCCCGGAGCTCCGGCGTCGAGGATGCGGTCGACCAGGTCGGCGGCGGCCGACCGCATCCACTCCACCAGGCCGGGAGCCTTCGGGTTGAGTGCCTTGAGCACGGCCTTGCGCAGGCCGGCCCCGGTGATGTTGCCCATGTTGTTGACGACCTCGGGCGGGATCGTCAGCGCGTACTGCCGGGGCACGCCCGGCGCCGAGGTGTCCTTGAGGCTGAAGCGCGGGTCTTCCAGGACCTGCTTGCACAGCGCGTGCGAGGACACCAGCCAGGCCTCGTCGCCGGCGATGGTCCGCACCCGCTTGACCGGTTCCTCGCGCAGCAGCGCGAGTTCGTCGGGAAGCCGGTCGCCGTGCCAGGAGAACGGGAACGCGAGGAGCTCGTCGGTCAGTGTCTCAACGGACATCGGAGGAGTCTCCTTCGGGGGCGTGCTGTGCGAGTGGTGCGTGCGGTACGGGGGTGACGACGGCGTGGCCCTGGTTGCGGGAGGCCCGCAGCCCGGAGCCGCGCGAGTAGAGCAGCTCGGCCATCGGCAGCAGCTGGTGGTAGCAGTTGAGGGACGACGGCACGCCCAGGATGGCGGGGGTGTCGAGGAACAGCGGGGCCTCGGCACAGACGTACTCGACGCACACCTCGCGCTGCCGCGCCGTGGGCGTCCTCCCGTCCAGGACCTTGGAGGAGAGGTACGCGCCGATGAGCGCGTCGCACGTCGCGCGGAAGTCGGGATCCGTCTCCAGCCGGCTCAGCAGGTGCCGGTGGATCTCCCGGTACGCCGGATTGTCCACGAAGGCCGACATGGGATGGGCGCGCAGGCGCCGTCCGTCGGGGTCGACGGAGGCGACGGCGTTGGTGACCTTGGCCCGCACGCCGCGCAGGTTCTTCACCGCCTTGCGGCGGGCGTCGTCGGGGGTGTAGCCGGATGCCTCGTACATTTCGGCCACATGGAGGTCGGTGTAGACGAAGTCCACCCGGTCGAAGTGGGCGGTGCCCCAGCGGGCCAGGTCGGTGACGCGCTGGGCGGAGAAGTAGCTGTTGCCGGGGGAGACGCCGATCACGGCATGGGCGCCCTCGGCGTGGATCACCCGGCAATGGGCGGTGTAGGGCTGAACGGTGAACGGTCCGGCAGTGGTGTCCGGAGTGGTGAAGGGCCGGATCTCCAAGACGGTGTCAGTCGTCAACTGGGAAGTCCTTCGCGCCGCAAGTCCCGGAGGAGCCTCGTGCTCCTGGTGTGGCGACGACGCCGTGAAGTTAACTTCCGGCCACGGAGAGTGTCAATGAAGAGCCGTTCGTTACTCGCGCGTACGTGCGGAATCACGCTCTGTGTCAGTCGCCGCCCACGATCCACGACCGAGTAAGAAATATTACTCAGTTGCATTATTCTGGCGGCATGACGTCACTCGACCAGGAACTGAGCAAGGAACGCACCCACCACGACACCTGCCGTGCCGCCCTGCGCCGCATGGTCGACGGCGCCGCCCACCAGGTCGTCACCGGCGAGGACGTCTCCGCGTCGGGCGCCGACGCCGAAATACTCGGCCGCCACCTGCGCGGCCGCGCCAAGGCGCTGTGCGAGGAGCCACCCGGCCCGCTGTTCTTCGGCCGCATCGACCACGAGGACGGCCTGCGCCACCACATCGGCCGCCGCCGTATCGGTGAGCACCCGGCGGCCCCGCCGCTCGTCGTCGACTGGCGGGCACCCGTCGCCCGCGCCTTCTACCAGGCGAGCGCCCGGGACCCGCAGGGCGTACTGGTACGCAGGCGGTTCGGCTGGGCACCGTTCAGCGACGGCGACTCCGCCGACCTGACCGGGCTGGAGGACGAGCACCTGGCCGCCGGAGAGGCCGGCCCGCCGAGCGCGATCCTCACCGGGGAGATCGAGCGCCCCCGGATCGGGCCCATGCGGGACATCGCCGCCACCATCCAGCCCGAGCAGGACGACCTGGTACGGGCCGGTCTCACCGAATCCCTGTGCGTCCAGGGCGCGCCCGGCACCGGGAAGACCGCCGTCGGGCTCCACCGGGCCGCGTACCTGCTCTACACCCACCCGCAGCGCATCCGGCGCGGCGGGCTGCTGATCCTCGGCCCGAACCGCACCTTCCTGTCGTACGTCTCCGAAGTCCTGCCCGCGCTCGGTGAGTCGGACGTCCGCCAGTCGACGATCGAGGAGGAGACCGACCGGGGGCACCAGGTGCGGGCCGCGGACCCACCCGAGGCGGAGGCGGTCAAGCACGACGCCCGCATGGCCGGCGTCCTGCGCCGCGCCTTGTACGCACGCGTCACCCCGCCCGCCGAGGCGCTCGCCGTGCCGGACGGCTCCTACCGGTGGCGGGTGCCGGCCGCCGAACTCGCCGAGATCGTCGACGGCGTACGGGCGGAGGCGCCGCCCTACGCGGTGGGGAGGGAGCGGGTACGGGGCCGGGTGGTGCGGGCGGTCCAGCTGCGGGCGGAGCGGCGGGCCGGACCGAGGAGCGCGGCGTGGACGCGGCGGACGGGGCGGGCGCGCGCGGTGACCGCTCTGGTGGACGTCTGCTGGCCGAAGGTCACGCCGGAGGAGGTCCTCGCCGAGGTGCTGACCGACCCGGACGACCCGGTGCTCACCGACGCGGAGCGGGAGGCGATCCGGTGGCGGCGGCCCCCGCGCTCGTACCGGTCGGCGAAGTGGAGCGCGGCCGACATGCTCCTGCTCGACGAGCTCGCCGGGCTGGTCGAACGCCCCGCCGGGTACGGCCACATCGTGATCGACGAGGCCCAGGACCTCTCCCCGATGCAGTGCCGCGCGATCGCCCGCCGCGCGGGCTCCGGCACGCTGACCGTCCTCGGCGACCTCGCGCAGGGCACCACCCCGTGGGCCGCCCGCGACTGGCCGGGGCAACTGGCCCACCTGGGACGGAAGTCGGTGCCCGTGATCGCCCTGACGACCGGCTACCGCGTCCCGGCGGGTGTCGTCGCGCTCGCCAACCGGTTGCTGGGCGCGCTCGACGTGGACGTACCGCCCGGCCGGTCACTGCGCCGGGACGGCGAGGTGACGGTCCGCGAGGTGCGGGACGTGCGGGAGGCCGTGGCCGGTGCCGTGCGGGCGGCGCTGGCGCGCGAGGGCTCCGTCGGTGTGATCGCCGCGGACCGCGCGGTCGCCGGTCTGCGCGCGGCGCTGGACGCGGCGGGTCTGGCCGGACCCCGGGTGGCGGTGCTGCCCGCCACGCTTGCCAAGGGCCTGGAGTACGACCACGTCGTCGTCGCCGAACCGGCCGACATCGTCGCGGCCGAACCGCGCGGGCTGAACCGTCTGTACGTGGTCCTCACCCGCGCGGTCTCCCGCCTCGACATCGTGCACAGCAACCCGTTGCCCACACCGCTCCGGCAGGCCTGAGCCGGCGCGGGCGGCCGAGCGGTCGGTCGGACCAGGATCGGCACGCTTTCGGCGAGGCGGGTCGGCGTGGCTCCGGGCGGCGCGCCAGAGGACACTTTTGCAAGCACTCGCTTGCAAAAGTTAGCAAGGCGGGGCACCATCGAGGCATGGCATCACTCAACGTCGGCAATCTCGGGGAGTACCTGCGCGAACAGCGGCGTAGCGCCCAGCTGTCGCTGCGCCAGCTCGCCGACGCCGCCGGGGTGTCCAATCCGTATCTGAGCCAGATCGAGCGCGGGCTGCGCAAGCCGAGCGCGGACGTGCTCCAGCAGGTCGCCAAGGCGCTGCGGATCTCCGCCGAGACGCTGTACGTGCGTGCCGGGATCCTGGACGAGCGGGAGCGCGAGGAGCTGGAGACGCGTGCCGTCATCCTCGCCGACCCGTCGATCAACGAGCGGCAGAAGCAGGTGCTGCTCCAGATCTACGACTCGTTCCGCAAGGAGAACGGACTCGATACGGAGACGAAAGGTGCCGACAACACCACTGAGGACGGCACCTCACCCGAACTCTGACTCTGCGATCCGGGAGGACCACAGCCGTGGCCATCATCGAAGAACTCCGCACCCCCCTCTACTTCGCCGCCGGTACGGCCGACCTCGCCGTGCGGCAGGCGAAGAAGGTGCCCGGCCTGATCGAGCAGATCGCCGCGGAGGCACCCGCCCGCATCGACGCGGTGCGCAACACCGACCCCAAGGCCGTGCAGGAGAAGGTGAGCACCCAGGCCAAGGAAGCCCAGGCCAAGGTCACCGAGGCGCTCGGCTCCCTGGACACGGACCTGAAGAAGTTCGGTGAGAACGCCCAGCACCTGGCACTGCGCGGCGTCGGCGTGGCGGCCGAGTACGCGGTCAGGGCCCGGGAGGCCTACGAGAAGGTCGCCGAGCACGGTGAGCAGGCAGTGAAGCAGTGGCGCGGCGAGGCGGCCGAGGAGATCAACGAGATCGCCATCGCCGTCGAGCCGGACCCGGAGCCGAAGACCACCGAGCCGGAGGCCGGGGCCGAGGCGCCCGCCGCGAAGAAGACCTCCCCGGCGAAGCAGGCCCCGGCGCCCCGCAAGCCGGCCGCGAAGAAGACGACGGCCTCCGACTCCTGACCGGCCGCCGCGGCGCGGCACCCCGGGCGGGTCCGCCCGCCCGCCGGCCGCCCCGACGGCGCACGGCTCCGGCCGGGCACGTTCGGGGTGGCCGGGGCGTTGTACGGGTACCTTGGCCGCGAGGTGTCCCACTCACTGACTAGGCGGTGCTCAGCATGTTGCTCGCTGGATTCAGCACGTTCCTCTTCCTGCTCAACCTGGCGATGCTCCTGATCGCCGTGGTCGCCCTGTTCATCGCGGTCACGGCCCGTGAGGACGCCTACCGCGCCGCCAACAAGCAGACCAAGATGTTCTGGCTGGTCATCCTGGGCGTCACGGTCGCGGTGAACCTGCTCGTGCCGATGCTGTTCCTGCAGATCGCCGGGCTCATCGCCTCGATCGTGTTCATGGTCGACGTGCGGCCGGCCCTCCAGCAGGTCTCCGGCGGCCGCGGCGGCCCCCGCGGCGGGTCCAGCAGCGACGGGCCGTACGGCCCCTACAACGGAGGCCGCTAGCCGCCGGGCCCGCACCGCCGCCGCGGGCTCCGGGCTCCGGCCCCGGTCAGCGGCGGCGGGATGCCCGGCGGCCCGCCGCGCGGTCCGGGCGCGTCACCCGGTCGGCCGACCGCTCGCGGGCGAGCAGCAGCACCGCCACGTCGTCCGTCAGCTCCCCGCCGTTCAGCTCCCGCACCTCCGCCACCGCGGCCTCCAGCAGCTCCTCGCCGCCCAGGCCCCGCGCAAGCTGGCGGTTGATCATCTCGACCATGCCGTCCTGGCCCAGCCGGGGCGACCCCGGGCCCGCCGAACGGCCCTCGATCAGGCCGTCCGTGTACATCATCAGGCTCCACGAGCCGCCCAGCTCCACCTGGCGGCGCGGCCAGCGGGCGCGCGGCAGCAGCCCCAGCGCGGGCCCGCCGTCCTCGTACGGCAGGAGCCGCGCCGCCGCGCCCTGCCGGGCGATCAGCGGCGAGGGGTGGCCCGCCAGGCACAGTCCGGCGCGGCGCCCGTCCGGCGCGATGTCCACCGTGCAGAGGGTCGCGAAGATCTCCTCGTTGTCCCGCTCGTGCTCCAGCACCTGCTGGAGCGTCGAGAGGAGCTCGTCGCCGCACAGGCCCGCCAGCGTCAGCGCCCGCCACGCGATCCGCAGCTCCACGCCGAGCGCGGCCTCGTCCGGCCCATGCCCGCACACGTCACCGATCATGGCGTGCACGGTCCCGTCCGGCGTGCGGACGGTGTCGTAGAAGTCGCCGCCCAGCAGCGCGCGCGAGCGCCCCGGCCGGTACCGGGCCGCGAAGCGCAGGTCGGAGCCCTGGAGCAGCGGCGTCGGCAGCAGGCCCCGCTCCAGGCGGGCGTTCTCCTGCGCGCGCAGCCGGGACTCGGCCAGCTTCACCTGCGCGGAGTCGGCCCGCTTGCGCTCCACCGCGTACCGGATGGCCCGGCTGAGCAGCGGTCCGTCCAGCTCCTCGCGGCACAGGTGGTCCTGCGCCCCGGCGCGTACCGCATCGGCCGCCAGCCCGGCGTCCCCCGACGGGGTCAGCGCCAGGACGGCGTGGCGCGGCGCGAGGCGCAGTACGTGGTGCAGCGGGGCGAGCCGGTCGTCGTCCGTCCGGCAGGAGGCCGGCGCGAGGTCGACGAGTACGCAGTGCACGTCGTCGGTGAGCAGCCGCTCGGCCTCGGTGAGGTTGCGGGCGGTACGGATGCGGACCCGGTTCCCGGACGCGTCGACCAGCTCGGGGACGGTGAACGTGCCCGCGGGGTCGTCCTCGATCACCAGCAGGACGAGGTCGGCGCCGCCGACCACCGCGGGGGCGTGCGCCGCCCGGCCGGGCGCGCCCGGGCCGCTGGAGACGTCCGGAGCACTCGGTGTGCCCGGTGTGCCCGGTGTGCCGGCACTGCTCGGGCCGCCGCTCGCTGTGCTCACCCTCTGTCGCGGTACGGGTACGGGCATCGGTTCGGTTCCTTCCCTCCCCCCGAGGGCACGGTGGCGCGTCGGCCGACACACCACCGACGGGGACCCTAGCGGTCGGCGACGGCCGAGCGGAATGGATATGAGCGAAGAGCCGATGGCATATGCCGCGCGGCGGGAGGTAGTTGGGCAGCCCGTCATGACGAACCTCACGCGCCCCGTGTAGACCCGGTCACATTCCGGACCTGTACGACACGCGTGGAGCACCTCTCACTTGTCCGGGCGTACGACTCCGAGGATCGCCATCGAGCCCGCCCCCGCCACCGTCACGTTCCGTCCCGGCCGCGGTGCGTGGATGATCGCCCCGTCGCCGATGTAGAGGCCGACATGGCTGGCGTCCGCGTGGTAGATGATCAGGTCGCCGGGCCGCATGTCCGTGACGTCGATCCGCGGCAGCAGCCGCCACTGCTCCTGCGAGGTGCGCGGGATGGCCGTGCCGGCGGCTGCCCACGCCTGCGACGTCAACCCCGAGCAGTCGAAGGATCCGGGACCCTCCGCGCCCCACACGTAGGGCTTGCCGAGCTGGGCCGTCGCGTACTCGATCGCCTTCCTGCCCCGTGGGCCGGCGGCGTCGGCCGCGGCACCCTTGAGCACACCGGACCCCAGCCACGCGGTCTGCGCCCGCGCCTGCTCGGCCTGCTCGAGCCGCAGCAGCCGCCCACGCTCCTCGGTCCGGAGCCGGGACTCCAGCTTCTTCGCGGCAGCGATCTTGGTTTCTATCCGCTTCTTCGTCCTGGCCTGCTGGAGCCGGGTGGCCTCCAGCCGGGTCAAGTGGGCGCCGGCGTCCTGGGTGTACGCCTCCAGGTCGGCCTGGCGTTCCCCGAGTTCGGCCAGGAGGTCCTTGGTGGCCTTCTGGCCCTGCTGGAGACGGCCGACGCCGTTGAGGAAGAGCTGCGGGTCGTCGGTGAGGACGAGCTGCGCCTCGTCGGGCATGCCGCCGTTGCGGTACTGGGCGCGGGCGGCCGCCCCGGCCCGGTTCCTCAGGTCCGCGATCCGGGCCCGGCCGTCCACGATCGCCTGCGCCAGCTTCACGATCTCGGCCGACTGCTTCTTCGCCCGCTCCTCGGCGAGGTTGTACGCGTCGGTGGCGGAGGCGGCCTGGCGGTAGAGGGCGTCGATCTCCCGGCGCACCTCTTCGAGGCTCCTGCCGGAGGACGGATCGGAGGACGGATCGGAGGGCGGAACGGGGGGCGCAACCGGTGGCGAGCCCGGCGAAGAGGCCGGGGGCGGGGCGACGGGCGGCGTGGGCGCCGCGTACGCGGCCTGGGCCGGTGACGCCAGCACGGTCAGCGCGCAGACCACGGTGAGCGCGGCTGCGGCACAGCGGCGTCGGTTCACGAAGACCCCCATCTCCCCATCTGGTTAACCGTCAGTAACTTCGGCTGCCGACCGAGATGGTGCCACGGCGGTGCCGAAAGCGACAGAGTCGCGACCACAGGGAGGGACGAAAGATCGTCGCGACGCGTTCCGTTCAGTACGAGCCCGGTGCCAGCGCCGACCACCGCACCGTCACCTCGCCCTGCCGCCACCGCCTCCGGCCGTCCACCAGCGGCCAGTCGGCCGCCAGGTCCCGCGCCGTCCTGATCCACCGCTGCCGGGCACCCAGCGAGGCGTAAGGAGCGGCCGCCGCCCACGCCCGGTCGAAGTCCCGCAGGAAGGCGTGCACCGGCTCGCCCGGCACGTTCCGGTGGATCAGCGCCTTCGGGAGGCGCTCCGCCAGGTCCGACGGCCGCTGGAGCGAACCGAGCCGCGTGGCGAACGTCACCGTCCGAGGCCCCTCCGGCCCCAGCGCCACCCACACATGGCGCCGCCCGATCTCGTCGCACGTCCCCTCCACCAGCAGCCCGCCGGGCGCGAGCCGCCCGCACAGCCGCGCCCACACCGCCGCGACCTCGTCCTCGTCGTACTGGCGCAGCACGTTCGCCGCCCGGATCAGCGCCGGGGAGCCGTCCACCGGGACCTCGAAGCCACCGTGGACGAAGGTGAGCCCGTCGCGCTCGTACGGCCGGGCGGCCTCCACCCGGGCCGGCTCGATCTCCACGCCCACGACCCGGGTGCGGGGGTCGGCGTCGCCGCGCAACCGGTGCAGCAACTCGACGGCGGTCCAGGGGGCGGCCCCGTACCCCAGGTCCACCGCCGTGGGCGCCCGCTCACCGCGGCGCAGCTCCGCGCCGTGGACGGCGGCGATCCAGCGGTCCATGCGGCGCAGGCGGTTGGGGTTGGTGGTCCCGCGGGTCGGGGTGCCGACGGGGCGGGTCCCGCCGGGACGGGTGGTGCGCGGGGCCATGGGGACGAGGGTAAGCGGTGCGGCGGCACCCCTCGGCGCGCGCATCCGGGGGGCGCACTCCTCACGGCACGTGTACGCCCCCGTTGTGTGCTCCCCTCGGCGCGCGCACGGCACGTGTACGTCCCGGGCGAGGCACCCTTCGGCGCGCGTACCCCTCGTGCGCGTTACCTCTCGGTCGGTGCCGCCGTCCCCGCGGGCGCCCCCGTAGCCGTACGTCGGCGCGCCCGACCGCCCGACCGCCCGACCGGCCGTCTGACGGCTTCCGTGTCGACCGCCCGTACCGGTATCACCCGCCCGCCCATCCGCCCGCGTAATGAATTGGCAAAGCGGAAATGTGGCGGGCCGGTCCGCTGTTGTCGGAGACGGGAGGGCCGTACGCACAGGCGCGCGCGTGTCCTCCGCTCGCCATGCCCGCCAGCGGAAGGACTGCCGACGTGAGCCAGTACGTGTCCCGGTTCGCCGGCACCCTGGCCGGGCCGCACCGGGCCGCCGGACCGCACCGGCTGCGTCTGCCCGGCCGGGCGCGGGTGCCGCGCCGGGTCGCCATGCTCAGCGTCCACACCTCCCCGCTGCATCAGCCCGGCACGGGCGACGCCGGCGGCATGAACGTCTACATCGTCGAGCTGGCTAAGCGTCTCGCGGCGATCAACATCGAGGTCGAGATATTCACCCGGGCCACCACCGGCGGGCTGCCCCCGGCCGTGGAGCTGGCCCCGGGCGTCCTCGTCCGGCACGTGGACGCCGGCCCCTACGAGGGGCTCGCCAAGGAGGAACTCCCCGCCCAGCTGTGCGCCTTCACGCACGGCGTGATGCGGGCCTGGGCGGGGCACCGGCCCGGCTACTACGACCTGGTGCACTCCCACTACTGGCTCTCCGGCCATGTCGGCTGGCTCGCCGCCGAGCGGTGGGGCGTCCCGCTGGTGCACGCCATGCACACCATGGCCAAGGTCAAGAACGCCTCGCTCGCGCACGGCGACACGCCGGAGCCGGCGGCGCGGGTCATCGGCGAGACCCAGATCGTGCGGGCGGCCGACCGGCTGATCGCCAACACCGCGGGGGAGGCGGACGAGCTCGTCCGCTTCTACGAGGCCGAGCCCTCGAAGGTCGCGGTCGTGCACCCGGGCGTGAACCTCGACCGGTTCCGGCCGGCCGACGGGCGGGCCGCCGCCCGCGCCCGGCTGGGGCTGCCGGCCGACGCGTTCATCCCCGTGTTCGCCGGGCGCATCCAGCCGCTGAAGGCCCCCGACATCCTGCTGCGGGCCGCCGCCCGGCTGCTGGACGAGGATCCGTCGCTGCGGTCGCGGATGCTCGTCCCCGTCGTCGGCGGGCCCAGTGGCAGCGGGCTCGCCAAGCCCGAGGGCCTGCAGAAGCTCGCCGCGTGCCTCGGCATCGCCGACGTGGTGCGCTTCCACCCGCCGGTCGACCAGGAGCGGCTCGCCGACTGGTTCCGGGCCGCGTCCGTGCTCGTGATGCCGTCGTACAGCGAGTCCTTCGGGCTCGTCGCCATCGAGGCGCAGGCGGCCGGCACGCCGGTCGTCGCCGCGTCGGTCGGCGGGCTGCCCGTGGCGGTACGGGACGGGACGACCGGCTACCTGGTGCGCGGCCACGACCCGGCGGACTACGCCGCCGCGCTGCGCCGCTTCGTCGTCGACCCGTCGCTGGCCGGCCGCCTGGGCGAGGCGGCGGCCCGGCACGCCGGGTCGTTCGGCTGGGACACGGCGGCGGCGGGGACGGCGGACGTCTACACCGCGGCCATGCACGAACACCGCCGTGGCGTACGCTCGCGTCATGGCTGACGCCCGGAAGATCATCGAATCCGCGCTGACCGACGCCGAGCTGACCTGGGAGTCCCCCGAGCCCGGTTCGTACGTCGTCACCCTTCCCGGTACGCGCAAGCTGTCCACCACGCTGTCGCTGCGCCTGGGCCGGCACTCGCTGTCCCTGAACGCGTTCGTGATCCGGCACCCCGACGAGAACCAGGCGGCCGTCCACCGCTGGCTGCTGGAGCGGAACCTGCGGCTGTACGGAGTGGCGTACGCGGTCGACGGCCTCGGCGACATCTACCTGACCGGCAGGCTGCCGGTCTCGGTGGTCACCCCGGAGGAGCTGGACCGCGTACTCGGCTCGGTCCTGGAGGCGGCGGACGGGGCGTTCAACACGCTCCTGGAGCTGGGTTTCGCGACGGCGATCCGCAAGGAGTACGCCTGGCGGGTCGCGCGCGGCGAGTCCACGCGCAACCTGGACGCCTTCAGCCACCTGACCCGCCCGGAGAAGTAGCCCCGGCCCCCGGCCCCCAACCCGCCGGGCCCCCTGCTCGCGCCCCCGCCCCGCCCCGGAACCCGTACGAGCGCCAGGGCATGTACGAGCGCCCGGCCCGCCCTCCTCAGGCGTCGGCGGTCTCCGGGGCGGCGGGCGCCCGCACGGGCACGGGCCGTTCCTCCTTCGTCTCCCCGTCCTCCGGCAGGCCCCGCATCAGCAGCCAGTAGCCGAGCCCGGCCACCGTCCCGAGGACGGCGCACGCACCCCACAGCCACTCCGCGCCGAACCGGTCGATCGTCCACCCCGACATCAGCGGGGCGATCAGCGCCGCGACCGACCACGACATCGTGTACACGCCCTGGTAGCGACCGCGTCCGTGGACCGGGGAGAGGCGCACCACCAGCCCCGTCTGCGTAGGGGCGTTGACGATCTCGGCGAGCGTCCAGACGCAGACGGTCAGCGCGTACACGGCGACCGACCCGGCGAAGGCGGTGAGCCCGAACCCGTACCCCGCGAGGAGCGACGAGACGATCAGCAGCCTGCGCGGGTCGCGGTGCTCGATGTACCGGGTGACGGGTATCTGGAGCGCCACGATGAGGACGCCGTTCACCGCCATCGCCAGCCCGAAGTCCGCCGCGCCGAAGCCGTCCGTGCCCATGGCGACCGGCAGGCCCACGTAACCCTGCTGGAAGATCAGCGAGATGAGGAAGGACAGGCCCACCACACCCATGAACCGCCCGTCCCGCAGCACGGTCCCCATGCCGATCCCCGTCTCCACGGCCTTCCCGGCGGTGGCGGTGGCGGGGGCCTGGACGGGACGGGACTCCGGGATCTTGACGAAGACGAGCACCGCGCAGGTCAGGGTCAGGACGGCCTCGCCGAGGAAACCGGCGAGGTAGCTGTACTCGGCGAGGAACCCCGCGCCCGCCGCCGAGACGGCGAAGCCCAGGTTGATCGCCCAGTAGTTGAGCGAGAACGCCCGTACCCGGTCCTCGGGCCGGACGATGTCCGCCATCATCGCCTGCACGGCGGGCCGCGAGGCGTTCGAGGCGGCGCCGACGACGAAGGCGACCGCGGCGATGGCGACCGGGTGCTGCATGAAGCCGAGGACGGCGACCGATACGGCCGTCGACACCTGGGCGATCAGCATCGTGGGACGCCGGCCGAGCCGGTCGGCCATCACCCCCGCCCCGATCGACGACACCACGCCGCCGAGCCCGTGGAGCGAGGCGACAAGACCGGCGTACGAGGCGGAATAGCCGCGGTCCAGGGTCAGATACAGGGCCATGAAGGTGGCGACGAAGGCACCGAGCCGGTTGATCAGCGTGCTGGCCCACAGCCACCAGAACGCCCGCGGCAGGCCCGAGACGCTCTCCCTGGCCGCCCGTTTGAGCGTGGCGATGGACATACGTAACCCCCCGTAAGCGACTGACCCGGTGATCGAAAATTACGGGGCGCTGCCTCGGGGATCCACTCGATTGACGGGAGCCGTCAAGTGTCATCGGCGTCCACTAATCTCGTACGCATGGCCGACGCACCGTACAAGCTGATCCTCCTCCGCCACGGCGAGAGCGAATGGAACGCGAAGAACCTGTTCACCGGCTGGGTGGACGTCAACCTCACGGAGAAGGGCGAGAAGGAGGCCGTCCGCGGCGGTGAGCTGCTCAAGGACGCCGGTCTGCTCCCCGACGTGCTGCACACCTCCCTCCAGAAGCGCGCCATCCGCACCGCGCAGCTCGCCCTGGAGGCCGCCGACCGCCACTGGATCCCGGTCCACCGCTCCTGGCGCCTCAACGAACGGCACTACGGCGCGCTCCAGGGCAAGGACAAGGCGCAGACGCTCGCCGAGTTCGGCGAGGAGCAGTTCATGCTGTGGCGCCGCTCCTACGACACCCCGCCGCCGGTCCTCGCCGACGACAACGAGTTCTCCCAGGCGGGCGACGCGCGCTACGCCACGATCCCGCCGGAGCTGCGCCCCCGCACCGAGTGCCTCAAGGACGTCGTCGTCCGCATGCTGCCGTACTGGTACGACGGCATCTTCCCCGACCTCCTGGCCGGCCGCACGGTCCTCGTCGCCGCCCACGGCAACAGCCTGCGCGCCCTGGTCAAGCACCTGGACGGCATCTCCGACGAGGACATCGCGGGCCTGAACATCCCGACCGGCATCCCGCTCGCGTACGAACTGGACGCCGACTTCAAGCCGCTCGTCAAGGGCGGCACCTACCTGGACCCCGAGGCGGCCAAGGCGGCCATCGAGGCGGTCAAGAACCAGGGCAAGAAGTAGGACGAGCAGGAGCTCCGGTTCGCGCCGGGCGCCCGGCCCGCGGGGGCTCCGTGAGCAGGGGCCCGGCGCGCGCACGGGTGGCACAGCGAAGGGCCCCGTCCACCGTGGTGGACGGGGCCCCCGCGTGGAACGCCCGGCCGGGTCAGCCGCAGCAGCCGCCGCACTGGCACGGTGCGCCCGACTGGCAGCCGCAGCCGCAGCCCGAGCCGCAGCCGCAGGCGCCCAGCACGGGCAGGCGGAGCACTTCGACGGGTACTTCCTGCTCGGGGTCGGTCATGGGCGTATCTGCCATGGGTCCCTCCTCGAAGGCGTACGTTCCAAGGCGTACGTCGCCTCTCCCCATTGCATGCCCAGTCACCAGGGCGCATCAACGGCGCACGGATGTGCGGACGCCCTCCCAGGCGCCCTGGCGCCCGGCGGTTCCCCGGGCGGCGCCCCTACGCGCCCTCTACCGGGGCCTCCGACTGCTGGAGCTCATCGGCGTGCTCGCCCGTGACCAGGTAGACGACCCGCTTGGCGACCGACACCGCGTGGTCGGCGAACCGCTCGTAGTAGCGGCCCAGCAGAGTGACATCCACCGCCGTCTCGATGCCGTGCTTCCAGCGGTCGTCCATCAGGTGCTGGAACAGCGTCCGGTGCAGCCGGTCCATCTCGTCGTCGTCGTGCTCCAGCTGGAGCGCCAGGTCGACGTCCTTGGTGATGATGACCTCCGCCGCCTTCGCCATCAGGCGCTGCGCCAGCTGGCCCATCTCCAGGATCGTGGCGTGCAGGTCCCGCGGCACCGCCGCGTCCGGGAACCGCAGCCGGGCCAGCTTGGCGACGTGCTGGGCCAGGTCGCCGGAGCGCTCCAGGTCCGCGCTCATCCGCAGCGAGGTCACCACGATCCGCAGATCCGTCGCGACCGGCTGCTGGCGCGCCAGCAGGGCTATCGCCCGGGCCTCCAGCTCGTGCTGAAGGTCGTCGACCTTCTGGTCGGCCGCGATCACGGCCTCCGCCAGCTTCAGATCCGCGTCGAGCATCGCCGTCGTGGCGCGCCCGACGGCCGACCCGACCAGCCGGGCCATCTCGACCAGACTCTCGCCGATCGAGTCCAGTTCCTCGTGGTACGCGTCCCGCATGGATGTCCCTCTCTCACTACGGCCAACAGGGGCCCGGGTGGGGCTCGGACCCCCACGCTCCCACGGTCCGAGTCCAAAAAGTCCGGGGCCTCCCTCACAAGTGAACCGTCACTTTCCCCTCGGTGAACTCTGGGCGACGAGTGTCCGAGGTCGCCCTCGGATGGCTGGGAGAGTGTCCGAGCACCCGCATAACCTGGACGCATGGACGTGAACGCGGCGGTCGCCGCAGTGGCCGCGATCGCCGGGGCGTGCACCGGCGTGATCGCCATGCTGGCGTTCCGCTGGAGCGAGCGCGACCAGGCGAGACCCACCCGGACCTCCCTCCACACCGACGCGGTGCTGCCGCCCGGTGTGGACACGGTGCTGTCCGTGCTGCGCTCCTCCGCCGTCGTCCTCGACGAGAGCGACTCCGTCGTCAAGGCCAGCTCCGCGGCGTACGCCCTCGGGCTGGTCCGCGGCGGCAAGCTCGCCGTCGAGCCGATGCTCCAGATGGCCCGCGACACCCGCCGCGACGGCGAGATACGCCAGGTGGAGCTGGACCTTCCCCGCCGCGGCACCGGGCGCGGCGAGGCCCTCGCCGTCTCCGCCCGCGTCGCACCCCTCGGCTCCCGCCTCGTCCTGCTCCTGGTCGAGGACCTCACCGAGGCGCGCCGCATAGAAGCGGTACGCCGCGACTTCGTCGCCAACGTCAGCCATGAGCTCAAGACCCCCGTCGGCGCCCTCTCCCTGCTCTCCGAGGCCGTCATGGACGCCTCCGACGACCCCGAGGCGGTCATGCGCTTCGCCGGGCGCATGCAGATAGAGGCCACCCGCCTCACCAACCTCGTACAGGAGCTCATCGACCTCTCCCGGGTCCAGAACGACGACCCGCTGGAGGACGCGGAGCCCGTCCGGGTGGACGAACTGGTCGCCGAGGCCATCGACCGCTCCCGGCAGCCCGCCTCCACCAAGCAGATCACCATGGCCGCCGGAGGCACCCCGGACCTGCACGTCTGGGGCCACCGCGGCCAGCTCGCCGCCGCCCTCGGCAACCTCGTCGAGAACGCCGTCAACTACTCCCCGGCCCACACCCGCGTCGGCATCGCCGCCCGCCGCGTCACCGCGCCCGGCGGTGGGGGCACCTCCCAGGCGGAAGGCCGAGGGGGACTCATCGAGATAGCCGTCACCGACCAGGGCATAGGGATCCCCGACAAGGACAAGGAGCGCATCTTCGAGCGCTTCTACCGCGTCGACCCCGCCCGCTCCCGTGCCACCGGCGGCACGGGACTCGGACTCGCCATCGTCAAGCACGTGGCCGCCTCGCACGGCGGCGAGGTCACCGTGTGGAGCACCGAGGGTCAGGGGTCCACCTTCACCCTCCGCCTCCCGGAGGCCGGCGCCGGACGGGACCGCTCGTCCCGGTCCCACCACGACCACACAACCACCGAACCGCTCACAGCCCCGGAGGTCCTTCCGTGACCCGAGTGCTCGTCGTCGAGGATGAGGAATCCTTCAGCGACGCCCTGTCGTACATGCTCCGCAAGGAAGGCTTCGAAGTCGCCGTGGCGACCACCGGGCCCGAGGGGCTGGACGAGTTCGAGCGCAACGGCGCCGATCTCGTCCTGCTCGACCTCATGCTGCCCGGTCTGCCCGGTACCGAGGTCTGCCGCCAGCTGCGCGGCCGGTCGAACGTCCCGGTCATCATGGTGACCGCCAAGGACAGCGAGATCGACAAGGTCGTCGGACTGGAGATAGGAGCGGACGACTACGTCACGAAGCCCTTCTCCTCCCGCGAGCTGGTCGCCCGCATCCGCGCCGTGCTGCGCCGCCGCGGTGAGCCGGAGGAGGTCGCCCCGGCGGCCCTGGAGGCCGGGCCGGTCCGGATGGACGTCGACCGCCACGTGGTGACCGTGTCGGGCGGCAAGGTCGACCTGCCGCTGAAGGAGTTCGACCTGCTGGAGATGCTGCTGCGCAACGCGGGCCGGGTGCTGACCCGGATGCAGCTGATCGACCGGGTGTGGGGCGCGGACTACGTCGGCGACACCAAGACCCTCGACGTCCACGTCAAGCGCCTCCGCGCCAAGATCGAGCCCGACCCCGGCGCGCCCAGGTACCTGGTCACCGTCCGGGGCCTCGGCTACAAGTTCGAGCCGTAGGCCCGGCCGGGTCCGTAGGCCGGAGGGGGGCCGGCCCGTAGGCCGGGCCGGGTCCGGCGCGGCGGCGCGAGGGGCGCGGAGCCCCGGGCGCGTCGCGGTGCCGGCGGCCGTACCCGTGCGTCACGGGGCCGTACGCCTCGGCCGGTACGGACCCGGGCGGCGGCTCCCGCCGTCTTCTCGTACGCCGCCTGGACGGCCGGGCGGGCGGCGCCGGGCCGTGGGCCCGGCGGCCGGTTCGCGTGTGCACACAACGGAGAGGGGCGCCCCACCGAGCCGGTGGGGCGCCCCTCTCTACGCGTACGTCAGTGGTCCTCGTCGTGCGAGGCCGAGGCCGAGTCCGACGGGGCCTCCGGCGCCTCGTCGCCCTCGGCCGGGGCGTCCGGCGCGGCCGGGGAGCCGCTGGGGCTGCCGGTCGGGGCGCCCGACGGCGGGGCGGGCGGGGTGGACGAGGGCTGCTCCGTCGGCTTCTGCGGCACCTCCGACGGGCCGAAGCCGGCGAAGTAGCTGGTCGCCGGGACGACGAGCGCCTCCAGCCGGATGTCACCGGTCTCGCTGAGCTTGAAGACGACCTCCTGCGCGCCGCCGTCCTTCGCCGCCTCGCGGCCCTTCTCGATCACGGCGGACGCGTTGCCCTCGCCGCCGAGGAGGACCGAACCGCCGGCCGGGACGGTGATGGGGCCGGAGCCGCTCGCGGCGGTGAGCTTGACCTGGGCGTTCGAGCCGGGCAGCTCGATCGCCTCCAGCGTCTCCGCCTTGGCGCCGTTGTTGAAGAGCATCGCCGAGACGACGGCGGGACCCTCCGCGTTCGGCTTCGGCTGCGTGATCACCATGGCGTTCTGGACCTTGACGGTGCCGACGGACGTGGCGGCGTGGTCCGGCCTGACCCCCAGGGTCTGGGCGTCGTTGCCCGCACCGCAGGCGGAGAGCGAGGCGATCGAGAACACGATGGCGGTGGCGGCGAGGGCGCCGCGTCGAAGGCTGCGGCTCACGGCGGCGGCAACTCCTAGGACGTACGGACGGAGGGACGGGCACGGTCTGGTGGTACTGGCTGCCCGGCCGACCCCCGAACCCGACCTGACACGGCCCGAGGATCAGTCGGCGCGCTCAGGTTACCGACCCGTCCACGGCGCCCCGCACCCGACCCGCCCCAGTCCCGTGTCGGGCTCGGCCCGCCCCGCCGCGTCGCCGTCCCTGCCCACCGGCCAGCCCGCCGCCGCGCCGCCCGCCCACGCCCACCCCGTCACCCCCCGGCTCGCCGACCCGCCCGCCCCCCGCCCACACGCGCACGTCCGTCCATGCCGGTTCCACGCGCCGACTTCGCATAACCACTCTTGATCAATTCCGCGGCGGTCGCGCATTCCCCGGAAAAAGCCCCTTCCGATCAAGCTCCTCGGTCAACGCGCGGGTCGCGGCCGTCAATTTCGACAAACGCCCGGGAGCGGCGTCCGTACGGGTGAGCGGCGACCGAACGGAGTACGGGAAGTTCACCTGCTGGAACCCGGCAAACCGGGATGATCCGCCCACCCGGGTCGCCCGTGGAGGGGTGTGACGTGGTCGTTTCGGGCCGCCCGCGCAGCCGCTCCGACCTGCGAATACCTCGTTCCGCAAGCCCTCCGCAGCACGTTCCTGTTGCTGTTGTCAAGCCCCGAGATATGCCCTGACCTGCGAAAACGCCATTCAGAAGAAGCCGTATCCGTGTTACCCTGGATAGCCACGGAAGGGGTACCTGTCACATGACGTTCAAGGTTGGCGACACCGTGGTCTATCCCCATCACGGGGCCGCGCTGATCGAGGCCATCGAAACTCGTCAGATCAAAGGCGTGGACAAGACCTACTTGGTGCTCAAGGTCGCCCAGGGCGACTTGACGGTTCGTGTGCCAGCGGACAACGCGGAGTTCGTCGGCGTGCGCGATGTGGTCGGTCAGGACGGACTGGACCGGGTCTTCGAGGTGCTTCGCGCGCCGTATGCCGAGGAGCCGACGAACTGGTCCCGTCGCTACAAGGCGAACCTGGAGAAGCTCGCCTCCGGCGATGTCATCAAGGTCGCCGAAGTGGTACGTGACCTGTGGCGCCGTGAGCGCGAGCGCGGTCTCTCCGCCGGAGAGAAGCGCATGCTCGCCAAGGCGCGGCAGATCCTGGTGAGTGAGCTCGCACTCGCCGAGAACACCAACGAAGACAAGGCCGAGGCCCTGCTCGACGAGGTCCTCGCGTCCTGACGCGTCCCATGCGGCCGATGGCGGATGGCCGACGTGGCGCGTAGCTGATTGAAGCGATGCCGCGGTGCCCGCTGACATGCTGTGACCAGCAGCCATGTCGCCGGGCGCTGCGGCATGTCCGGCGCCATGTCCGCCTTCAGCCCGCCCACGCCCTGCCCGGGGTGTCCGGCGCGCCCGTTTCGCCCGGGGTCACGGAAGGGTCCCGGCCGAGGCGTCACGCCGCCCCGCAGAGGCCATACCCAGATCGGCCGAGCCGACAAACCTGCCGGAGTGCAACCGATGTCAGACGCAGCACCCCCCGCCCGCACCGCCGCGGTGATCCCCGCGGCCGGCCGCGGCGTACGGCTCGGCCCGGGCGCTCCCAAGGCGCTCCGCGCGCTGAACGGGACGCCCATGCTCATCCACGCCGTCCGCGCCATGGCGGCCTCCCGCGCCGTCTCCCTCGTCGTGGTGGTCGCCCCGCCCGACGGCGCGCCCGAGGTCAAGAACCTCCTCGACACGCACGCCCTGCCCGAGAGGACCGACTACCTGGTCGTCCCCGGCGGAGCGACCCGCCAGGAGTCCGTCCGCCTCGGTCTGGACGCGCTGCCCGGCGACATCACCACCGTCCTGGTCCACGACGCGGCCCGCCCGCTCGTGCCCGTCGACACCGTCGACGCGGTCATCGAGGCCGTCCGCGACGGTGCCGTCGCCGTCGTGCCCGCCGTACCGCTCGCCGACACCGTCAAGCGGGTCGAGCCGCGCGAGAAGGGCGAGCCCGAGCCGGTCCTCGCCACGCCCGACCGCGCCACTCTCCGGGCCGTACAGACCCCGCAGGGCTTCGCCCGTGACACGCTCGTCCGCGCGCACCGCACGGTCACCGGCAACGTGACCGACGACGCGAGCATGGTCGAGCAGCTCGGTGAACCGGTCGTGGTCGTTCCCGGCCACGAGGAGGCGTTCAAGGTGACCCGACCGCTCGACCTCGTACTGGCCGAGGCGGTCCTCGCGCGCAGGAGGGCCAACGATGGCTTCTAGCCCGGCCGGCCTGCCGAGCGTCGGCATCGGCACCGACGTCCACGCGTTCGAGAAGGGTCGCGAGCTGTGGTGCGCGGGCCTCCGCTGGGAGGGCGAGGAGTACGGGCTCGCCGGTCACTCCGACGGCGACGTCGCCGCTCACGCGGCGTGCGACGCGCTGTTCTCCGCCGCCGGCGTCGGCGACCTGGGTGCCCACTTCGGCACCTCGCGCCCCGAGTGGTCCGGCGCGTCCGGCGTCACGCTGCTCGCCGAGGCCGCCCGGATCGTGCGGGCCGAGGGGTACGAGATCGGCAACATCGCCGTCCAGGTCATCGGCGTACGCCCGAAGATCGGCAAGCGGCGCGACGAGGCCCAGAAGGCGCTGAGCGCGGCGGCCGGGGCGCCCGTGTCGGTGTCCGGCACGACGACGGACGGCCTGGGGCTGACCGGCCGCGCGGAGGGCCTCGCCGCCATCGCCACCGCACTGCTCGTCCGTAGCACCTGAGGCACGGGGCACTGGCACCGGCCCACTACTCTGGAGTGGTGACTATTCGTCTGTACGACACCAGTGCCCGGCAGGTCCGCGACTTCGTCCCGCTCAACCCGGGCTGCGTCTCGATCTACCTGTGTGGTGCCACCGTGCAGGCGGCCCCGCACATCGGGCACATCCGGTCGGGACTGAACTTCGACATCATGCGCCGCTGGTTCACCTACCGCGGCTACGACGTGACGTTCATCCGCAATGTCACGGACATCGACGACAAGATCATCGCTAAGTCCGCCGACCAGGGCCGTCCCTGGTGGTCGATCGGGTACGAGAACGAGCGCGCGTTCAACGACGGGTACCAGGCCCTCGGCTGCCTCCCGCCCACCTACGAGCCGCGCGCCACGGGCCACGTCCCCGAGATGATCGAGATGATGCGCGGCCTCATCGAGCGGGGCCACGCCTACGTCGCGGACGGCAGCGTCTACTTCGACGTCCGCTCCTTCCCCGCGTACCTGGCGCTGTCCAACCAGGACATCGACGACCTGCGCCAGCCCAGCGAAGAGGGCATCACCGGCAAGCGCGACCCGCGCGACTTCGCGATGTGGAAGGCCACCAAGCCCGGCGAGCCCGACTGGGAGACGCCGTGGGGCCGGGGGCGCCCCGGCTGGCACCTGGAGTGCTCGGCCATGGCGCACAAGTACCTGGGCTCCGCCTTCGACATCCACGGCGGCGGCCTGGACCTGGTCTTCCCGCACCACGAGAACGAGATCGCGCAGGCCAAGGCGTACGGCGACGAGTTCGCCCACTACTGGGTGCACAACGCCTGGGTCACCATGAGTGGCGAGAAGATGTCCAAGTCGCTCGGCAACTCGGTGCTCGTCAGCGAGATGGTCAAGCAGTGGCGGCCCATCGTGCTGCGCTACTACCTGGGCACCCCGCACTACCGGTCGATGATCGAGTACAGCGAGGAAGCCCTGCGCGAGGCCGAGTCGGCGTTCGCCCGCATCGAGGGGTTCGTCCAGCGGGTCGTGGAGAAGGCGGGCGGCGCGGTCGAGCCCGCCCCCGAGGTCCCGCTCGCCTTCGCCGAGGCCATGGACGACGACATGGGCGTCCCGCAGGCGCTGGCGATCATCCACAACACCGTCCGGCAGGGCAACAG
The DNA here is from genome assembly GCF_039532985.1 of Streptomyces gobitricini. Taxonomy (NCBI): domain Bacteria; kingdom Bacillati; phylum Actinomycetota; class Actinomycetes; order Kitasatosporales; family Streptomycetaceae; genus Streptomyces; species Streptomyces gobitricini. Next base: position 245,104 of record NZ_BAAASR010000006.1, on the reverse strand, counting down.
CGCGCTGGCCGCCGACGACAAGGAAGCCGCCGTCGCGCGCCTCGCCGAGGTCCGTGCCATGCTCGGCGTCCTCGGCCTGGACCCGCTCGACGAGCACTGGGCGGGCGAGACCGACCGCGGCGAGACGGTGCTCAACAAGAACGTCCACGGCGTCGTCGACAGCCTCGTCCGCATGGTCCTGGACCAGCGCGAGGCGGCGCGGGCGCGCAAGGACTGGAGCACGGCGGACGCGATCCGCGACCAGCTCGGCCAGTCCGGGCTCGTCATCGAGGACAGCCCCGACGGGCCCCGGTGGACGCTCGGCGCACGCTGAGCATCGCGCTGGCACACTTCATATATACGTACGCATCGACAGAGCAGGTAAGTCATGGCCGGGAACAGCCAGCGCAGGAACCGCCGCACGTCCAACAAGAAGGGCGCGACGGTCGGCAGCGGTGGCCAGCGGCGCCGGGGCCTGGAAGGGAAGGGCCCCACGCCGCCCGCGTCCGCACGCAAGGGCCATGTGAAGAACCGCGTCGCCAACGCCAAGGCCAAGCAGGCGCACCGCCGCCAGGTCGCCCGGCGCGGCGGCAAGGGCCTGTCCGAGATGGTCGTCGGCCGCAACCCCGTCTTCGAGGCGCTGCGCGACGGCGTACCGGCGACGACGCTGTACGTCCAGCAGTTCATCGACAACGACGAGCGGGTGCGCGACGCGCTCAAGCTCGCGGCCGACCGCGGCGGCATCAACCTCATGGAGGCCCCGCGCGCCGAGCTGGACCGGATGACCAACGGCCTCAACCACCAGGGCCTCGTCCTCCAGGTCCCGCCGTACGAGTACGCCCACGCCGAGGACCTGGCCGCGGCCGCCTTCGACGACGGCGAGGACCCGCTGATCGTCGCCCTCGACGGTGTCACCGACCCGCGCAACCTCGGTGCCGTCGTCCGCTCCGTCTCCGCCTTCGGCGGCCACGGCGTGGTCGTCCCCGAGCGGCGCGCCGCCGGGATGACCGCCGGCGCCTGGAAGACCGCCGCGGGCACCGCCGCCCGTACCCCGGTCGCCCGCGCCACCAACCTCACCCGCGCCCTGGAGGCGTACCAGAAGGCCGGCATCACGGTCGTCGGCCTCGCCGCCGACGGCGACACCGAGGTCGGTGAACTGGAGGCCCTCGGCGGTCCGGTCGTCATCGTCATCGGCAGCGAGGGCAAGGGCCTGTCCCGCCTCGTCGGCGAGACGTGCGACTTCCTCGTCCGCATCCCCATGCCGGGTGGCGCGGAGTCCCTCAACGCCGGCGTCGCCGCCGGTGTGGTGCTGTACGAGGCGGCCCGCCGCCGCGCCTGACCGAGCGCGATCCCGGGACCCGTCATGATCTTGACGGGTCTCGGACATTTCCCGGCCGTCAAGGCAGTGTCCTAAACCCACGTCACTCGGTTAGATGAGTGTGGACACCAGAACGCCCCGGCCCGGTTTCGACGATCAGCCTGCGCTGAGCATGGTCAAGGTGGATTGCGATCCCGCGCAGGTCATCGTGAACCACGCCAGTTTCCGTGTGCAGCTCGCCCCGGTGAACAAGCCCCGGTCGGCCGCCCCCGCCCGCGTCCCCGCCATGAGCGGCGCCGTCGGCGCCACCGGCGCGGTGACGCGGCGGCGCGCGCCGGTCGTCTGGAGCGGGAAGTCCTCGCCCGGCGACCCCGGAGCCACCGGGCTGCTCCAGGCCGTGCGGGAATCCACGGCCGTCGACACGCTCGACGCCGGAGCGACCCAGCTCATCCCGCGGCTCGACGACACCATGCCCACTCCCGTCGTCGGCGGCCGGCGCGGCCCCGACGCGCCACCGCTCCTGCCGCCCATGCGCCGCGCGGAGAGCGCCTACGACGAGGCGCCCGCCGCCCCGTACGCCGATCCCTACGACGGCGACGACCGCCACCACGACCGCGACGACGGCCCCGCGGCGGACGGGGCCTTCACCGGGCCGGCCCACCGGCACGCGTACTACCCCGGCCGCAGGATGAACCTCGGCGTGGTCCTGCTGCCGCTGCGCGTGTTCCTCGGCTTCATCTCCATCTACGCCGGCATGGGCAAGCTCTGCGACCCCGTCTACTTCGACGGCGGCGAACGCGGCTCCATGGTCAAGTGGCTCAACTCCCTGCACCCGTGGGCCCTCGCCGAGCCGCTGCGCGACTTCGCGCTCGCCCACCCCGTCGGCGCCGGTCTCACCGTCGCCTTCGCCCAGGTCGTCGTCGGCGTCCTCACCGTGCTCGGGCTCTGGCAGCGGGTCGCCGCCGTGTTCGGCGCGATGCTCTCCGCCGCGCTGATCCTCACCGTCAGCTGGAAGACCGTCCCCGTCTACGACGCGCCCGACATCATCTACCTCGCCGCCTGGTCGCCGCTGATCATCGCGGGCGCTCCCGTCTACTCCATCGACGGACGCCTCGCCGGCGAGGCCTGGCGCACCCTCGGCCCCCGCTCGGCGCTGTGGGACCTGCGCCGCCGGGTGCTGCGGCGCGGCGTGGTCGTCGCCTCCGTCGTGGTCGGCCTGACCCTGCTGATCGGCTCGGTGCTCGGTGGCGCCGTACGGTCCACGGAGATGGTCACCGTCCCCGGTCCGAACGACGACCCGACGAACCACCTGCCCGGCCGGCCGCTCCCCGAGGAGCCCGGCGAGAGCTCCCCCTCGGCAAGGGAGCCCTCCCGGCGTCCCGAGCCCTCCGTCTCCGCGTCCGCGGGACCGACCGCCGAGGAGCAGTCGTCCTCTCCGGCGGAGACGGCCACCGAGGAGGAGCGCGTCGAGGAGGAGCGGCCGACCGCCTCGCAGGGCACCGGCGAGGAGCCCCCGGAGCAGGCCGAGCCGGTTCCCCCGCCGACCAGCAGCGCCGGACCGACCTCGACGGGCGGCACCGGCAACGGCGGCGGCACCACCACCGGTGGGGGCGGCGACGACAGCGGTACGAGCGGCGGCAGCGGCTCGGGCGGCAACGACGGCGGCTCGTCCACCGGCGGCAACCGCAACCCGATCGGCGGCCTGCTCGGCTGACGTACACCAAGCAGGAGGGGCGGGCACCGTGACACGGTGCCCGCCCCTCCTGTCTGCCCTCGGCCGGGACGCCCCTCAGGAGGCGGCGGGTCCTCGGTCAGGCCCCCTCAGCCCCACGGGAGGCGGCGAGCTCCTTCGCCGCCTCCTGGAGGTCCTTCGCGGTGTCGATGGCCCTCCAGTACGCCCCCTGCGGCAGCGGGAAGCCCGCCAGGCGCCGCTCACGGGCCAGCCGGGGGAAGGTGGTGCGCTCGTGGTCCCCGCGGTCGGGCAGCGCGCCCGTGAAGTCCGGGGAGAAGACGTACACGCCCGCGTTGATGAGGTAGGGCGACGGCGGCGACTCGATGAAGTCGGTGATGTGCCCGAAGGCGTCCGTCTCGACGGCCCCCCAGGGGATACGGGGACGGGCCAGGGCGAGCGTGGCGGTGGCGTCGCGCTCGGCGTGGAACGCGGCCATCTCGCGCAGCGAGAAACGGGTCCAGATGTCACCGTTCGTGGCGTACCACGGCGCTTCGGGGTGCGGCAGGCGCGCGGCCGCGTACTTGAGGCCGCCGCCGCGGCCCAGCGGCTCCGGCTCCACAACGGTGGTGACCCGCAGGGGCAGTTCGGCCGTCGCCAGCCAACGCTGGAGCACTTCGGCGAGGTGGCCGCAGGATACGACGGCGTCGGTCACGCCCTCGGCGGCCAGCCAGGAAAGCTGATGGCCGATGATCGGGGTCCCGGTTCCCGGGATCTCGACCATCGGCTTGGGGCGGTCGTCGGTGTAAGGGCGCAGTCGTGAACCCTGGCCGCCCGCCAGGACCACGGCCTGCGTCGGAGAGGTGTGCATACCGCGCACGATAGGCGCACCCCGGTGCCGCTGACAGGCTCAGCTCTCGTGGGCGACGCCGGCGGCGTAGGACGTGTCGCACACGGGCCGGGAGTAGGTCTGCGCCCGGACGGGGCCGTAGTGCTGGACGGCGGCCTTGCCGAGCGCGCGGGCGATCGACATGCAGTGCTTGGCGAGCGACGGGCGCTCCTCCACGGTGCGCTGGAGGTGCGTCAACGCGACACCCGGGTCCTTCTCCTGAAGCTCTGCGAGGAGCTTGTCGCGGAGAATATCCTGCGGGGCACGGGGCTTGGCCCGTACCGAGACGTTCTCCGACGACGCGGTGAGCATCTGGGTCTGGGAGCTGGTGCCCGCCCACGGGACGCTGGTGACCGCGAGAGTTCCGGAGAGCACCAGGACGACGGGCAGGACGAGGGCGAGAGAGCGGCCGATTCGGCGTGCGGTGTGGGTCACGGACGTGAGCGTAGCGGGCGGTGATGATTTGGAGACATTTAGTCACCCCCACGGGGGATGGTTCGATGCTCCTTTTCGAATCAGGGGTTGACGAACAGGGTCCGAATTGACCGCTGTGCCGGGGTATTTGTCGACATCCGGGCGAGGCTGCGCAAACGGCCCCGCACCGAAGTGCGGGGCCGTGTACGCGTTTTGCCCGGGTCAGCCGGTGAGGCGCTCGCCGGTGGAGGTCGAGAAGACGTGGATCTCGTCCGCGCGCGGCACGACGTGCAGCGTCGAGCCCTTCTCCGGGATGGCGCGGCCGCCGACGCGGACCACCAGGTCCTTCTCCTCGCCGTCGACGCGGGTGGAGCCGTACACGTACCCGTCGGCGCCGAGCTCCTCGACGACGTTGACCGACACGGCCAGGCCCTGGTCGCTCTCGGCACCCGCCACGTCGAAGTGCTCGGGGCGGACACCGACCGTCACGGTCCGGTCGCCCTTGTCGGCGGCGGCGGACAGCGCCTCGCGGGAAACCGGCACGACGCTGTTGCCGAACTTGACGCCGCCGTCGGTGATCGGGACCTCGATCAGGTTCATGGCGGGGGAGCCGATGAAGCCGGCGACGAAGAGGTTGGCCGGGCGGTCGTACATGTTGCGCGGGGTGTCGACCTGCTGGAGCAGACCGTCCTTGAGGACGGCGACCCGGTCACCCATGGTGAGGGCCTCGACCTGGTCGTGCGTGACGTACACGGTGGTGATGCCGAGCCGCCGCTGGAGGCTGGCGATCTGCGTGCGGGTGGAGACACGGAGCTTGGCGTCGAGGTTCGACAACGGCTCGTCCATGAGGAACACCTGCGGCTCACGCACGATGGCGCGGCCCATCGCCACGCGCTGGCGCTGGCCGCCGGAGAGCGCCTTGGGCTTGCGGTCCAGGTACTCGGAGAGGTCGAGGATCTTCGCCGCCTCCTCGACCTTCTTGCGGATCTCCGCCTTGTTCACGCCGGCGATCTTGAGCGCGAAGCCCATGTTGTCGGCGACGGTCATGTGCGGGTACAGCGCGTAGTTCTGGAACACCATGGCGATGTCCCGGTCCTTCGGCGGCAGGTGCGTGACGTCGCGGTCACCGATGCGGATGGCACCGCCGTTGACGTCCTCCAGGCCGGCGAGCATGCGCAGGGAGGTGGACTTGCCGCAGCCGGAGGGGCCGACGAGGACGAGGAACTCGCCGTCGGCGATCTCGATCTCGAGCTGGTCGACGGCGGGCTTGGTGCCCCCGGGGTAGATCCGGGTCGCCTTGTCGAACGTGACAGAAGCCATGGTGATGCTGTCCCTTCACCGGCAGGAACGTGCCGGACGATCCGAGTAGAGGGAGTGAGGTGGTCTGGTCCACGTGAGTGAACCCGCAGTGACGCTACCTGGCCGGGGGGCGTCTGTCAGCAGTCGGCGGGCGCCGATATTCTCGACCTGAGGCGCACGGCGTCCGGTTACACTCGTGCGACGTGCCTCCTTAGCTCAGCCGGCCAGAGCAACGCACTTGTAATGCGTAGGTCGTCGGTTCGAATCCGACAGGGGGCTCCAGCGCTCGATGAGCAGGCCCCGGACGGACACGTCCGGGGCCTTCGTCGTGTGCGGGGTGTCAGCGGCGGCCGGAGACGCGGTCGGCGAGGGTGGCGATGCGGTCGGTGGCGGGGGTGTGGGCGGCGGCTTCACGGCGGTCGGCGGCGCGGTAGGCGGCGTAGAGGCCGTGGACGCCGAGCCAGCGGAGGGGTTCGGGTTCCCAGGGGCGGACCTTGTGGTTCACCCAGGGCAGGGTGGTGAGGTCGGTGGGGCCGCACTGGCCGGAGTCCTGCTGGATCAGGTCGCGGAGGGTGCGGGCGGCGAGGTTGGCGGTGGCGACGCCGGAGCCGACGTAGCCGCCGGCCCAGCCGAGGCCGGTGGAGCGGTCGAGGGTGACGGTGGCGCACCAGTCGCGGGGGACGCCGAGGACACCGGACCAGGCGTGGGCGATGCCGGTGCCGGCGAGCCGGGGGAAGAGGCGGACGAGGATCTCGCGGAGGGCGTCGACGGTGGCGGGCCGGGTGCGTCCGTCGTTGTCGGTCCGGGAACCGTAGCGGTAGGGGGCGCCGCGCCCGCCGAGGGCGATGCGGTCGTCGGCGGTGCGCTGCGCGTACATGTAGGCGTGGGCCATGTCGCCGAGGGCCTCCCGGCCGGACCAGCCGATGTCGTCCCAGAGGGACGCGGGGAGCGGGTCGGTGACGATCATCGAGGAGTTCATCGGGAGCCAGGTCCGCCGGTGGCCCTTGACATTCGCGGTGAACCCCTCGGTGCAGCGCAGGACGTAGGGGGCGCGGACCGTGCCGTACGGGGTGATGGCGTGCTTGGGCTTGATCTCGGTGACCGGGGTCGCCTCGTGGATCGTGACGCCCAGGGCCTCGACGGTGTCGGCGAGGCCCTTGACCAGCTTGACGGGGTGGACGCGGGCGCCGTGCGGGGTCCAGGTGGATCCCACGGCGCCGGTGACGCGCACGCGATCGGCGGTCTCGCGGGCGCCGAGCAGCCGGCGGTCGGTCTCGCCGAAGGCGACCTCGACGGAGTGGTACGCCTTGAGGCGGTCCAGCTGGGCCGGGGTGTACGCGACTTCGAGGACGCCGCCCCGGTGGATGTCGGCGTCGATGTTCTCGGCGGCGGCGGTACCGATGACTTCGGTGACGGTGTCGTTCATCGCCTGCTGGAGCCGCACGGCGGCCTCGTGCCCGTGGGCCCTGGCGTAGCGGTCGCGGCCGGCGATGCCGTTGTAGAGCCAGCCACCATTGCGGCCGGAAGCGCCGTAGCCGCAGAACTTGCCCTCCAGGACGATGATGTTGAGGAAGGGCACGGCCTTCTTCAGGTAGTACGCGGTCCACAGACCGGTGTAACCGCCGCCGACGACGCAGACGTCGGCCGTGGTGTCGCCGGGGAGGGGTTCGCGGGGAGCGGGGGTGCCCTCCTGGGCGTACCAGAACGATATGCCGCCGTTGACGGTGTTCATGTGGTTCCTCGGGTCCATCGCCAGTGAGTGGGTGTGGACGTTATCGGACGGGGTGTGGAGTGATCGAGGTACCGGAGGAGCTGGCCGGGACGCAGAGCCGGTGCAACGGCGCGGAGGGGCGGGCGTTCGTCGCCGCGCTGCCCGGGCGGGCGGAGCGGTTCCTCGAGGAATGGGGGCTGCGGCGGACGGGGCCGGTGATGTACGGGATGGCGTCGCTGGTGCTGCCGGTGACGGTGGTGGCGGACGGGGCGCGTGCGGCGCTGAAGCTGCAGCTGCTGGACGAGGAGACCGAGGGGGAGGCGGCGGCGCTGCGTGCCTGGGACGGCGACGGCGCGGTGCGGCTGCTGGCCGACGATCCGGCGACGGGCACGCTGCTGCTGGAGCGGCTGGAGGAGGGGCGGGACCTGTCGGGGGTGGAGGACACCCGGGAGGCGACCCGGGTGCTGGCGGAGCTGATGGCGCGGCTGGTGGCCGTGGCGGCGCCGGCGGGGATGCGGAGCCTGGGTGACATCGCGGCGGACATGCTCGACGAGGTCGCCGACGCGGTGGGGGAGTTGGAGCGGGAGGACGACCGGCGGCTGATGCGGGACTGCGCGGCGGCGGTGCGGGAGGTGGCGGGCGAGCCGGGGGACCGGTTGCTGCACTGGGATCTGCACTTCGGCAACGTGCTGGCGTCGCGGCGGGAGCCGTGGCTGGCGATCGACCCGAAGCCGTTGGCGGGGGATCCGGCGTTCGAGTTGTTGCCGTCGCTGTTCAACCGGTTCGACCGGGACGAGGTGCTGTGGCGGTTCGACCTGCTGACGGAGGTGCTGGGACTGGACCGGGAGCGGGCCAGGGCCTGGACGCTGGGGCGGGTGCTGCAGGACGCGCTGTGGGACGTCGAGGACGGGGAGACGGTGCTGGAGGGGGAGCGACCGGTGGTGGCGCGGTTGTTGCTGGGGCGGTGAGGGGCTCACGGGGTGGGCGCTGCTGGCGCGGTGGGGGGTGCGCGGGGCAGGCTGCGGTCATGATTCGTAGCGCTGTTGTCGATGACGTACCCGCCATCCACGCGATGGTCCGTGAACTCGCCGAGTACGAGAAGGCACTGCACGAGGTGCGGGCGGGCGAGGAGCAGCTGAGGGAGGCGCTGTTCGGGGAGCGGCCGGCGGCGTTCGCGCACATCGCGGAGACGGAGGAGGGCGAGGTCGCGGGCTTCGCGCTGTGGTTCCTGAACTTCTCGACCTGGCGCGGGGTGCACGGCATCTACCTGGAGGACCTGTACGTGCGGCCCGAGCTGCGCGGCGGCGGGCACGGCAAGGCGCTGCTGAGGGAGCTGGCGCGGATCTGCGTGGCGCGGGGGTACGAGCGGCTGGAGTGGTCCGTCCTGGACTGGAACACCCCGTCGATCAACTTCTACGAGTCGCTGGGCGCGCGGCCGCAGGACGAGTGGACGGTGTACCGGTTGACCGACGAGGCGCTGGCGGAACTGGGCCGGGCCTAGGCGCGGTCGCAGGTGAGGGTGGGGCCGGTGAGCATCCCGCCGGTGCTCTCCTGGCCCCGGGGCGTCCAGTATCCGAGCTTGGACACGACGGTGGAGCAGGCCGCGCCGAGGGTCGCGCGGACGGTGACGGTCGTCGGGCGGCCGGGCTGGAGGTCGGTGAGCGCGCAGTCGAGCGCGTACATGCTCCTGGTGGTCGACGGGTGGCGGCCGGGGAGCGGGTTGACGCAGCGCGGGTCGGTCGTGGTGAGCCGGATGCCGGTGGCCTCCTCGCCGATGAGGCCGAGGCGGGCGCTGCCGTCGCCGTGGTCGCTGACGCGGGCGACGGTGTAGGTGAGGGTGGTGGTCGTGTCAGGTCGCAGGGTGACCGGTGTGCCGTCCCCGGCGGTGACGTCGACGCGGTGGGTGGGCTCCGGCTTGGCCTCGGTGAGGGTGACGGTGGCGTGTACGGTGCCGCGCAGGTCGGTCTCCTGCGCGTCGGAGCGTACGTGGACGGTGGCGCTGAGCCGGTAGGTGCCGGGGCCCGGGTACTCGGCGCGGCCGGCGAGGGTTCCGGTGGCGGTGGGGCCGTCGGTGGGGCCGTCGGCCCGGTGGGCGGTCCAGGTGCCGGAGGTGCGGCAGACCGGGCGGATCCGGGTGGTGCCCCGACGGCAGGTGGCGGCGGCCGACACGGTCATGGTGGCGCCGGTGTTGGTGACGCACAGGGCGATGTCGGCGTACTGGCCGTGCGGCCCGCGCAGGGTGCCGCCGGGGGCGCAGTGGGTGACGGGGCTCGTGGAGGGCGGCGCGGCGGCCGGGGTGGGCGGCGGCGCGGCGTGGGCCGCGGTGGCGGTCCACAGCAGCAGCGCGGACAGGGCGCCCAGCGCGTACAGCTTGGTTCGGGGTCTCGTGGTCATCGTTGCCTCCTGCTCGGCGGGCTCGGCCGGCTCGGTCGGCTTGGATGGTGCGGGAGGCACGCGCCGGGGACGTCCGCCCCACGCGGGGACTGCGCCGGTTCCCTTACGCCGGTTCACCCGGGCGGGGTCATACCGATGGGCCCGGGACCGGCGGCGTGGGCCCGTCGGTCAGGGCACCCGCGGGAAGCGGGACTGGAGGGTCCAGATCGCCGGGTTGTCCGCCAGGCCCTCGTGCATGTCCGTGAGGTCGGCGATCAGGTCGTGGAGGAAGTCGCGCGCCTCCCGGCGCAGCACCGCGTGGCCGAACGTGAGCGGCGGTTCCTCGGCCGGCATCCAGTCGGCCTCGACCTCCACCCACCCGAAGCGGCGCTCGAAGAGCATCCGGTCCGTCGACTCGGTGAAGTCCAGCTCGGCGTACTGCGGCCGGGAGGCCCGGCTGCCGCGCGGGTCGCGGTCGAGCTGCTCGACGATGTCGCACAGCGCCCACGCGAAGTCGAGCACGGGCACCCATCCCCAGGCTGTGGACACCTCACGGTCGGCCTTGGTGTCGGCGACGTACACGTCCCCGCAGAACAGGTCGTGCCGCAGGGTGTGGACGTCCGCGAGGCGGTAGTCCGTCTGCGGCGGGTCGGGGAAGCGGCGGGAGAGGGAGTAGCCGATGTCGAGCACGTACTCGATGGTGTCACGGCCGGGGCACGCGTTCTCACGTGCGGGTGAACGGCTCCCGGCTGCCGCGACGGGGCGTGCCCCGCGCCGACGGCGCCGCTCCGCGTGACGGAGGCTCGCGTGGCACCACCCGTCCCCGGGCATGGGCCGTACGCGTCCGGGCACGAACCGCTCGACGACCCGGCGCTGGTCATGCCCGCGAGGGACCGGATACCGGCATGTCCGTGGAGGAAGCCTTCGACAGTCCGGGCAGGCGGTCGGGCGCACCGGGCTTTCCGGCGAGGACCGGCACGAGGCGGCGGACAGGCAGGGCGAGGCGGTCCCCGTTCCCCGGCCGCCCGGCTCCGGCCTCGGGACCGGCCGGTTCCGGCCGTCACGGCAGCAGCCGCCGCTCCTTCGCCACGGCCACCGCGCCCGCCCGGGTGTCGACGCCGAGCTTGGCGTAGACGCGGCCCAGGTGGGTCTTGACCGTCGCCTCGCTGATGAACAGCGCGCGGGCGATCTCGCGGTTGCCCAGGCCGTACGCGAGCTGGCCCAGGATGTCCCGCTCCCGGTCGGTGAGCGCCGGGGCGGAGGCGGCGGAGGCGGCCCGCCGGGCCACCGGGGCGGACAGGGCGGCGCGGCCCTGGGCGGCGGCGTGGATGGCGGCGAACAGTTCCTCGGGGCGCTCGGCCTTCAGCAGGTAGCCGGTGGCACCCGCGCCGATCGCGCGGGTGACGTCGGCGTCCGTGTCGTAGGTGGTGAGGACCAGCACGCGGACCTCGGCGGAGGCGATGCGCCGGGTGGCCTCCACGCCGTCGAGGCCGGGGCCCAGCTGGAGGTCCATGAGCACGACGTCCGGCTTCAGCTTGGCGGCCATCGCGACGGCCTCCTCACCGCTGCCCGCCTCGCCGACGACCTCGATGCCGGGCGCGCTGCCGAGGAGCGCGAGGAGCCCGGCGCGTACGACGGCGTGGTCGTCGCAGAGCAGGATGCGTACGGCACTCATCGCGGCGGCTCCAGGGGGATCGATACGGAGAGCACCGTGCCCTCGCCGGGCGCGGACTCGACGGTCAGGGCGCCGCCCAGCTGTTCGGCGCGGGCCCGGACGGCGGGCAGACCGTGGCCCCGGGAACCGGACGGCGGCACGGCCCGCGGGTCGAAGCCGCGCCCGTCGTCGGCGACGTCCAGCACCACCTGGTCGTCCAGGTAGGTGAGGGTCAGCGCGGCGGACGTGGCGTCCGCGTGCTCCCGCACGTTGGCGAGGGCGCCCTGCGCGATCCGCAGCAACGCCGCCCCCACCCGGTCGGGCAGGCCCACGGGCGGGCCGTCGACCCGGAAGCCGACCGGCAGGTCCGCCGACTCGCGGGCGGCCAGCGCGCGCAGCGCCTGCTCCAGACCGCCGCCCCCGGCCAGGTCGGCGGGCGCCAGGTCGTGCACGAACCGCCGGGCCTCGGCCAGGCTGTGCTCGGCGATCGACGCGGCCGTACGGACATGGCGGCGCGCGGCCGCCGGGTCGGTGTCCCACGTGCGTTCGGCGGCCTGGAGCAGCATCCGCTGGCTGGACAGGCCCTGGGCCAGGCTGTCGTGGATCTCCATCGACAGCCGCTGCCGTTCGGCGAGGGTGCCCTCGCGGCGCTCGGTCGCGGCCAGCCGCTCCGCCTGCCGCCGGCTGTGCACGAACACGGCGGTGGCGACGGCCGCGACGGCGGGCGGGGCGACCAGCAGGTTCGGGTCGAGGGCGCCGTCCGCGAGCTGGAGCTGCGCGGCGACCACGAACACCGTGAGCAGGGCGACCAGCACGAGCGCGGCGCGCGGGCGCAGCGTACGCAACCCGGTGTAGAACAGCGGGACCGCGCACCACGCGAAGCTCGGCGCCAGCACCACCAGCACCATCCACACGGCGACGACCGTGCACAGCCAGGCCATGCGGCGCGGCACGGGCAGCACGTACAGCACCGCCAGCGTCACCGAGAGCGCCACCACCCAGGGGCCCAGGTCCAGCCACGGGTGCCGCAGCAGGAACCGCGCCAGTGAGGCGCCCAGCAGCGCGAAGAACGCGGCGTGCATCACCCGGGCCAGCCGGCGGGCGTCGGGGTCCTGCTCCACGTCCACCACTCCTCGTACCGGATCTCCCTGTCCCATCCTCGCCCGCCCGGACCCGGGCGGCATCAACCGAACGGCTGACCCCAGGGCCCCGGTCCCGCCCCCAGGATCGAAGGCATGACGAACACGAAGCACTCGAAGAAGAAGACGTCGCCGCGCACCCGCCTCCTGGCCGGTACGGTCGCCGCCGCCGCGCTCGGCGCGGGCGCCTTCGGCGCGATCTCCGCGAACGCCGCCGAGCCGGCCCGGGCGCCCGCGGCCGTCACCGCCGACGCCGGCCACCCGCGTGACCTGACGCGGACCGCCCACCTGACCATCGACGCCGCCACCAGGGCCGCGCAGGCCGCCCTGGACGCCGCCGAGAGCGAGAACCAGCGGGTCACGGTCGCCGTCGTCGACCGCAACGGCAACACCGTCGTCACCCTCCGCGGTGACGGCGCCGGCCCGCAGTCCTACGAGTCGGCCGTCCGCAAGGCGTTCACCGCCGTGTCGTGGAACGCGCCGACGTCCGAGCTGGCCAAGCGTCTGGAGAGCGCCCCGAACCTCAAGGACATCCCCAACACCCTGTTCCTCGCGGGCGGCGCCCCCGTCGCCACCAAGGGCACGCCGATCGCGGGCATCGGGGTGGCGGGTGCGCCCAGCGGCGCCCTGGACGAGAAGTTCGCCCAGGCGGGCGTGGCCGCGCTCACCCGCTGAGGCGCCCGCTCCCGCCCTACGATCACGGGGTGGACCTACGCCGCCCCCGTGCCCTCGCCGCCGTCGCCGTCCTCCTCGGCGCCGCCCTCACCGGCTGCACCGGCGAGCAGGACGGGGCGGCGGGTGCGGCCGGGCTGGGCGACCCGTACTTCCCTGGGCTCGGCAACGGCGGCTACGACGTACGCCACTACGCCCTGACCCTCGCCTACGAACCCGGCAGCGGCCACCTCACCGGCACCGCCGACATCACGGCCCGCGCCACCCGGGACCTCAGCGCCTTCAACCTCGACCTCACCGGGCTCACCGTCCACGGCGCCACCGTCGACGGCGAGCCCGCCGCCGTCAGCCGCTCCGGCGGCGAACTCACCCTGCGGCCCGCCGGGGGCGTCACCGACGGCGGCACCTTCCGTACCGTCGTCCGCTACTCCGGCACACCCGCCACGATCACCGACGCCGAAGGGGCGCGGGAGGGCTGGCTGAGGACCGCCGACGGGGCGGTCGCTCTCGGTGAGCCGACCGGTTCCACGGCCTGGTTCCCGGGCAACCACCACCCCTCCGACAAGGCCACCTACACCCTCGCCGTCACCGTCCCGCGCGGGCTGCACGCCGTCTCCAACGGGGAACCGGCCCCGCGGCGGACCAGCGGCGGCCGCACCACCTTCACCTGGCGCTCCGCCGAACCGATGGCGAGCTACCTGGCGACGCTCGCCATCGGCCGGTACGAGACGACGACCTCCCGTACCCCGGACGGCATCCCCGTCCACACCGCCGCCCGGGGGAACCCGGCACTCCTCGGCGAGATCCCCGAACTGCTCGCCTGGGAGGTCGAGAAGTTCGGTCCCTACCCCTTCTCCTCCACCGGTGCGATCGTCGACCCGCGGGTGGACGTCGGGTACGCCCTGGAGACGCAGGGCCGGCCGTTCTTCGACAGGAACACCTTCACCGCCTCGACGCTGGTGCACGAACTCGCCCACCAGTGGTACGGCAACTCCGTCTCGCCGAAGTCGTGGCGGGACATGTGGCTGAACGAGAGCTTCGCGACGTACGCGGAGTGGATGTACGCCGAGGACTTCGGCGGCACACCCGTGCAGGCCAACTTCGACGAGGCGTTCGCCGACGCGGGGAACTGGGCGTTCCCGCCCGCCGAACCGCCCACGGCCGAGGACCTCTCGGGCCCGCCGGTCTACCACCGGGGCGCGATGGTGCTGCACAAGGTCCGCCAGGCGGTCGGCGACGACACCTTCTTCGCCGTCCTGCGCGGCTGGCCGGCGAAGTACCGGCACGCCAACGCCTCCACGGAGGACTTCGTCCGGTACGTGGAGGAGGAGGCCGGCCAGGACCTGACGGAGCTGTGGGACGTCTGGCTGTACGGGGAGGACCGGCCTACAGGGCCTTCCGCATGACGATGCGGTCGCGGGCGAGCCGGTGGTCCTCACGCCGGTCGACCTCCTCGTACCCGAGGCTGGTCCAGAAGGCGATGGCGTTCGGGTTGTTGTCCAGGACGGCGAGTTTGACGCCCTTGCGGCCGACCGCGCGGAAGCGCTTCTCGACGATCTCGGCCAGCTCGCGGCCGAAGCCGGCGCGGTGGTCGCGGGCGTGCACCATCAGCAGCCCGATCCACGGGTCGGGGTCGTCCGGGTCGGGGTGGGCGCGGGTCACCGAGACGCCGATGACGTGTCCCGCCGAACGGGCCAGCAGCACCTCGGTGTCGGGGTGGGACAACTCCTCCGCGAGCGACGCGGCGACCTGCTCCGGCCGGATGTCGTCGGGGTCCGGGAAGTCCCCGCTGAGCTGCTGGAACTCCCGGTTCGACGCGTACAGCTCGGTGAGCTCGGTGAGGAGCGGGCCGGGCAGCGCGCCGTCCTCGCCCGCCTCCAGCGGTTCGACGATCATGCAAAAACAGTAGGGCCCCGGCGCGGACTTCGCCGCCGGGGCCACCGCCTGTGCGCGTCGGTCAGAGGTTGACGCCGAAGTCGCGGGCGATGCCCTCGAGGCCGGAGGCGTAGCCCTGGCCGACGGCACGGAACTTCCACTCGGCGCCGTTGCGGTACAGCTCGCCGAAGACCATGGCGGTCTCGGTGGCGGCGTCCTCGCTCAGGTCGTAGCGGGCGATCTCGGCGCCGCCCGCCTGGTTGACGATGCGGATGTAGGCGTTGCGGACCTGGCCGAAGTTCTGCGAGCGGGCCACCGCGTCGTAGATGGAGACCGGGAAGACGATCTTGTCGACGTCGGCGGAGAGACCCGCGAGGTTGACGTTGATCTGCTCGTCGTCGCCGCCGCCCTCGCCGGTGCGGTTGTCACCGGTGTGGACGATGGTCTGGTCCGGGGTGGACTTGTTGTTGAAGAAGACGAAGTGGGCGTCCGAGGCGACCTTGCCGGCGGCGTCGACGCCGATCGCGGACGCGTCGAGGTCGAAGTCGGTACCCGTGGTGGTACGGACGTCCCAGCCGAGCCCCACAGTGACGGCGGTCAGACCCGGCGCCTCCTTGGTCAGCGAGACGTTGCCGCCCTTGGACAGGCTTACAGCCATGGAGAGTCCCTTTCCTCGTGCCTAGCGTCGTACCGCATAACGCTTCGCACGGCGGAGTGGTTCCATGACCGGAAAACGGGATGACGTGACCGCGTCCGGACAGGGACCATGGAGGCATGTCCGGTCCCTATGTCATCCGTGGTTCGGTCTCCCTGCCGGAGGCCGAGCTCATGTGGCGTTTCTCCAGGTCGTCGGGGCCGGGCGGACAGCACGTCAACACCAGCGACTCCCAGGTGGAGCTGCGGTTCGACCTGGCGCGTACGGAGGCGCTGCCGGCGGTCTGGAAGGAGCGGGCACTGGAGCGGCTGGCGTCCCGGCTGGCCGGCGGGGTGCTGACCGTCCGCGCGTCGGAACACCGCTCGCAGTGGCGCAACCGCGAGACGGCCGCGGTGCGCCTCGCGTCCCTGCTGGCCGAGGCGACGGCCCCGCCGCCGAAGCCGCGCCGCGCGACGAAGGTCCCGCGCGGGATCAACGAGCGGCGCCTGCGTGAGAAGAAGCAGCGCTCCGAGACCAAGCGCGGCCGGTCCGCCCGCGACTGGCCCTGACGTCCCTGGCGCCCCGGCCCCGGCGGGTTCCGTGCCCCCGCCTCCCGCCTCCCGCCTCCCGCACCCGCCCTCCGCCCCGGCGGGTTCCGTGCCCCCGCCTCCCGCGACCCGCACTCGCCCACGACGTCGGCGGGGCCGTGCAGGGTCGTCCCGCAGGGGTTGGCGGCGCCGTCACGGCTCCCTCGCCGGGGCCCAAGGCCGCCGGCTCCGAGGAGACGAGCCCGGAGGGGCCACGCCCCACCCACCGGCGGTGTCTGCGCCCCGTGCCGGTGGCCAACGGGAAAGGGCCGTCCCGCGCCGTTGTGCCCGCCCGTTCCGCCCTGCGGAACGAATGCCCACAACGGGAGGAGGTCCGGAGGAACGCGCGCCCACCCACAACGGGCCCCGGGCGGAACGCGCGGGCACGACGGGGGGCCGGCCGGGGGCCGGCGGGGCGCGCGGGGTTCCGGGGGCGGGGCCGCCGCTTCAGGACAGGTGGCGGTAGTTGCCGCGGAAGTACGTGAGCGGGCCGCCGTCCCCGCCGGGGAAGCCGACCGTGAGGACGCGGGCGATGACCAGCGTGTGGTCGCCCGCCGCCACGCGCTGTTCCGTACGGCACTCCAGCGTCGCCAGCGCCCCGCCGACCAGCAGCGCGCCGCTCGCCGCGCCCCGCACGGTGGGGATGTCCGCGAACAGCAGCCGGTCGCTGACGCGGCCCTTCATCGCGAACCGGCCCGCGATCTGCCGCTGCCCCTCCGCGAGGATCGACACGCCCCACAGCGGCTGCTCCGCGAGCAGGTCGTCCATGCGGGAGCCGTCACGGAGGCTCACCATCACCAGCGGCGGATCCAGCGACACCGACAGGAACGCGGTCGCCGTCATGCCGACGTCCTCGCCGCGCGGGCCCTCGTCGGGGTCGTGCGCCGTGACCAGCACCACGCCGGCGGCCAGTCGGGACATCGCGGCCCGGAACTCGTCGTTGCTCACCCCCTCAGGATGAGGGACGGCGGGGGCGGAGGTCTGGGTCGTCGTCGGCAGCACACCGGGAACGCTAGCCCGGCGCCCGCCGCGCCCGCATCGGGCGAAGGAACCAGCCCGTGGTCCTAGGACCTGGCGCGTTCATGGCCCCATACTGTGCGTTCACGGAAAGTTCATTGCTCGGTTACCACCGGTTCGGCCGGTTTCCGTTACCAACATCATCCTTTGTGACTTGAGTCACAGAGCGCAGGTTTTGTTGACCCTGTGTACCTGGGGTGCAGCTCGCTGTGATTCAGTGGCGGTGACAGTGCAACACGAGCGCCGATGAGAACCCTGGAGTTGCTGTCGAGGTCTCGGGGAGAGCGAGCAATGGAGACCGAGTCGGAGCCGTACGTCCGTCTTGCGACCCTGCGGCAGCTGCATCAGGTCGTCGCCAACCTCAACACGGCCCGCAGTCTGGCCGACACGCTGCAGACCGTCGCCGACGGCGTGACCGCCGGGCTCGGTTACGAACTGGCCTGCGTCAATCTGGTACGCCCCGACGGTGACCTCGTCGTCGCCGCGTTCGCCGGCAGCCCCGCCGCCGAGGCCCTGATCACCGGCCGGGTCGGCTCCCGCGCGTCCTGGGAGCGCCGCCTGGGCATGGGCGAGGCCTGGGGCGAGCTCCGCTTCATCCCGCACACCGAGGGCTGGGTCCTGATAGAGGACGACGTCCCGCAGTGGCACACCGACGGGCCCGAGCCCCGCTTCGAGGACGAGTGGCACCCCCGCGACCGTCTCTACGCCCCGATGTACTCCTCCGGCGCTCGCTCGGCTCACCCGGGCGGCCCCGCAGGCAGCGGCCGCGAGCTCCTCGGCGTCATCTCCGTCGACCGCCCCCGCAACGGGCGCCGCCCCGGCCCCTGGGGCCAGGAAGCGCTCCAGATGTACGCCTCCCAGGCCGCCATCGCGATCAGCAACGCCCGGCTGCGCGCCAACATGCAGCGCGCCCTGGTCCGCCTGGAGCGGGAGCAGCAGGCGCTGCGCGCGAGCGAGGAGTCGTTCCGCCAGGCCTTCGAGTACGCGCCCTCCGGCATGGCCATCGCCGAGATGGGCGGCGACCAGCACGGCCGGCTGCTGCGCGCCAACGACGCGCTGTGCCGGCTGCTCGGCCGCCCCGCCTCCGTGATGCGCCGCTACTCCTTCGCCGACCTGGTGCACCCCGAGGACATCGGCACCCTGCTGCGCACCTCCGCCGAGGGGGGCCGCGCCGAGCTGCGGCTGGCGCGGCGGGACGGCGGCTATGTGTGGGTGTCGCTGCGCAACTCGGTGGTCGCCGACACCGCCGACGGGCCGCGGTTCCTGCTGACCCACGTGGAGGACATCGAGGAGCGCAAGCGGCACGAGCTCCAGCTCGCCCACCGCGCCTCGCACGACGCGCTGACCGGCCTGCCCAACAGCGCCGAGCTGCGCGCCCGGCTCAGCTCCCGGTTGTGCTCCCGGCCGCACGCGGTGCGGTCGACGGCCGGGACGCACGAGGTCGACGCGTACGACAGCGGCGACTACGAGTACGGCGAGCACGCCTACCGGGGCGACGGCTTCGACTTCGCGGCCGGTGCGGAGGGCGGCGCGTACGACCACCATGTGCACGCCGTCGCGCCCGACGGCGAGGTCGACGACGGGACGAAGGGCCTCGCCGTCCTCTTCTGCGACCTGGACGGCTTCAAGTCGATCAACGACCGGTTCGGGCACCACACCGGTGACGCGGTGCTCATCGAGGTGGCCCGCCGGCTGAGCGCCGGCGTCCGGGACGGGGATACCGTGGCCCGGCTCGGCGGTGACGAGTTCGTCGTCCTGGCCGACGGGCTCGGTGCCGCCGACGCCGCCGACCTGGCCGTACGCCTGCGCAACGCGATCATTCCGCCGATCCGGGTGGACGGGCGCGCGGTGCGGGTAGGCGCCAGTTTCGGGATCGGCTGGGCGGAGTGCGGAATGTCCGTCGAAGAGGTGTTGAACTCCGCTGACCAGCGGATGTACATCGAGAAGCGCTCCCGCTCGAAGGTTCACCGCCGAGCGGGGTGAGCCGTTCGGGGTAGGCTCGCCCGGTCGGTGACCGCTGGCGAGCAGGAATGAGGAGTGACCAGGGATGGCTGCCGGTAACAACGGCGCGAGCACGCCCGAGGACGACGATCCGTTCGGCTACCTGTACGCGGACGGGCAGACGGCGGGCGCGCAGGCACCGCGCCAGGGCGGCGGCTACGGCTACCCGGGTCCGGCCGCTCAGCCGGGGGTGCCGAGAACCTCGTACAACCAGGTCAGGGCGGTCGGCGAGCGGCAGTACGGCGGTGCTCAGGTGCCGCCGCAGGCGCAGTACCAGCCGCAGTACGCCCAGCCGAGCCCCCAGTACGCGGCCCCCGAGACCTACCCGGGCGCCGACCGCACCCGCCCGGCGCCCCAGGCCCAGCCCCCGCAGCGCGGCGGCCCCAACACCAAGGGGCTGCTGATCGGCGCGATCGCGGTCGTCCTGGTCGTGGTGATCGGTATCACGGTCGCCGTCCTGACGAACAGCAACGCCAAGGACGACGGCAAGGGTGCCAAGGCCAACTCCTCGGGCCCCGGGGCCCAAGTCCAGCAGTCCCCGAGCCCGGACGCCTCCCAGAGTGGCAGCGATCACGAGCCCGACGCCGAACTCCCCAAGCAGGACGCGGCGACGCTCCGGCTGGGTGGGCCGGCTGTCCTGGCCAAGGACGTGAAGGGCGCGGAGGGCGTGGACGGCGCGTACGTCACCAACTTCAACGCGGTCGGCTCCTCAGTGACCTGGCACGCGGAAGTGCAGCAGGCTGGCGAGTACAAGCTGTACGTGCGTTACGCCATTCCAGCCCAAGACGCCAACGCGACACTGACCGTGAACGGCAAGGCCAACTCCAATCCACTGGGTTTGAAGAACTTCATCCACTCCACGGACCCGGACTGGGAGAAAAACTGGCAGACCACCTGGGCGCCGGTCACTCTCCAAAAGGGCGGAAACGAGCTGAAGATCTCGTGCGAGCAGGGTAACCAGTGCAATGCCATCCTGGACTGGCTCGAGGTCAAGCCCGCCTGACGTTCGTCTGCGGCAGGACGTGCGACCAGCGTTCCCTCATGATCGTATAGTCGTGGAGGACCGACTCCTTTCCGCTTGACCAGCGGAAAGGGCAAACGATCATGAATGAGGGATCGGCGTGCGCACTAGGC
This sequence comes from Streptomyces gobitricini, assembly GCF_039532985.1. Taxonomy (NCBI): domain Bacteria; kingdom Bacillati; phylum Actinomycetota; class Actinomycetes; order Kitasatosporales; family Streptomycetaceae; genus Streptomyces; species Streptomyces gobitricini. The sequence goes on along the minus strand of NZ_BAAASR010000006.1, from coordinate 224,739 downwards.
GTATGACGACTCTGGCCGCTGTGGCGGCTTCTTGTACGTTGCTGATAACAGCACCTTCAGCTCAGGCGAGCACGGCTGGCGCCTTTTCGAGCACTGCCTGGACGGTTCGAGCCACACCGTCAACGAGTGCCGCCGCCATAGTGCGTGTGTACCCGATGGGTAAGGGAACTCCTGACGCGGTACCTTGCTGGGACAACTGCCAGCCACGTGTGACGGGTGGAAAGTACCGTTGCACGAGCTCGGGCAAGGAGTACAAGACCTGGGCACCGCTGCGCTACAACGGCAAGAAGTACTGGGTCGCCGACCAGTGCGTGTCTTTCGGACGCATCGCCTAGGGCCTCGACGCTCCTCCGTGTGGGCGTATGACGCGGATGCGTCACGTCACGGGCTGATCACCGTCAGGAAGTGCGCCACCGTCCCCGTCATCGCCTCGCGAGCGGGGGCGAGGTATTTCCGGGGGTCCACCGTGTCGGGGTGGTCGGCGAGGTAGGCGCGTACCGCGCCGGTGAAGGCGGCGTTGAGGGCCGTGCCGATGTTGATTTTCGTCATGCCGGCGGCGATCGCGGCGCGGAGTTCGTCGTCCGGGACGCCCGACGAGCCGTGCAGGACCAGCGGGACGGGGACGGCGTCGCGGAGGGCGGTGATGAGGGTGTGGTCGAGCGTCGCCGTGCGCCGCGTCATCGCGTGGGCCGAGCCGACCGCGACCGCGAGGGCGTCGACGCCCGTGTCCGCGATGTACGCGGCGGCCTCCGCCGGGTCGGTGCGGACGCCCGGGGTGTGCGCGTCCAGCGGTGGCTCGCCGTCCTTGCCGCCGACCCGCCCCAGCTCCGCCTCGACCCAGATGCCCCGTCCGTGTCCCCACCGCACGGCCTCGGCGGTCGCCTTGACGTTGTCGCCGTAGCTCAGTTTCGACGCGTCGAACATCACGGAGCTGAAGCCCTCGGTGTGCGCGCAGCGCAGCAGGTCCGGCGAGACCACGTGGTCCAGGTGCAGGCCCAGCGGCGCGGTGGACGCGCGGGCGACGGCGGCCGAGGCGGCGGCGACGGCGGACAGCTCGCCGCCGTGGAACTTCACCGCGTTCTCGGAGATCTGGAGGATCGCCGGCCGTCCCACCCGTTCGGCGCCCCTCGCGATCGCCTCCGCGTGCTCCAGCGTGATGACGTTGAACGCGGCGACGGCGTCGTCCGCGGACCTGGCCCGTGCGATCAGTTCGCCGGTGGGAACGAGGGGCATGTGCGTACCTCCGTCAAGCGGCCGTGGCGTGCTCCGTCACCGTGATTCGGGAGAGCAGTTCCCGGTACGTCGTCATGTCGAACTCGCCCGCCGCCGGCGCCAGCACCGTGGCCGCCGACAGGGCCACCGCCCGCGCCAGCCGCTGGGGCCAGGCAATGCCCTCGACGAGGCCGTCCAGCAGGCCTGCCACCGCCGAGTCGCCCGCGCCGGTCGGGTTGCCCTTCACCGCCTCCGGCGGGGCGGCCTGCCAGATGCCGTCCGGGGTCACCGCCAGCAGCCCGTCCGGTCCGAGCGAGGCGACCACGGCGTGGGCGCCCCGGCGGCGGGCGTCGCGCGTGGCGCGCAGCGGCTCCCGGGCGCCGGTGAGCCGGGCCAGCTCGTCGGCGTTGGGCTTGACCAGGTCGGGCCGGGCGGCGATGCCCCGGCGCAGCGGCTCGCCGCTGGTGTCCAGCACCACGGGGACCGACGCGGCCCGGGCGCGGCGCACCAGGTCCGCGTACGCCCCGACGTGGATGCCGGGCGGCAGGCTGCCGCACAGGGCGACGGCGTCGGCCTCGCGCACCAGCTCGTCGTAGGCGCCGAGGAAGGCCGACCACTCGGCGGGCGTGATGGCCGGGCCGGGCTCGTTGAGCTGCGTGGTGTCGCCGGTCGACGCGTCCACGACGGCGACGGTGCGGCGCGTGGTGCCGGCGGCCGGGACGAGCGCGTCACGCACGGGCAGCGGCGCCAGCAGGCCGCGCAGTACGTCGCCGGTGGGGCCGCCCGCGAAGCCGGTGACCACGGTGTCGTGGCCCAGGGCGGCGAGGACGCGGGCGACGTTGACGCCCTTGCCGCCGGGCCGTTCGGCGACGTCGGTGACGCGGTGCGAGGCGTGCGGGGTGAGCGCGTCCACCCGGTAGGTGATGTCGAGCGCGGTGTTGAGCGTGACCGTCAGGATCACCCGTGACACCCCCGATGCGTACGCGCTCGCTTCCGCCTCGTGCTCGAAGCCTCCGGGACCTGATCATGCCAAACCGAAGGCGGTTGGCCCAGCCCCCCGGCCCAACCGCCTTGCGGCCATTCGGCGAGAAATCAGCCGAGTTGGGGCTCAACCACCCATTCGCCCCTGCGCATGACGCCCACCAGGGTGAATGCCGCGTCCAGCACCACCAGATCGGCGTCCTTGCCGGGTTCGAGGGAGCCGACCCGGTCGTACACGCCGAGCAGCTTCGCCGGGTTGGCCGAGACGGCGCGCACGATGGCTTCGACGGGCAGCCGGTCGACGGTGGCCGCCCGTTTGAACGCGGTGTCGAGCGTGAGGGTGGAGCCCGCGATCGAGCCGCCCTCCGCCAGCCGGGCGACGCCCTCGCGCACCTCCACCTCCAGCGGGCCGAGGTGGTAGACGCCGTCGCCGAAGCCCGCCGCGTCCATCGCGTCCGTGATGAACGCGACGCGGTCCGGGCCCGCGTGATGGAACGCCAGTTCCAGGGCGGCCGGGTGCAGGTGGGTGCCGTCGTTGATCAGCTCGACGGTGACCCGCTCGTCCTCCAGCAGCGCGGCGATCGGGCCGGGCGCGCGGTGGCCCAGGGCGGGCATCGCGTTGAAGAGGTGGGTGGCGACGGTGGCGCCCGCGTCGATGGCCGCGACCGTCTGCTCGTACGTGGCGTCCGTGTGCCCGATCGCGGCGATGACGCCGTGCTCGACCAGCAGGCGCACGGAGTCGAGGCCGCCGGGCAGCTCGGTGGCGAGGGTGACCATCCTGGCGTGCCCGCGCGCCGCGTCGACCAGCTTGCGCACCTCGGCCGGGTCCGGGTCGCGCAGCAGGTCCTCGCTGTGGGCGCCCTTGCGGCACGGCGAGATGAACGGCCCCTCGAAGTGGACGCCCGCGATGTCGCCCTGCTCGGCGAGCTCCGACAGCTCCCCGGCACGGTGCGCGAGGAAGTCCATCTCGCCGGTGACGGTGGAGGCGACGACGGTGGTGGTGCCGTGCAGCCGGTGCGTGTGGACGCCCTTCAGGACCTCCTCGACGGTGCCGGAGGTGAAGGAGGCGCCGCCGCCGCCGTGGTTGTGCATGTCGACGAAGCCGGGCACGACCCAGTGCCCGGTGAGGTCGACGGAGGGGGCGTCCGCCGGGGCGTGGCCCGCGATACGGCCGTTTTCGACGATCACCCGCCCGTTGTCCACGATCCCGGTCGGCAGCACCACGCGGGCGCCGGCGAGAACCTTGTGATCGGCCATCAGGCGGATACCTCCGAACTGGCGAGTAGGTCCCAGGCGAGGAGGCCCGCGCCCAGGCATCCGGCGGTGTCCCCGAGGGCCGCCGGCACGATGGCGGGCAGCTTCTGGAACGTCACGCGCTCCTCGACGGCCGCCCGGAGGGGTGTGAACAACGTTTCCCCGGCCTCGGCGAGACCGCCACCGATGATCAGCGTGCGGGGGTCCAGCAGGGTGAGCGCGGTGACCAGCCCGTCGGCGAGCGCGTCGACGGCGTCCCGCCACACCCGTACGGCACGCTCGTCGCCCGACGCGACGGCCTTGGCGCAGTCCGCCGCGTCCGCCTCCGGGTCGCCGCTCGCCGCCGCCCAGGCCCGCGACACCGCCGAGGCCGAGGCGAGCGTCTCCAGGCAGCCGCGCTGCCCGCAGCCGCACTCCGGCCCGCCGGGGCGCACCACGATGTGGCCGATCTCGCCCGCGTACCCGTGGGCGCCCGCCTCGATGGCGCCGCCGATGCCGATGGCGCCCGCGATGCCGGTGCCCAGCGGCACGAACAGGAACCGGTCGGCGCCCCGGCCCGCGCCCACGCGGCCCTCGGCAAGCCCGCCGGTGCGGACGTCGTGCCCCAGGGCGACCGGCAGGCCGCCGAGCCGCTGGGCGAGCAGGGCGCGCAGCGGGACGTCCCGCCAGCCGAGGTTGGCGGCGTACACGGCGAGGCCCCGGTCGGGGTCGACGATGCCGGGCACGGCGACACCGGCCGCGAGGGCCCCGGTGCCGTACCGCTCGCGGCCGAGGCCGTGCAGCTCGGCGGCGAAGCCGAGGATGGACTCCACGACCGCGTCGGGGCCGCGCTCACGGCCGGTCGCGCGGCGCGCCTCGTACAGCAGGGCCCCGTCGGCTCCGACCAGGGCGGCCTTCATCCCGGTGCCGCCCACATCCAGGGCGATGACGTGTCTCACGGGAGACAGTGTCGCTCGTGAACCCGTGAAAGGTCTAGTCCACTCGCGTGGATTGTTGTCCGCGCATACAAAACGCCGTCATGGACGTCTCACGACGGCAGGATCACGCTGCGCGTCAGGTTGCGCGGCCGGTCCGGGTCGTACCCCTTCGCCTCCGCGACCGCCACCGCCAGCCGCTGCGCCCGGACCAGATCCGCCATCGGGTCCGCCGACGGCTGCGCGTACAGCGTCCCGCCGACCCGCGCCACCTCCTCCGCCAGACCCTCCGGCGGAGCGCCGAACACCCACGTCACCCGGCCCGGACCGGTGATCGAGATGGGGCCGTGCCGGTACTCCATCGCGGGGTACGCCTCCGTCCACGCGCCCGCCGCCTCCCGCATCTTCAGCCCCGCCTCCAGGGCCAGCCCGTAGGCCCACCCCCGGCCCAGGAACGTCCACTGCTCCGCTCCCACCACGGCCTCCGGCAACGGCTCCGCCACCGCCGGCTCCGCGTCCGCCGCCGCCTCGGCCACCGGCTTCACCCCGGGCACGTCGCCCAGGGCCGCCCGCAGGAACGCCAGCGCCGTCGTCGCGAACCGGGTCTGCACCACCGACTCCTCGTCCGCCCAGTCCAGCGCCGCGACCGCGTCCGCCACGTCCATGACCGGCGTCTTCGGATCGGCCGTCAGCGCCAGCACCGGCACCCCCCGGCCGCGCAGCGTGCCCAGCAGATCCAGCACCTCCGTGGTCGTACCCGAACGGGTGATCGCCACCACCCGGTCGTACGTACGGGAGGACGGGAACTCCGACGACGGGAACGCGTCCGTCTCGCCCTGACCCGCCGCCTCCCGCAGCGCCGCGTACGCGATGGCCATGAACCAGGACGTCCCGCAGCCGGTCACCGCGACCCGCTCACCGGGCCGTGGCAGTCCCTCGCCGAACGACGCGGCCGCCTCGGCGGCCCGGCGCCAGCAGGCGGGCTGGGTGGCGATCTCTGCTGCGGTACGTGACATACGCGGTGTGCTCCTACGGCTGCGCGGAGGTGGTTGTGGCCAAGCGATACCCAGGTGGTGTAGACCTCATCCCCGCTGTGGGAAAATCACAGCGCAGGCAGGAAACCAAGGTGGGGAAGAGTTGTGCAGCGCCGCTACACAGGACTGACCGCGGCGATGGCCGCACTGGGCATGGCGGCGACGCTGGCCGGCTGCGGAGCCGGCGAGGACGCCGACGGCGTGACCCTCAAGCTCGTCGCCGCCGACTACGGCAGCAACGACGCCAACAGCTCCCAGAAGTACTGGGACGACGTGGCCCGCTCCTTCGAGAAGACGCACCCCGGCATCGCCGTGGACGTCGACGTCATGTCCTGGAAGGACGTCGACCGGGAAGTCGCCGACATGGTCAGGAACGGCGAGGCGCCCGACCTCGCGCAGATCGGCGCCTACGCGGACCACGCCGCCGAGGACCGGCTCTACAAGGCCGAGGACCTCCTCCCCATCCCCACCCAGGCCAACTTCCTGCCCCTCCTCGCCCGCGCCGGACAGGTCGAGCGGGCCCAGTACGGCATGCCCTTCGCGGCCAGCACCCGCCTGCTCTTCTACAACAAGGGCCTGTTCGAGAAGGCCGGCGCCACACCGCCGAAGACCTGGGACGACATCCGCACCGCCGCCGAGAAGCTCAAGGGCGAGGGCGTGAAGTACCCCTTCGCCCTGCCGCTCGGCTCCGAGGAGTCCCAGGCCGAGACCATGATGTGGATGCTGGCCGGCGGCGGCGGTTACCGCGACCCCGGCAACATCTCGTACGACATCGACTCCAACGAGAACGTCGCCTCCTTCACCTGGCTGAAGAACAACCTCGTCGGCAAGGGCCTGACCGGTCCCGTCGCCCCCGGCGAACTCGACCGGCAGGAGGCGTTCGACGCCTTCGTCCAGGGGGACGTCGGCATGCTCAACGGCCACCCCACGCTGATGGACGCCGCCGAGAAGGCCGGCGTGGACGTCGGCAAGGTGCCGCTGCCGAGCCCCGACGGCGAGGGCCGGCCGGCGATGGGCGTCGCCGACTGGATGATGGCGTTCAAGCAGAACGGCCACCGCAAGGAGATCGGCGCGTTCCTGAAGTACGTGTACGAGGACAAGAACGTGCTCGCCTTCTCCGACCGGTACGACATCCTCCCGGTCACCTCCACCGCCACCACCGCCATGCGCCAGGACCCCAAGCACCGGGAGCTGTGGCCGTTCCTGGAGGAACTGCCCACGTCCGAGCTCTACCCCGTCGGCCACACCTCGTGGGCGAAGGTGAGCGAGAGCGTCAAGAAGAACATCGGCAAGGCCGTCGCACCGGGCGGCGACCCCGACGCCGTGCTGTCGGACATCGCGCGCGACGCCAGGGACGCGGAGGCGGCCGAGTAACTATGTTGCTCATATGACCGCCTCTCCTCGCCCGACGGGCCCGGCCCCGGACCAGAGCCCCGGCCCGGGCCCCGGCCCCCACCCGGACCAGGGCTCCGGCCGGGACCTGACCGACCGGGACCTGACCGACCGGGACCGCGCCGTCCTCGCCATGGAACGGCGCTCCTGGCCCGGGCCCGGCGCCAAGGAACGCGCGATACGCGAACAGCTGGGCCTCTCGCCCACCCGCTACTACCAGCTGCTCAACGCTCTCCTCGACGACCCCGGGGCCCTCGCCCACGACCCCGTCACCGTCAACCGGCTGCGGCGGCTGCGCGCGTCGCGGGAGGCTCGGCGGTAGTGGCGGCAGGTGTGCGCGGGCGGGGCCCTGGATAGGTTCGGGGCATGGGCACCCAACCGGATTCCTTGCCGCGTCCCGCCACACCCGCCGGCCGCGACGGCCTGGCGGCGTTCCTGGCCCGCCCCGAGCGGGCGGTCGTCGCGCTCGACTTCGACGGCACCCTCGCCGACATCGTGGACGACCCCCAGCAGGCCCGGGCCCACCCCGGAGCCGTCCCCGCCATCGCCTCGCTCGCCCCGCGCGTCGCGTCCGTGGTGGTCATCACCGGCCGCCCGGCCGGAGTGGCGGTGCGCAACGGCGGCTTCGCCGGGGTGCCGGGCCTGGAGCAGCTGGTGGTCCTCGGCCACTACGGCGCCGAACGGTGGGACGCCGTCACCGGCACCGTCCAGGCCGCCCCCGAGCACCCGGGCGTCGCGGCCGTCCGCGCCGAGCTGCCCGGGTTCCTCGACCGGGCGGGCGCCTGGCGCGGCACGTGGATCGAGGAGAAGGGCCGCGCGGTGGCCGTCCACACCCGGCGCGCGGAGGACCCGCAAGCGGCGTTCGACGCCCTGCGCGCCCCGCTGGCCGGACTCGCCGCCCGCCACGGCCTCGTCCTCGAACCCGGCCGCATGGTCCTGGAACTGCGCCCCCCGGGCGTGGACAAGGGCGTGGCGCTGACGGAGTACGTGCGGGAGGTCGGCGCGGAGGTGGTGGTGTACGCGGGTGACGACCTGGGCGACCTGCCCGCGTTCGCCGCGGTCGAGAAGCTCCGCTCCGACGGGCTGCCGGGTCTGCTGGTGTGCAGCGGCAGCGACGAAGTCGCGGAGGTGGCCCAGCGCGCCGACCTCCAGGTCCCGGGGCCCGCGGGGGTGGCGCGGTTCCTCTCCGCCCTGGCCACCGCGACGGCCGGCGCCTGAGCGGCTGCGCGGTGCGGTGCCCCTGGCGGGGTACGGCGCCTTGCCGGTGCCGGTGCCGGTTGCCTGTCCGGGCCCCTGGTGGCCGGTGCGGCGTCTGCCGGTTCCCCTGGCCGGTGCCCGGTCGCCTGCCGGTGGGTGGTGGGGTGTGGCCGGAGGGGCCCCGACCCTTGCCCACCGGCAGCAACCGAACCGGTCACGCGCCGCACGGCAGGCGGCCGGGCCCCGGGGTCAGAGCGGGCGCAGGGCGTTGAGCTGGTCGAGGAACCAGCGGGCCGGGGGCAGGGACGTCGCGGCCGAGGCGAGGCGCTTGGTGCGGTCCGCGCGCTCGGCGGGGGGCATGGACAGCGCCTCGTGCAGGGCGTCCGCCGTGCCGGTCACGTCGTACGGGTTCACCGTGATCGCGTCGTCGCGCAGCTCCTCGTACGCGCCCGCCTCCCGGGACAGCACCAGCGCGCAGCCCGCGTCGGAGACGACCGGGACCTCCTTGGCGACGAGGTTCATGCCGTCCCGGATCGGGTTGACCAGCGCCACGTCCGCCAGGCGGTACGCCGCCAGCGAGCGGGCGAAGTCGTCCTCGACGTGGAGGATCACCGGGGTCCAGCCGTCACGGCCGTACTCCGCGTTGATCTCGTCCGCGAGGCGGGAGACCTGAGCGGTGTACTCGCGGTAGACGGGAAGGTCCTGGCGGGAGGGGTACGCGAAGGCGAGGTGCACGACCCGTTCGTGCCACTCGGGGCGCTCGGCCAGCAGGTGCCGGTAGGCCAGGAGGCCACGGACGATGTTCTTGGAGAGTTCCGTGCGGTCGACGCGGACGATCGTCCTGCGGTCCGGGCCGATCTGTTCGCGCAGCATCGCGATCCGGTCCTCCACGTCCGGGCGGTGCGACCGCTCGCGGAGGAAGTCGCCGTCCGCGCCCAGCCCGTGCACGCCCAGGTGCGTCTGGTGGGGCTTCCCGTGCGACCAGAACTGCACGCTCGGCGACTGGTCCTTGGGCCAGTGCGTCGTCACGTCCATGTCCCGCAGGGACTTCGCACAGCAGGCCTGGAAGGCCTTCAGCCAGCGCCAGGTCAGGAAGCCGAGCCGGTCCGCGCCGAGCATGCCGAGGAGGAGCTCCTCGGCGATGTCGTCCGGCAGCATCGCGAAGTACTCCGGCGGCGCCCACGGCGTGTGCGAGAAGTGCCCGATGCGCAGGTCGGGGCGGAGCTCGCGGAGCATGCCGGGGACGAGCGCCAGGTGGTAGTCCTGGACGATCACGACCGCGCCGTCCCCCGCCTCCTCGGCGAGGGCCTCGGCGAAGGCGCGGTTGTAGAGGCGGTACGACGCCCACTGGCGGCGGAACCCGGCGTCGAAGACCGGCTCCAGCGGCGTCTGGTACAGCATGTGGTTCACGAACCACAGCACGGAGTTGGCGATGCCGTTGTACGCGTCCGCGTGCACGGCCGCGTCGATGTCCAGCATCTTCACGCCCGGCTCGGCCGCCACACCCTGCCGCACCGCCTGCCGGTCACCGTCGCTCAGTGCCGCGCACACCCACAGGGCGCCCGCGTCCGGCCCGATCGCGGACAGTCCCGACACCAGTCCGCCCCCGCCGCGCCGGGCGTCGAACGTCCCGTCCTCACGAGGCACGTAGCTGACCGGACCGCGGTTCGAGGCGACAAGAATCTGGGCTGCCATGGAGACGAACCTAGCCCGTTGTGCAAACGCTCAAACGTACGGCCCTCACGCCACGCGGCGGCGCCGCGCGTACTCGGCCACCTCGATCATCGGCGGGCGTTCCTCGGTGTCGACGTCGTGCGTACGCGGTATGAAGCCGTCGTCCCCGCGGTCGAACTGGGTCAGCCGCGGCCGCACCAGGTGCCCTCGTGACAGCCGCAGCTGCGCCGTCCGGTAGATCGCCGCCGCCATCCGGCCCAGCGCCCGTTCGTCCTGGTGCCGGTGCTTGCGCACCCCCACGTCCACCTGGGCCAGGGCGTCGAGCCCCACGGTGTGCAGGGCGTCCACGAGAAGGCCGAGTTCCACCCCGTAGCCCACGGGGAAGGGGAGCCGTTCCAGCAGGGAGCGGCGCGCCGCGTACTCGCCGCCCAGCGGCTGCACGAAACCGGCCAGCTGCGGCCAGTGCAGGTTCAGCAGCGGCCGTGCCACCAGCTCGGTCACCCGCCCGCCCTGGCCGGCGACCCCGCCGAGGGGCCGGTCGTACATCGCCTTGACGAAATGGACGGACGGGTCGGTGAGGAGGGGGCCGACGATCCCGGTCACGAAATCGGCCGAGAAGTCGCGCAGGTCGGCGTCGACGAAGCAGACGATGTCGCCGCTCGTCGCCAGGAGCGAGCGCCACAGCACCTCGCCCTTGCCGGGGACGGCGGGTACGCGGGGGAGGATCGCGTCCCGGTGCACCACGCGCGCCCCGGCCGCGGCGGCGACCTCGGAGGTACGGTCGGTGGAGCCCGAGTCGATCACCACGAGTTCGTCCACGAGCGGGGCGGAGCCGGACATCAGCTCGCGGCGGATCACGGTGACGATCGCGCCGACCGTCGCCTCCTCGTTCAGCGCCGGCAGGACGACACTGACCGTCGTACCGCGCTTGGCCGCGAGCAGCCGGTCGAGCGGTCGGTCGGCCACGGACCAGGACCGCCGCTCGAGCCAGCGCTCCACCTCTTCCAGCACGTGATCTCCATCTCGCGTATCGGACGACCGTCTCAAGCGTCCAGGGGTTCGGTTACAGTCTTGAGCAACGCGGATGACCGTCGCATGTCGGGTCCCCACGTTGGTGAACAAGCACCGCCACAATCGAATACCGCTCATCCAGAGGGGCAGAGGGACACGGCCCGTTGAAGCCCCGGCAACCCTCCAGCCGGCACTCGCAAGCATCGCGCGAGGCCCCGGCTAGGGAAGGTGCCAAATCCGTCTCATGGCGAAGTGCGCCATGAGGAAGATGAGGAGAAAGGGCCTCGCCTCCAATGGCTGTACAGACTGTCGCCACCGCCAAGAACGTCGACCTCGGGCCTGCTTCCGCCCTCTCCTGCCGCGAATGCGGCGAGCGTTTCGAGCTCGGCCCCATTTTCGCCTGTGAGCTGTGTTTCGGGCCTCTGGAGATCGCCTACGACCTGCCGGTGGGCGACCCCGAGGCGCTGCGCGAGCGGATCGAGGCCGGACCCGCGAACATCTGGCGGTACGCGCCGCTGCTGCCCGTCCCGGCGGACGTGGCGGACAAGCCGAACCTGAACCCCGGCTGGACCAAGCTCGTCCGGGCCGACAACCTCGCCCGTGAGCTGGGCGTCGAGCCGGGCAAGCTGTTCGTCAAGGACGACTCCGGCAACCCGACGCACTCCTTCAAGGACCGCGTCGTCGCCCAGGCCCTGGAGGCCGCCCGCGCCTTCGGTTTCACCACCCTGTCCTGTTCCTCCACCGGCAACCTGGCGGGTGCCGTCGGTGCCGCCGCCGCCCGTGCCGGCTTCCGGTCCTGCGTGTTCATCCCGCACGACCTGGAGCAGGGCAAGGTCGTCATGGCCGCCGTCTACGGCGGTGACCTCGTCGGCATCGAGGGCAACTACGACGACGTGAACCGCTTCTGCTCCGAGCTCATCGGCGACCCGCTGGGCGAGGGCTGGGGCTTCGTGAACGTCAACCTGCGGCCGTACTACGCGGAGGGTTCGAAGACCCTCGCGTACGAGATCTGCGAGCAGCTGGGGTGGAAGCTGCCCGACCAGCTGGTGATCCCGATCGCCTCCGGCTCGCAGCTCACGAAGATCGACAAGGGGCTCCAGGAGCTCATCAAGCTGGGTCTGGTCGAGGACAAGCCGTACAAGATCTTCGGCGCGCAGGCGGAGGGCTGCTCCCCGGTGTCGACGGCCTTCAAGGCCGGTCATGACGTCGTACGGCCCCAGAAGCCGGACACGATCGCCAAGTCGCTCGCCATCGGCAACCCGGCCGACGGTCCGTACGTCCTGGACATCGCCCGCCGCACCGGCGGCGCGGTGGAGGACGTCGACGACACACAGGTGGTCGACGCGATCAAGCTGCTGGCCCGTACGGAGGGCATCTTCGCCGAGACGGCGGGCGGGGTCACCGTGGGCGTGACGAAGAAGCTGATCGAGGCGGGCGTGCTCGACCCGTCGCTGACCACGGTCGTGCTCAACACGGGCGACGGCCTGAAGACCCTCGACGCGGTGGCCCCGACCACCGGCCCGACCGCGACCATCCGCCCGAGCCTGGACGCGTTCCGCGCCGCCGGCCTGGCCTGAACGACCGAAAGGCAGCACCACGACATGAGCGTCAACGTCCGCATCCCCACCATTCTCCGTACGTACACGGGCGGCCAGGCCGAGGTCACGGCCGAGGGCGCGACCCTCTCCGAGGTCATCGAGTCCCTGGAGAAGAACCACCCGGGCATCGCCGCCCGCGTCCTGGACGACCAGGGCAAGCTGCGCCGCTTCGTGAACGTGTACGTCAACGACGACGACGTGCGCTTCGAGGACGGTCTGGGGACCGCCACGCCCGACGGTGCCGGCGTCTCGATCATTCCGGCCGTCGCGGGCGGCTGCTGACGCACGCGGTGTTACCGGAATTGCCCCCTCCGCGAGAGAAGCGGAGGGGGCAATTCTGCATGGTTGAGCGCGGTAGAGTTGGGGAAGCCCCCGCCGCTGCCTGTGCCGCACGCATATGAGAAAGTGCGCGGCCGCGACAAGATGCAGTCAATGTCCCCTTGCGAGTTGCGCCATTTGCGCACTTTGCCGGGCCCGACTTGCCCGGGATTCTGGGCCCTTCGGTCATATTTTCCGTTCACCCGTGCTCGGATTTCTCGTCCGATTGACCTGTTGCAGACGGCAGTTGGGCAGATACATTCAGCGGCGGTCGACGCGTTACGGCGCACGCTCACACCTGTCAGTGGGTGAGGTCTGACCCGGGTCCGCGAAGTGCGGTCCTGTGCAAGGGCCAGTAATAGGGGAGTTAGGCATGGCTCAGGGCACCGTCAAGTGGTTCAACGCGGAGAAGGGGTACGGCTTCATCGCGGTCGACGGTGGTGCGGATGTTTTCGTCCACTACAGCGCGATCCAGATGGACGGCTACCGCACCCTCGAAGAAGGTCAGCGAGTCGAGTTCGAGATCTCGCAGGGCCAGAAGGGTCCGCAGGCGGACATGGTCAAGCTCGCCGCCGGCTGAGAGCCGCGTCGCGATCGACCGACCATCGACTGTCGACATCGCAAGTGCCGAGGGGCCCGCGTTCCAGGGGACGCGGGCCCCTCGCGCATGTCCGGACGGGGGTCGGGCGGCCGTCCGGACGGCATTCCGGGGCGCCACGGTGGTGGTCCCGTGGCGGTCCAGTGGTGGTCCGGCGATGGTCCGGTGGTGGCCCGGCGGCGGTCCTTCGGCGGCCCGGCGACGTCCCGGATCTGCCGGAGGCGCTTGCACTCGCATGGGTCGAGTGCTAATCATTGGCGTTAGCACTCTGAAGGTGAGAGTGACAACGAAGGACCGGGTCGGTGAGGCCAGCAGGCCGGTGGGGCAAGGAACCACCTCAGGCAGGCAGGCCGTCCGTCGCGGGCGCCAGCGCGGTCCGGAGCATCCACCCCAGTCCGGGAGGACCACTTCACATGGCCAAGATCATCGCGTTCGACGAGGAGGCACGGCGCGGCCTCGAGCGCGGCATGAACCAGCTCGCCGACGCCGTCAAGGTGACCCTGGGCCCCAAGGGTCGCAACGTCGTCCTCGAGAAGAAGTGGGGCGCCCCCACGATCACCAACGATGGTGTTTCCATCGCCAAGGAGATCGAGCTCGAGGACCCGTACGAGAAGATCGGCGCCGAGCTGGTCAAGGAAGTCGCCAAGAAGACGGACGACGTCGCCGGTGACGGTACGACCACCGCGACCGTCCTCGCCCAGGCGCTCGTCCGCGAGGGTCTGCGCAACGTCGCCGCCGGCGCCAACCCGATGGCCCTGAAGCGCGGCATCGAGACCGCCGTCGAGGCCGTCTCCGGCGCGCTGCTGGAGCAGGCGAAGGATGTCGAGACCAAGGAGCAGATCGCTTCCACGGCCTCCATCTCCGCCGCCGACACCCAGATCGGCGAGCTCATCGCCGAGGCCATGGACAAGGTCGGCAAGGAAGGCGTCATCACCGTCGAGGAGTCCCAGACCTTCGGTCTGGAGCTGGAGCTCACCGAGGGTATGCGCTTCGACAAGGGCTACATCTCGGCGTACTTCGCCACCGACATGGAGCGTATGGAGGCGTCGCTCGACGACCCGTACATCCTGATCGTCAACTCGAAGATCTCCTCGGTGAAGGACCTGCTCCCGCTGCTGGAGAAGGTCATGCAGTCCGGCAAGCCGCTGCTGATCATCGCCGAGGACGTCGAGGGCGAGGCCCTGTCGACCCTGGTCGTCAACAAGATCCGTGGCACCTTCAAGTCCGTCGCCGTCAAGGCCCCGGGCTTCGGCGACCGCCGCAAGGCCATGCTGAACGACATCGCCATCCTCACCGGTGGCCAGGTCATCTCCGAGGAGGTCGGCCTCAAGCTCGAGAACGCCGGCCTGGAGCTGCTGGGCCGCGCCCGCAAGGTCGTCATCACCAAGGACGAGACCACCATCGTCGACGGCGCCGGTGACAGCGACCAGGTCGCGGGCCGCGTCAACCAGATCCGCGCCGAGATCGAGAACTCCGACTCGGACTACGACCGCGAGAAGCTCCAGGAGCGTCTGGCGAAGCTGGCCGGCGGCGTGGCCGTCATCAAGGCCGGTGCCGCCACCGAGGTCGAGCTCAAGGAGCGCAAGCACCGCATCGAGGACGCGGTGCGCAACGCCAAGGCCGCCGTCGAGGAGGGCATCGTCGCCGGTGGTGGCGTGGCCCTGCTCCAGGCGTCCAGCGTCTTCGAGAAGCTGGAGCTCGAGGGTGACGAGGCGACCGGTGCCAACATCGTGCGCCTGGCCCTGGAGGCCCCGCTGAAGCAGATCGCCGTCAACGGTGGTCTCGAGGGCGGCGTCATCGTCGAGAAGGTGCGCAACCTGCCCGTCGGCCACGGCCTGAACGCCGCGACCGGCGAGTACGTCGACATGATCGCCGAGGGCATCATCGACCCCGCCAAGGTGACCCGTTCCGCCCTGCAGAACGCGGCCTCCATCGCGGCGCTGTTCCTCACCACCGAGGCCGTCATCGCCGACAAGCCGGAGAAGGCCGCGGCCGGTGCTCCGGGCGGCATGCCGGGCGGTGACATGGACTTCTGATCCTCCCGGATCGGACACAGTCCTCTCGTTCCGAGGGCGGTACCCCCACTCCCAGGGGGGTACCGCCCTCGGGCGTTTCCGGCCCGGGGCGCGGTCCTGATGCGCGTGGTGTTGAGGCGCGTGGTCATGTGTGGCTGGTCATGTGTGGCTTCTCTCGGGCTGGAGGTACGCCCGTGCCTGGGCGGCATGGGCGCGGACCTGCGCGGGTGGGAGGGCCGCGAGGGGTGGTGGTGGCGTCTTGCCCCGGCAGGGGGCGCAGGCGCCGTCCAGGAGGGCTTCCGGGCGGGCCGGGGCGCCGCACCTGGCGCACTCCAGGACCCGGAGGGGCGGGCGTACGGGTCTGATCGGCTCGGGTGGGATCTTGGTGGTCAGGCGCATGCGCGCCAGGGCGAAGGGGCGGTGGACCGGCGACGGCAGGCCCGCCGTCAGGGCGTGCATGACGTGCCGCTCGTCGGCGCCGCGCTCGAACCACTCGGTGACCAGCGGCGCGAGGGCGGCGCACTCGGTGTCGGAGAGCGACATCATGGGCGCCTCCCGCCCGAGGGCGGCGAGCAGGATGAATGCCCGGGACCGGGTCCGGCGGCGCGGGGGCCCGTCCTCCGGCACGTCGCCCCGCTGGAACGCCGCCCACCAGTCGTCGTCCCGCGCGGTACGCGACCACCAGGTGCGGGTCACCCAGTGCTCGGTGCCGGAGGCCGACACGAGCTGCTCCAGGCCCCGCCGGAGGTGGCCGGCGCGGACGAGGTTGTTCAGCGCGGTACGGACGGCGCACTGGCCGTAGAGCGGGAGGATCTTGGCGAGCGTCTTGCAGGAGATGTCCGCGCCGTCCGTCAACCTGTCGATGTACCCCGCGATACTCCGCTCGCGCGGCGGCAGATGGTCGAAGTCGCTGGCAGTGGGCGGCTTCTGGCCGGGAGCGGAGCGTTTGCCGTAGCCGGGCTTGGCGAGGGGGTGGGGAGCAGCACTAAGCTGGTCGTCAGCCATGGATCGAGGTCCTGTCGATCTAGTTGGTCAGGCCCCCGCAGGTGTTGCCGCACCTCGCGGGGGCTGTTCGTTTATCGGGACGCTAGAGCCTGATCACCGTACGTGGCAAATTCGCTCCGCATAGTCAGGATGGCGACAACTCGCCGGGTGGGTGGGCGGGTTGATACCAGGCCCTTAAGTACCAATCACTGTTAAGAGCGCTCGGCGGTCGGCGCTTGAGCTTCGGGCCTACGCTGGGGTTATGGCCGTCGACGTCCTGACCGAGACCGTGATCGACGCCCCGTGCGACCTCGTCGCCGCGTACGCCGCCGACCCGTCGAACGCGCCCGAGTGGTACGTCAACATCGTCTCGGTGGAGTGGGAGACGACGTCGGAGGTCGAGGTCGGCGCACGGGCCGCGTTCGTCGCCCGCTTCCTGGGGCGGCGGCTCGTCCACACGTACGAGATCGTCGACCACGAGCCGGGCCGGCGGCTGGTGATGCGCGCCGATCAGGGCCCCTTCCCGATGGAGACCACGTACACCTGGGAGCCGTACGGCGCCGAGGGCGACCGCACCCGCATGACCCTGCGCAACCGGGGCGGAGGCGGCAGCCGCGTCCTGGCCGCCGCGATGCGCCGCGCCAACCGCAAGGACCTCGCGCTGCTGCGGCACCTGATGGAGACGCGGTACGGCCCCGGAGCGTGAGGCTCGAGCTCCGGGGCCGCGATGGCGCTCTATCGCTTGAGGCCCGCTACGAAGGCGGACCAGGCGGCTGCCCGGAACACGAGCTTCGGGCCGGTGGGGTTCTTGGAGTCACGGACGGGGACGGCGTCCGGGTGGCCGTCGGCGACTTCGAGACAGTCGGCACCGTCGCCACCGCTGTGGGTGGACTTGCGCCAGGCGGCGACTTCGAGGCAGTTGCCGCCGCTGCCGTCGCTGTAGCTCGACTTGCGCCACTCAAGGATGTCGATCTTCATGGGCGTAATCCTCCGCCACTGATTCGATCAGGGCCAGGGAGGCGTCCGGTGACAGCGCATTGGCCCTCAGCAGATCGTAAGTGAATTCGTGCCGTGCGACCGTCGCCGGATCATCCAACAATTGGCCTGTGCCGACCCCGTCGATGTAGGCGAGAGGAGGTGCGTCAGAGAAGTACATCAGCTTGATGCCGCCGCCGAGGGCGGCGATGGCGCCGGAGCTGAAAGGGAGCACTTGCACGATGACCTTGCGCTGCCTGACCAGCTCGGCCACATGATGCAAGGCTCTTGCCATGGTTGATGGCCCGCCGACAGGCCGTCGCAACGTCGACTCGTCCAAGACGGCCCAAAACAGGGGCCTTGTTGGATCGGCGAGCACGTGCGCGCGCTGCAGTCGTGCGTCGACCAGCTCTTCGATCTCCGCTTCCGACGCCATCGGGTGGTACGCCTGAAACAGGGCTTCGGCGTACCCCCCGATCTGCAACAGGCCCGGAATCAGCAGCGGTACGTACTGTTTGATCGTTGTCGCGACCGCTTCCGCTTCCACCGCCTCCGCGAAGTGGTTCGGGTAGGACGACTTGTTGGCGGCCTCGCAGTTGCGCTCGAAGAAGCCGTCCGTGCCCAGTATCGCGTCGATCTTGACCGCGAACTCCCGCTGCATCCGCCGTGTGCCGGCCTCCAGCTGGCCGATGAACGAGCCGCTCACGAAGAGCTTCTCACCCAGGGCGTCCTGGCTGAGACCGGCGTTCTCGCGGGCGTGGCGCAGCTCGGCGCCGAGCAGTGCCCTGGGTGAGGAGGACGGGTCGAGATCCTTCGGACCGGGCATGTGTCAACTCCCGTTAGCACAGATGGGGTTGTTGGGCCGCCTTTGTGGTCAGACTAGCCGCGAATCGACCACGCTGTGTACAGAAGCCGAACACTCAGCGTGGAGGTGCCAGGTCATGGGGATGCTATCCGTGGAGCAAGTGGTGACCCAGCTTCGGGACGAGCTCGGCAGAGTCGGTGTGACCCTGCCGTCCCTGCGGGTGGACCCGGTGTCGGCCGCGAGTGAGGTGCCGTGCCCGCTGGTGGACCTGGGCAGGTGCAACGTGGACACCGCGATGCGCCTGGTCGCCGCGCTGCACGAGGCGCGGCGATGAGTGCCCCCGAGTACATGATCGATTCCCGGGACGGGCGGATCGGCGAGGTCATGGGCCGGGTCGGCGGTTATGTGCAGCTCAGGCCGCTGGGCGGGGGGCGCGAGTGGGACTGCCCCGCTGACGCGCTGACCCCCGCCCCGCCGGGCGAGGTGCTGCGGGCGCGCGTTCGAGAGTTGAACCAGCGGGGGCGCCTGCCGTGAGGTGGCGGTTCGGTGCGCTGCTCACACGATCGTGGGACGCTGGAGGAAGCGCGCTTCCCCGGCGCCCCGTCGATCCACGTTCGCCTTCCGCAAGCCATGGGAGAAGGGACCCGCGATGACAGCCGCGACGGTCGAGAACGACCCGGCCCCCGAGACCCCCCCGTCATGGGAATTCATGCTGAACGCGTGGCGCGAGCTGGACGTGCCCGAGGGCTGGCGCGCCGAGATCGACAAGGGGAAGATTTTCTTGGTACCGCCGCCTCATCGGCACCACAACTCCATCGCGGCTCGGGTGCAGCGCGCGCTGTACAAGCGGCTGCCCGACGAGTTGGACATCTACCAGACCCTCGGCGTGCACGTCGCTCCGCTGGACAAGCTGTACGTGCCCGACCTGGTGGTCATGCCGGTCGACCTGGTAGAGGCCGCCGACCCGGACACGTACGACCCCGTCGACGCGTCCGAGGCCCTGCTGATCGTCGAGATCACCTCCAAGACCAATGCCACCGACGACCGGACCAGGAAGTACCACGCCTACGCGCGTGCCCACGTCCCGGCGTACCTGCTCATCGACCGGTACGACACCCGTGGCGCGATGGTCAGCCTCTTCACGGAACCGCAGGACGGCACGTACAAGCAGTCCGAACAGGTGCCGTTCGGGAAGGTGCTCACCCTGCCCCAGCCGTTCGGTGTCGCGCTGGACACGGCGGCGTTCCCGGGTGGCGCGGCGGCCGGCGCGTAACGTCCGATCCGCTTCTCATACGACTCTCACCGGGGCCTTAACCCCTCATCACCCGGCGTCCATAGCTTTCGCGCCATGTTCTTCACCTACCTCCGGCGCGAGTTGCGCCGTCGACGCAAGGCGGCGCTGGTCGTCGCCTCGGGGCTGGCCCTCGGGATCGCGCTGGTCATCGTGGTCGACTCGGTCACGGCCGGGATGAACCGGGCCCAGGGCAAGGTGCTGGAGTCGCTGTACGGGCTCGGCACCGACATGACGGTCACCAAGGCGGCCTCACCGCCCGAGGAGGGCGACGCCGTGCGGCGGCCCCGGTTCCGGTTCGACGCCGGCGAGGGCGCGGACGGCGAGCGGCAGAGCCAGGACGTCGTGATGGTGCAGGGGTTCGAGACGCTCGCCGCCTCGACGGTCGCGAAGGTCGCCCGGCAGGCCGGGGTGGCGGACGCCGTCGGCGGGTTGAACGCCCGGGTGATGAAGGTGGACGGGCGGTTCGCGCGCGGTGAGGTGCAGCCCGCACGGCCCGGACAGGGGCAGGGCGGGGGCGGTGGCGGCGAAGTACGCGGCGGCGGCGCGGACTTCGGGGTCGACTCGTACACGGTGTACGGGACCGACGTCGCCCATCAGGGGCTCGGGCCGCTGACCTCCTCAAGGATCACGTCCGGCCGTACGTTCGCGGTGACCGAGACGTCCGCCGAGGTGGCCGTCGTCGACAGCGCGTACGCCAAGGAGCAGGGGCTGAGCGTCGGGGAGAGGCTCACCATCTCCGGCACCGCGTACGCCGTCATCGGCGTCGCGACCGCCGACAGCGGGGACGCCGCCGCGTCTGTGTACCTGCCGCTCGCCCAGGCCCAGACCCTCGCCGGCGCGAAGGGCGAGGTGACGACCGTGTACGTCCGGGCGGCCGACTCGCAGCGCGTGGAGGAGGTCAAGGGCGCGGTGCAGAAGAACGTCCCGGGTACGACCGTCACCACGTCGGCCGACCTCGCCGACACCGTCTCCGGGTCCCTGTCGACCGCCTCCGGCCTGGCGGCGGGCGTGGGCAAGTGGCTGTCGGTCATCGTGCTGGGCGCGGCGTTCGTCGTGGCGGGCCTGCTGACGTCTTCGGCGGTCAGCAGGCGGGTGCGCGAGTTCGGCACCCTCAAGGCGCTGGGGTGGCGGAGCGGGCGCGTCACCCGGCAGGTGGCCGGCGAGGCGCTGGTGCACGGGCTGATCGGCGGGGCGCTCGGGATCGGCGCGGGGCTGGCCGGAGCGTGGGCCGTCACGGCGTTCGCGCCGACGCTCACCGCCGAGCTGGGCGCAGGCGGGGCCGGCGGTGGCGGTGGCGGGCAGCGGTTCGCCGGCGGCCCGGCGCGGGAGACCGCCTCCCGCGCGCTGGACGTCGCACTCACCGCGCCCGTCTCCCTCACCACCATCGGACTCGCCGTGGCCCTCGCCGTCGCGGGCGGCCTCGTCGCGGGCGGGTTCGGCGGCTGGCGCGCCTCCCGGCTCCGGCCGGCGGACGCGCTGCGCCGCGTCGGATGACCCGCACCCCCTTTACGTACGACTGGAGTTGACAGCGGATGTACCAGCTCAGTGGCGTCACCAAGCGCTACCGGCGCGGCAAGGAGACCGTCCGGGCCCTCGACGGGGTGGACCTGATCATCGAGGACGGCGGGCGGCTGGTGATCCAGGGCCCGACCGGTGGCGGCAAGTCCACGCTGCTGCAGATGCTCGGCGGCCTCGACCGGCCGACGGAGGGCAGCGTGCTCCTCGACGGGACCAATCTGGCGACGCTGCCGGAGGCGCGGCTGACGCGCGTGCGGGCGGAGAAGATCGGGTTCGTGTTCCAGGGCTTCAACCTGGTGCCGACGCTCTCCGCCCAGGAGAACGTGGAAACCGCCCTCGTACCGCTCGGGCTCAGGGCCCCCGAGCGGCGTGAGCGGGCGGTGGAGGCGCTGGTGTCGGTGGGGCTCGGGGAGCGGCGCCGGCACCTGCCCGGAGAGTTGTCCGGCGGGCAGCAGCAGCGGGTGGCGATAGCGCGGGCGCTGGTGAAGCGGCCGGCGGTGCTGCTGGCGGACGAGCCGACCGGGAACCTGGACGAGTCGACGCGCGACGAGGTCATGGACCTGCTGGAAGGGCTGTGGGAGGAGAACGGGCTGACGTTCGTGATGGTCACCCACGACACCGCCCTGGCGCGGCGCGCGCCCCGGCTCGCCACGATCCGCCAGGGCCGGGTCACGGTCAAGGAGCAGGTGGTGGGCTGAGCAGCGCTCTGCCGATGCCGAAGAGGTACGTGGCGGCGAACCCCGCCACGTACCCGGTCAGCAGCCCGCCCGCGTAGACGGCGACGGTGGTCACCGACAGGCCCCGGTCGCCGTGGAGCAACGGGAACAGGGCCCAGCCGGACGGGCCGATCGCCGTCGAGCCGACCGGGGCGCCGAGCATGTGGAACAGCCCGACGAACCCGCCGCCGAACGCCCCGCCGACGCAGGCCGTGACGAACGGCCGCCCGAGCGGCAGCGAGACGCCGTAGATGAGCGGCTCGCCCACGCCGAGGAGTCCGGCGGGCATCGCGGACCTGATGGTGCGGCGGAGGTCGGTGCGGTGGCGGAGGCGTACGTAGACGGCGGCGGCCGCGCCGACCTGTCCCGCTCCGGCCATCGCGAGCATGGGGAGCAGGACGGTGTGGCCCTGCTGCTCGATCAGGGTGGTGTGGATCGGGATCAGGGCCTGGTGCAGGCCGAGCATCACGAGAGGGAGGAACAGCCCGCCCAGGACGAGCCCGGCGACCGCTCCGGCGTGGGCGAGGAGCCAGTCGGCGGCCACACCGATGGCGGTGGACACCTCACCGGCGACGAACATCAGGCCGTAGACGGTGACGAGCCCGGCGACGAGCACGGTGACGGTGGGGGTGACGAGCACGTCGAGGGACTCGGGCACGTGGCGGCGGCACCACTTCTCCACGTGGACGGCGAGCACGGCGGCGGCCAGGGCGCCCAGCACGCCTCCCTGGCCGGGGGAGAGCTGCTGGCCGAAGGCCTCGACCTTGGCGACTCCCGCGTACACGATGATCGCGGCGACGGCGCCGCCGAGGATCGGGGTGCCGCCGAACTCCTTCGCCGTGTTGAGGCCGACGAACACGGCGATCAGCGCCATGAAGCCGGAGGCGACGGCGGCGAGGGCGGGGGTGAGGGCGGGGAGCCAGTGGAGGTTGAGGAGCAGGCCGTTGATGCCGGCGATGATGCCGCAGCCGATGAGGGCGGGGATCAGGGGGACGAAGATGTTCGCGAGGCGGCGCAGGAGGATCTTGCCGGGGGTGGCGTTCCTGTCCTTCTGCGCGGCTTTGATGGCGGCGCCCCTGGCCTGGAGGAGGAGGGCCTCGAACTCGGGGGTGACACGGGCGACGGTGCCGGGGCCGAGGACGATCTGGTAGGTCGTGTCGTCCTCGACGACACCGAGGACGGCCGGGTGGGCCTTGAGCGCCTCGTCCTGGACCAGGGCCCGGTCGTTCAGGCCGAGGCGGAGGCGGGTCATGCAGTGGGCGACGGAGGTGATGTTCGCGGCGCCGCCGACGAGGGGCAGGAGGGCGCCGGCGGTGGTGCGGGGATCGGGTGCGGGGGCGGGTGCGGCTGCGGTCATGCGCGGATGGTGCCAGGGGCGGGGGCCCCGGGCGGTGGGTGCGCGCCGGTGAGCGGGTGGCGCCCGCCTATTGGTCGAGCGCCGCGCGGAGGTGGCCGCCCGTCTTGGTGAGGAGCTGGTTCGCCGTCTCGGCGTCGACACCGGCGAGGAGGACGAGAATGGCGGGCTTGACCTCGCCGTCCGTCGCGGTGAGGGCCGCCTCGATGTCGGCGTCGGACGCGCCGGTGGCGAGGGAGACGATCCGGCGGGAGCGGGCGCGGAGCTTGTCGTTGGAGGCGCGGACGTCGACCATCAGGTTCCCGTACGTCTTGCCGAGCCGGATCATCGTGATCGTCGAGATCATGTTGAGGACCAGTTTCTGGGCGGTGCCCGCCTTCAGGCGGGTGGAGCCGGTGAGCAGTTCGGGGCCCACGACGACCTCGATGCCGTGCTCGGCGGCGGCCGTGAGGGCGCTTCCCGCGTTGCAGGACAGGCCGATCGTCAGGGCGCCCTTCCGGCGGGCGTGCTCGACCGCGCCGACGGCGTACGGGGTGCGGCCGGAGGCGGAGACGCCGACGACGGTGTCGTCCGAGGTGAGGGCGAGGGCGTCCAGGTCGGCGGCCGCGAACTCGCGGGAGTCCTCGGCGCCCTCGACGGCCTCCAGCAGGGCGGCCGGGCCGCCCGCGATCAGGCCGACGACCTGGGTGGGGGCGGCGTTGAAGGTGGGCGGGCACTCGCTGGCGTCCAGGACGCCGAGCCGCCCGGCCGTGCCCGCGCCGGCGTAGACCAGGCGGCCGCCGCGTGCCATGCGGTCGGCGGTGGCGTCGATGGCGGCGGCGATACGGGGCAGCTGGCCGGTGACGGCGCCGGGGACGGACCGGTCCTCGGCGTTCATCAGCCGGGCGATCTCGGCGGTGGGGAGGCGGTCGATGTCCGCGAGCTCCGGGCGGAAGGCTTCCGTGGTGAGGGTGGACAGTTCCGAGGGGTTCATCTGTACGCGCTCTTTCGGGCGAGTGGGGCGACTGGGGCGATCGGGGCGATCGGGGTGATCGGGGAAGTCGGGCGATCGGTGGGTGTGGCGGGTGCGGCGGGCGTGATGGGTGTGGCGCGTGCGTGATCGGGCGATCAGCGGGTGCGGGGCGAGTGGCGGTGCGCGAGGGCCTCGTAGGAGGCGGAGAGCGCGGGGGCGGCCGTCTCGTACGTACGCTGCGTGACTCCGGTGAACAGGCAGTCGATCACGAGGAGCTGGCTGGTGCGGGAGGACATGGCGGCGGGCCGCAGTTCGCTCTCCCTCGCCGTGGAGGTGGTGAGTATGTGGTCGGCGTACTGTGAGACCGGGCCGTCCGGGCGGCCGGTGACCGCGACGGTGGTCGCGCCGTGGTCGAAGGCGACACGGAGCGGTTCTATGACGTCGCCGGTGGAGCCCGAGTGGGTGATGGCGATGGCGACGTCGCCGGCGCGGAGCTGGACCGCGTTGGTGACCGCGAGGTGCGGGTCGCTGTGGGCGTGTGCGATCAGTCCGATGCGCAGGAGCTTCTGCGCGAGGTCCTGGGCGACCAGGCCGGAGGCGCCGACGCCGTAGATGTCGGTGCGTCGGGCGGCGGCCAGCGCGGTGACGGCGGCGCCGAGCTGGATGGTGTCCAGTCCGGCGGCGGTGTCGGCGAGGGTCTGCTGCTCGTCGTGGGCGAGCTTGGCGACGACGTCCGCTATCGGGTCGTCGACGGCGATGTCGGCGGTGACGGAGGGCGCCCGGCCGGACTGCTGCTGGGCCGCGAGCCCGGCGAGGGCGAGGCGCAGGTCGCGGTAGCCGGGGTAGCCGAGGAGGCGGGCGGTGCGCACGACCGTCGCCTCGCTGGTGCCGGTCAGCTCGGCGAGACCGGTGACCGTGAGGGCGGCGCAGCCGGCGGGGTCGGCGGCGACGGCCTCGGCGACGCGCTGCATGGAGCGGGTCATGGAGGGGGCGAGCGTGCGGACCTTGGCGGCCAGGGCGGCGGGCGCGGGGGCGGCTTCCCCGCCCGGTCTGCCGGGACCCACGCCGCTACCGTTGAAAATTTCCTTCACGTCATTGGTCACCACTGAAAGGTATTTTCAGCCCGGGGGGTCGTCAACCCTTCCCGACCTGGGGGCGACAATGACCGCATGGACGCCGTAGACCCTCTTGAGCAGGCCCTGCACGCCGCGCGGGCCCTGGTCCTCGCCGACCTCATGGCGCGGGACGTCGCCGAGGCGGAGGTGGTCTCGCTCGTGGAGAACGCGGTGACGCACCGCCGCTGGTGGGTCGAGCAGTGGCCGGAAGGCGTCGGGTACGTCGCCGGGCTGGTCGCCCAGGACGTCCAGGACGCCCTCCTGGAGCGGTACGGCCGCTGGCCGCTGTGCCCGGTGTGCGGCTCCGGCGACCCGCACGCGCTGGACGTCGAGCCCGAGCTGGGCCCGGACCCGCACTGGGTGTGCGGCAAGGCAGGCGTGGTGGTGGCACGGGTCGGCGGCCTCACGTGACGGTCTACATCGACCCGCCCGACTGGCCGGGCCACGGCCGCATGTGGTCCCACATGGTGAGCGACACGTCCTACGACGAGCTCCACGCCTTCGCCGCCCGGATCGGCGCCCCGCCGCGCGCCTTCGACCGCGACCACTACGACGTCCCCTCCGAGCGGTACGCGGACGCGGTGGCGGCGGGCGCGGTCGAGGTGCGCTCCAGGGAACTCGTACGCCGGCTCAGGGAGTCGGGCCTGCGGCGGCCGAAGCGCCGGCCGCCCGCCTGACCCGCCGGGGCGGCGCCGACCGGCGGGGGTCAGACGCGGGACGGGCGGGACGGCCCGCGGTCCGCCGGCGCCGCGCTAGACCGGCTCACCACGCGGGACGCCGAGCCGTGCAGGCGCAGGGCCACGGCCGCCGCCACGAGCGCCAGGACGGTCATCGCGGCGCCCGCCCAGGCCGTGGACGGGAAGCCGAGGCCCGCGTCGATGACCGTGCCGCCGAGCCAGGGGCCGCCGGTGTTGCCGAGGTTGAACGCGGCCGTCGTCGTGGCGCCGGCCAGCGTGGGGGCCGCCCCGGCGACGTTGAACATGCGGGCGTTGAGGGCCGGGGCGGTGTAGAACGCCGAGACGCCGAGGAGGAAGGAGAGGACGACCGTGGCGACGGGGCTGGACGCGAAGACCGCGAGCGCCACCAGGAACACCGTCGACGCGGTGATGCCGCTCAGCAGCACCCCGAACAGATGGGCGTCCGCGACCCGGCCGCCGATCGTCGTGCCGATCAGCGCGCCGATGCCGAAGAGGGCCAGCACGGTCGGCACCCAGCCCGCGTCGAGTCCGGCGACGTCGGTGAGCAGCGGCGCCAGGTAGGAGAACGCGCAGAAGACGCCGCCCGCCGCGAGGGCGGTGACCGCGATCGCCAGCCAGACCTGCCGGTCGCGGTAGATGGTCAGTTCGCGCCGCAGCCGAGGCTTCTCGTCGGGGAGCGGGATGCGCGGGATCAGGGTCACCACGCCGACCAGCGCGACGGCGGAGGCGGCGCCGACCGCCCAGAACGCGGAGCGCCAGCCCAGGTGCTCGCCGAGGAACGCGCCGGCCGGGACGCCGAGGACGTTCGCGATCGACAGCCCGCCGATCATCACGGCCATCGCGCGGGCGCGTGAGCCGACCGGCACCATCGCGATCGCCACGGCCGCGCCCACCGCCCAGAACCCGGCGCACGCGAGCGCGCTGACCACGCGGGACGCGAGCAGGATCCCGTACGAGGGAGCCAGCGCGCCCGCGAGCTGCCCGATGCCGAACGTGCCGATCAGCGCGGTGAGCGTCGTCTTGCGCGGCAGGCGCAGCGTGGCGACCGCGAGGAGCGGGGCGCCGACCACCATGCCGATCGCGAAGGCGGATATGAGCAGTCCGGCCTGCGGGATCGAGACGTCCATGTCGTCCGCGATCGGTGGCAGCAGACCCGACAGCATGAACTCGCTCGTGCCGAGCGCGAAGACGGACAGGCCGAGGATGTAGACGGCCAGGGGCATACGGGTGCGGTCACGTCCGGCGGTTCGGGGCATGCCCGGAGACAACGCCCCGCCGGGCGCTCACATTCCCGCCGACGTGCCCGAGGTCTCCAGCAGCTTCAGCTCCGTGGTCAGGTTCTGGCGGGCCCGCTCCTCCCACGCGCGTGCGCCGTGCGGCGTACGGAACAGGCACGGCAGCCCGAGCAGCTGCCGCAGCACCGCCGCGCGCCCCTCGCGGAACGCGTCGTCCGGCACGAAGCCGTACTCCTCCCGTACGGCGGCCGCGTAGGCGGCGTACGCGTCGGGCGCGGCGGCCAGGACGGCGAGGTCCGCGTCGCACAGCACCTCGCCGTTGCGGTCGCCGTCCGCCGGGTCGTGGGTGACCGTGAGCCGGACCAGGCGGGCGACCTCCGCCGTACGGGCCGTGCCGACGCCCAGTTCGGGCAGGGCGCGCTCGGCGAGACGGGCGCTGCGTTCCTCGTTGGTGGAGCGCTCGGGGAGGTAGACGGCGTCGTGGAACCAGGCGGCGAGGCGCACGGCGTCGGCGTCGTCCGCGTGGTCCGCGAGCTCGTCGACGCGGTGCAGGACCGCGAGGAGGTGGTCGGTGGTGTGGTAGCGCCGCTGCGGCTCGGCCCAGCGGGCGAGGAGGTCGTCGGCGTACCGGTCGGCATGAGCGGCACCGCGCACGGCCGACGCCCAGCGGAGGCGGAGTTCGTCGTGGGCGGGGTGGTCGGGAAGGGGCGCCATGGGGCCATTGTGCCGGTGCGAGCGGTGCGAGCGGTGCGAGCGGTGCGAGCGGTGCTCGGCGCCGGGCCGGTCCGGGTGCTGCCGGGTCGGTGGTGCCCGGCGGGGCGGGATGTCCCCCGGCTGGGGTGTCCGGCGGGGCGGGGCGCGGGCCGGGAGTGCCCCGGCGGGGCGGGTGCGCGTTCCAGGGCCGCAGCCTGCCACCGCGCCGGGCACGCGACCATTGCGCCGGCGGGGGCGGCGGTGTGGGCCGGGGGCGGGTCGCCGCCACGCCCCGCCTCCGCCCCCGGGGCGCTACGCGCGGGCGTCGATCGCCGTGCGCCAGGCGCGGACCGCCGTGGGGGAGACCGGGGCGGACCAGCCGGCGGGGCGGGCGGCGCCGCCGATGTGGAAGGCGGTGACGCCTCCGGCGAGGAGCGCCGGGACGTGGTCCAGCCGGAGGCCGCCGCCGACCAGGAGCCGGGGCTCGTAACCCGGCTCGCCGCGCCGTGCGGCGTCGGCCTCGTCCAGCAGGGTCGGCAGACCGTCGTCGACACCGGCCGCCGACCCGGCCGTGAGGTAGGTGTCCAGTCCCGGCAGGTCCGCGAGCTGCTTGCGCGCCGCGTCACGGTCGGCCACCCGGTCCAGCGCGCGGTGGAACGTCCAGTGGCAGCCCTCCAGCTCGGCGACCAGCCGCTCGACCGTCACCAGGTCCACATGGCCCTCGGCGTCGAGGAAGCCGAGGACGAACTCGTCGGCGCCCTCCTCGCGCAGTTCCCGCGCCACCCGCACCAGCGCGTCGACGTCGCCCGCGGCGAACCCGTCCGTCAGGCGCAGCATCACGCGCAGCGGGATGTCCACGGCGGCGCGGATCCGGCCGTAGGTCTCGCGGGACGGGGTGAGCCCGTCCGCGGCGATGTCCGTGACCAGTTCGAGGCGGTCCGCTCCTCCGGCCTGTGCGGCGATCGCGTCCTCCGCGTCGAGGGCGATCACCTCCAGGACTGCACGGTTGCTCACTGCCGACTCCATTCGCTACAGGTCTAGTCCAATGGCCACCCTAATGCGCGTGCACCGTGAAGGCAGCCGTACGGACCTTCCCGTCGTGCGCGCCGTGCGGGGCGGCCGGGCGCTCCTCCGTCGTCACGACCGGGCCGACGGCCTTGCCCACCCCGTACGCCGTGCCGAACGTCGCGGCGAGTGCCGCGGCGAATGCGGCGATCTTCACTCCGGTGTTCATGGTGACTCCCCTGGTGAGACGTGGTCCCGTGTCGCCCAATATACCCCAGGGGGGTACCAAGTCAAGGGGGTTGATCGCTTGCGGGTGTTACCCCTGGGGGGTATACATGTCACCATCGTAAGGGCATACCCTGTTGGGGTATCGATCGGCGAGGAGCAGTACTCATGAGCACCACCACGACGACGACACCCGGCCCCGCCGCCGAGGTCGAGCTCGCCATCGGCGGCATGACCTGCGCCTCGTGCGCGGCCCGCATCGAGAAGAAGCTCAACCGGATGGACGGCGTCACCGCGACCGTCAACTACGCCACCGAGAAGGCGAAGGTCGCGTACGCGGACGGGGTGCGGGTGGCCGACCTCATCGCCACCGTGGAGGCGACCGGGTACACCGCCCGGGAACCGGAGCCCGCCGCGGCCGAGACCCCCGAGCCGGCGGAGCAGCCGGACGAGCTGCGGCCGTTGCGGCAGCGCCTGGTCACGGCCGTCGTCCTCTCCGTACCCGTCATCGCCATGGCGATGGTCCCGGCCCTCCAGATCGAGTACTGGCAGTGGCTCTCCCTCACGCTCGCCGCGCCGGTCGTCACCTACGCCGGCTGGCCGTTCCACCGCGCCGCCTGGACCAACGCGCGGCACGGCGCCGCGACGATGGACACGCTCGTCTCGGTCGGTACGTCGGCCGCGTTCCTGTGGTCCCTGTGGGCGCTGTTCTTCGGCACGGCCGGTATGCCCGGCATGACGCACCCCTTCGAGTTCACCATCGCCCGCACCGAAGGCGCCGGGAACATCTATCTGGAGGCCGCGGCCGGGGTCACCGCGTTCATCCTGGCCGGCCGCTACTTCGAGGCGCGCTCCAAGCGCAAGGCGGGCGCGGCTCTGAAGGCGCTGCTGGAGCTGGGCGCGAAGGACGTCACCGTCCTGCGAGGCGGCCGCGAGACCCTCATCCCGACCGCCGACCTGCGGGTGGGCGACCGCTTCCTCGTCCGGCCCGGCGAGAAGATCGCCACGGACGGCACGGTCGTCGAGGGCACCTCCGCCGTGGACGCCTCCATGCTCACGGGCGAGTCCGTGCCGGTCGAGGTGGGCGTCGGCGACCCGGTCACCGGAGCCACCCTCAACGCGGGTGGCCGGCTGGTCGTCGAGGCCACCCGGATCGGAACCGACACCCAGCTGGCCCGCATGGCGAAGCTGGTGGAGGACGCCCAGAACGGCAAGGCCGCCGCCCAGCGCCTCGCCGACCGGATCTCCGCCGTCTTCGTGCCGGTCGTCATCGGGCTCGCGCTCGCCACGCTCGGCTTCTGGCTCGGCAGCGGTGCCGGGCTGACCGCCGCGTTCACCGCCGCCGTCGCCGTCCTGATCATCGCCTGCCCGTGCGCGCTCGGCCTGGCGACCCCGACGGCCCTGATGGTCGGTACGGGACGGGGCGCGCAGCTCGGCATCCTGATCAAGGGCCCGGAGGTCCTGGAGACCACCCGCGAGGTCGACACCATCGTCCTCGACAAGACCGGCACCGTCACCACCGGCCGGATGACCCTGATCAAGGTCCACCCGGCCGAAGGCACCGACGAGCACGACGTCCTGCGGCTGGCGGGCGCGCTGGAGCACGCCTCGGAGCACCCCATCGCCAAGGCGGTGGCCACCGGGGCGGCCGAGCGCGTCGGTACGCTCCCCACCCCCGAGGACTTCACGAACATCGCGGGCCTCGGCGTCCAGGGAGTGGTGGACGGCCACGCCGTGCTCGTCGGCCGCGAGAAGCTGCTGGCCGAGTGGTCCATGACGCTGCCCGAGGAACTCCGGCGTGCCCGGCGGGAAGCGGAGGCCGCCGGCCGCACCGCCATCGCCGTCGCCTGGGACGGACGGGCCCGGGCGGTCCTGGAGGTCGCGGACGCGGTCAAGGACACCAGCGCCGAGGCCATCACGCGCCTCCGGAGCCTGGGCCTGGCGCCCATCCTGCTCACCGGCGACAACCGGGCCGTCGCCGAGGCGGTCGCCGCGGAGGTCGGCATCGACGAGGTGTACGCGGAGGTCATGCCGGAGGAGAAGGTCGAGGTGGTCAAGCGACTCCAGGCGGAGGGCCGGTCGGTGGCCATGGTCGGTGACGGCGTCAACGACGCGGCCGCCCTCGCCCAGGCCGACCTCGGCCTGGCCATGGGCACCGGTACGGACGCCGCCATCGAGGCGGGTGACCTCACGCTCGTACGCGGCGACCTGCGCGCCGCCGCCGACGCGATCCGCCTCTCGCGCCGTACCCTCGCCACGATCAAGGGCAACCTCTTCTGGGCGTTCGCCTACAACGTCGCCGCCCTGCCGCTGGCCGCCGCCGGCCTCCTCAACCCCATGATCGCGGGCGCGGCCATGGCGTTCTCCTCGGTGTTCGTCGTCGGCAACAGCCTCCGCCTGCGCGGCTTCAAGCCCGCGGCCTGACGCCCCCCGCTGCCCGGCCTCGCACCGCCCGGCTTCGCCCCGGTGGTGCGGGTCGGGTGCCCGGGCCTGCGGCGGGCGGCACTCGGACTCTCGCTTCGCTCGTCCTACGTCCGAGCACCCCCCGCCTCCGGCCCCGCCACCCTACGTGGACGGGTGTGCCCGGGCCAGTCCCGGAAGGGGGACGGGCAGTGGGGGGTGTTCCGGGCGTAGAACGACTGAGCTTGCGAAGGAGAGCCCGGGTCACCCCCCACGGAGCGGACCCCGCCGCAACCGGCGCCCGGGCGGGCGGCCCCGTACGCGGCGACGCCCCGGAGCGGGCCCTACGGCAACCGGCGCCCGGGCGGGCCCTACGGCATCCGGCGCCCGGGCGGGCGAAGGGCGAGACGCGGGGGCGACGGGGCGCCGCCCCGTCAGCCGAGCTGCGGCGGCAGCGGGGCCGCGTGGAGGACCTTCAGACCGGAGACCGCCCTCGTGAGGACCACGTACAGGCGGCGGAGGCCGGTGCGTTCGTCGGGCTCGCCGTCCACGACGGCGGCCGGTTCGTCGAGGACGACGTAGTCGTACTCCAGGCCCTTCGCCAGCGAGGCGGGAACCAGCGTCAGGCGGGACTCGGGAGTCGTCTCCTCGCCCGGCGACAGCCAGGACAGGCCCGCCTCCCGCAGCGCCTCCGCGAGGACCGGCACGCGGGCGTCCGCCGCGATGAGGCCGATCGAGCCCTCGTGCCGCAGTGAGGCGCGGCACGCCGACACCACCGACGCAGGCAGGTCCTCCGCCCGGCACGGGACGATCTCCAGCGACCCCGGCGCCTCACGCACCGACCGCACCTCCGCCAGCCCCGGCGACATGTGCGGCAACAGCCGCGACGCGTACGCGATCACCTCGCGCGGCACACGGAACCCGGCCGTCAACTCCTCCACCACCGCGTCCGGCTTGCCCAGGTGCCCCAGCGCCTCCGCCCAGTCCGCCGTCGCCCACGGCGTCGTGCCCTGCGCCAGGTCGCCCAGGACCGTCGCCGAACCGGTCGAGCAGCGCCGGCCCACCGCCCGGTACTGCATCGGCGACAGGTCCTGCGCCTCGTCCAGGACCACATGGCCCAGCGACGGGGTGCGCTCCACCAGGTCGGCCGCCTCGTCGATGAGCACCGCGTCCGCCGCCGACCACTTCGCCGACCGCACCGAGCGCGGCGGCTTCGGCCACAGCACGGCCTTCCGCTCCTCGTCGGTCAGCAGCCCGTCCGCGTGCTCCGCCAGGAACGCGGCGTCCGACAGCAGCCGCAGCACCAGCTTCGCCGGGTCGACGGCCGGCCACACCGCCTTGACCACCGCCTTCACCGCCGGGTTCCGCGCCACCGCGTCCTGCACCCGGTCGTCCGGCGCCTCACCCGCCTGCTCCATCCGCACCAGCACCGCGTGCGCGATCCGCCGCGGAAGGGCGTCCCGGGCGGCCCCGTACCGGATGTCCCGGCCCAGCAACTCCCGTACGATCTCCTCCAGTTCGTACGCCGGCACCCGCCAGCGCCGCGATCCGCGCACCACCATCAGCGGCTCGGCGGGCAGCGTCACATACGACCGCAGCGCCCGCCGCAGCACCTCCGCCATCCGGGCGTCGCCCTTGACGACGGCCGCCGCCGCGTCGTCCTCGCCCCGCACCTCGACGTGCGCGACCAGCTCACCGACCGTCGCCTGCTTCACCTCCAGCTCGCCCAGCGCGGGCAGCACCTGCTCGATGTAGTGGAGGAACGACCGGTTCGGCCCGATGACCAGCGTCCCGGTGCGGGCCAGCCGCTCCCGGTGCGCGTACAGCAGGTACGCCACGCGGTGCAGGCCCACCGCCGTCTTGCCGGTGCCCGGCCCTCCCTGGACGCAGACCGAGCCGGACAGGCCGCCGCGCACGATCTCGTCCTGCTCGGGCTGGATCGTCGCGACGATGTCCCGCATCGGGCCGACGCGCGGCCGCTCGATCTCCGCCTGGAGCAGCCGGGACGCCCTCTCCGCCTCCGCCGGGTCGGAGAGATGCTCGTCCTCGTACGCGGTCAGCTCCCCGCCCGTGTACCCGAAGCGCCGCCGCAGCGCGACGTCCTGCGGGTCCTTCCGCGACGCCCGGTAGAACGGCTGCGACACCGGCGCCCGCCAGTCGACCACCATCGGGTCGCCGCCCGCGTCGTGGACGTGCCGCCGCCCGATGTAGAACTTCTGGCCCTCCTGCGTGGTGTGCAGGTAGTCCAGCCGCCCGAAGAACAGGGGGGTGTGCGACAGGTCGGCGAGCGCCTTGACGCGCTCGTCGATCTGCGCCGACAGCACGGCGGCGTTGACCCAGTTCGCCGTGACGTCACGGATGTCGAGGGCCTGGACGTCCTCGCGCATGGTGCGCAGGGCGGCGCGCGAGGCGGCGAGGTGGGCGCGCTCCCGCGCGAGCGGATCGGGCACGGCGAAGCCTCCGGGGGTCGTACACGGGGTGATGGCGGGCCGACCGGTTTCCGACCGGAGGGCGGCGCTCCACGAAAGGGAGGCGGGCAAGCCGGCGATTCTAGCGACCCGCCAGGAACGCGGGCGACCGAATATCCGTCCCGTAGGGGACGCCGTATGCCTGGAGTCGTACGGGGACGGCGCCACGGTTCGGTCTGCGGACCGATGTCCCGCCCCGGCACGGAAACCATCATGGAGACATGACCACAACCAGCCTCCACCACGCCTCCGGGGCCACCGCCCTGGGCACGGCCCGGCACCCCGCG
This sequence comes from Streptomyces gobitricini, assembly GCF_039532985.1. Taxonomy (NCBI): domain Bacteria; kingdom Bacillati; phylum Actinomycetota; class Actinomycetes; order Kitasatosporales; family Streptomycetaceae; genus Streptomyces; species Streptomyces gobitricini. The sequence goes on along the minus strand of NZ_BAAASR010000006.1, from coordinate 190,817 downwards.
CACCGCCTCGGCAACGCCCTGCGCGCGATCAAGGTGTTCGCCGAGGCGGCGTTCGAGGTCGCCGTCCTCGGTGAGTTCGCCGAGGAAGCCGGCGTCAGGCGCCGCTGAGATCCGGGTCCGCGTCCTGCGCGAGCAGCTCGTCCGCGTCGACGATCCGGTACGCGTACCCCTGCTCCGCCAGGAACCGCTGCCGGTGCGCCGCGAAGTCCTGGTCGATCGTGTCCCGCGCGACCACCGAGTAGAAGTGCGCCTGGTGCCCGTCCGCCTTCGGCCGCAGCACCCGGCCGAGACGCTGCGCCTCCTCCTGGCGTGATCCGAAGGTGCCCGACACCTGGATGGCGACGGTCGCCTCCGGCAGGTCGATCGAGAAGTTCGCCACCTTGGAGACCACCAGCACGCTGATCTCACCCTGACGGAACGCCTCGAAGAGCTTCTCGCGCTGCGCGTTCGGCGTCTCGCCCTTGATCACCGGGGCGTCCAGGTGCTCGCCCAGCTCGTCGAGCTGGTCGATGTACTGGCCGATGACCAGGATCTGCTGGCCCGCGAACTTCCGCACCAGGGCCTCCGCGACCTTCTGCTTGGTCGCGGTCGTCGCGCAGAAGCGGTACTTCTCCTCCGTCTCGGCGGTCGCGTACGCGAGCCGCTCGCTGTCCGTGAGGTTCACCCGGACCTCGACGCAGTCGGCGGGCGCGATGTAGCCCTGCGCCTCGATCTCCTTCCACGGCGCGTCGAATCGTTTCGGCCCGATGAGCGAGAAGACGTCCGACTCCCGGCCGTCCTCCCGCACCAGCGTCGCGGTCAGGCCGAGCCGCCGCCGCGCCTGGAGGTCGGCGGTGAACTTGAAGACCGGCGCGGGCAGCAGGTGCACCTCGTCGTAGACGATCAGGCCCCAGTCGCGGGAGTCGAACAGCTCCAGGTGCGGGTAGACGCCCTTCCGCCTGGTCGTCAGCACCTGGTAGGTGGCGATGGTGACCGGGCGGATCTCCTTCTTCGTCCCGCTGTACTCGCCGATCTCGTCCTCGGTCAGGGACGTCCGCTTCACCAGCTCGTGCTTCCACTGGCGGGCGGAGACGGTGTTGGTCACCAGGATCAGGGTCGTCGCCTTGGCCTTCGCCATGGCACCCGCCCCCACCAGGGTCTTTCCGGCGCCGCAGGGGAGGACGACGACACCGGACCCGCCGTGCCAGAAGCCCTCGACGGCCTGCTGCTGGTACGGGCGCAGCGCCCAGCCGTCCTCGGCCAGGTCGATCCGGTGCGCCTCGCCGTCCACGTAACCGGCGAGGTCCTCGGCCGGCCAGCCCAGCTTGAGCAGGGTCTGCTTGATCTGACCGCGCTCGGAGGGGTGCACGGCGACCGTGTCCGCGTCGATGCGCGGGCCGACGAGCGGCTGGACCTTCCTGGAGCGGAGGATCTCCTCCAGGACCGGCCGGTCGGTCGTGGTGAGGACCAGGCCGTGTGTGGGGTGTTTGGAGAGCGTGAGCCGCCCGTAGCGGGCCATCGTCTCGGCGACGTCCACCAGCAGGGCGTGCGGCACGGGATAGCGGGAGAACTCGACCAGCGCGTCGACGACCTGCTCGGCGTCGTGCCCGGCGGCCCGCGCGTTCCACAGGCCCAGCGGGGTGACCCGGTAGGTGTGGATGTGCTCCGGAGCGCGCTCCAGCTCCGCGAAGGGAGCGATGGCGCGCCGGCAGGCGTCGGCCTGCTCGTGGTCGACTTCGAGCAGGAGCGTCTTGTCGCTCTGGACGATCAGGGGTCCGTTCACGCCTCACCCTTTCCTGGCGGCCGCGGTCTGTGGCCAAACATCCAGTGTCGCCCATCGGGGGCGTGAGTGGCCGGGCCGCGGGGGATGAGGAGCGGCACACCGGGGCGGGGAACGGGACCGGCGCCGGTGCCGCTCACCGGCCACGGCTCGTGGTGACCGGTGAGGGAGGCGGGGCCGGCGGTTCAGATCAGGGGGCTGTTGAACAGCGGGCCCTCGATCTGGAGGTCGGCCAGCGGACCACCGATCGGTGGCAGCGTGGTGGCGGCGGCCGGGGTGGCGAGGGCGGTGAACAGCAGGGCGGCGCCCGTCAGCAGGAGGGCGATGCGTCGGCTCATTGCGGGTTCCTTTCGCGTCTGCGGCGGCAGCGGACGGGCCCGCACCTTCCGTGGTGGTGCGGGCCCGGTCGCGAGGGGCGGTCAGAGGACGAGACCGCCCCCGAGATCGATGCCGATCGCGGCGGCCTGGGTGGTGAGCGCGGACAGGAACGCGGTGGTGGTCAGCAGGACGGTGGCGACTCGACGCATGGTGCGACCTCTTTCGGTGCGGTGCCGTTCGGGACGCCCGGTGGCTGCCCGCGCAACGCCCAGGGAATGCGGAAGGTCCCCCTGGGGTGGGCAATCGGTCACTCACGGGCGGGAAATCCACCGCCCGCGCGCATGATCCGCGTCGGACGCGTCTCCTGTGCCCGGCGCGTCGGCGTGTTGGGCGTGTCGCGTGTCGGGCGCGCGCGCCGGGCGTGTCGGACGGCGTCGTCGGCCGGCGTCGTCCGGCCGGCTCGGGGCGGGTCAGACGGCGTCGTCGGCCAGCTCGGCGACGCCCGTGATGCGGTGCAGCGGGTAGGTGCGGACCTCGTCGGCGGTGTGGTCGTACGCGGTCACGAAGCCCCCCTCCACCCTGACCGGGGCGATGACGCGCTGGCTGGCCGCGCCCTCGGCGTTGACGTAGCCGATCCAGACGGCCGAGCCGGTCATCGCGGCGGCCTGGACGGTGGCGAGGGTCTCGGCGGCGGAGGTCCGGGGCAGTTCGCCGCCGCCGGCCGCACCGGGGGTGGCCGACTCGTCCTTGCGGACGACCGTCGAGGCGATGTCACCGGCGCGGATCGCCTTCACGGCGGCGCCCAGCAGCGTGGCGTCCGGCTCCGGCGGTCCCTCCGGCACCGGCGCGGGCGCCGTGCGCGCCGGGGTGCGGTACGCGTGCGCCCGGGTGATCAGGACGTCCCCCTCCGCGGACTCGGCCGCCGGGGCGAAGCCCATGGACCGCAGCCCCTCCAGCAGCGTCGCCGGGTCGGCCTGGGCGGCCAGCACGGTGGGCGCGAGGCGCCGCAACCGCAGGGACGCCGACCGCTTGTCGGCGAGGATCTCGCCCAGCACGGCGTCGTCGTCGCAGCGTACGTAGGCGGAGGCGGCGCCCACCCGGAGGTGGCCGTGCCTGCGGGCGACGTCGTCGATGAGGTACGCGAGCGGCTGCGGGACGGGTGTGCGGGAGTGGGCCGCCAGGAAGGCGTGCAGGTCGGCGGCGGCCTGCCCGGCGTCCAGGGCGCGGCGTACGGAGCCGGGCGTGAAGCGGTACACGGTGGCGCCGCCCTTGGACTCGACGTCCGCGAGCACGGCCAGCGTGTCGGCGAGCGGACGCTCGAGCGGGCCGGGCGCGACGGCCGTCAGGTCGGCCTGGAGGAGTACGTGATCGACCGGCTCGGGCAGCAGCGGCGCGAGGAGCGCGGCGGCGCCCGCGTGGCCGGCGACGGCGGCGTGGGCCGGGCGGCGGCCGTCGGACGCCTCGGAGCCGTCCGCCGCCGGGACGGGGGCGGGGCTCTTCCACGGGTGCTCGGGCGCGTGCCCGTCCACCGGGTGGTCCGTGCCCGGGGCCGGGGCGCCCGGCAGCAGCGCCCGGCCGTGGGCCGACAGGGCCCCGCGTCCGGTCACCCCCAGCAGCTCGGCCTCCGTCAGGGTCCAGCTCGCCAGGCGGGCCCGCAGGTCGGTGCCGCTCTCCCGCGCGGCGCCCCGCAGCGGGCGCTCCCACCGCAGCCGGGCCAGCAGCGTCTCCGGGTCGGGGGAGGCCCCGGCCGGGAGGCCGGCCAGCAGCGTCAGCACCCGGCGGCGCACCTCGGGCGCGATGCCCCGGTCGAGGTCCGGCCCGAGCGCCGCGAGCGTACGGCCCTTGGCGTCCTGGGAGCCCACCAGGCCCGGTGTGCGCGTCGCGGCCAGCCACGTCCCGGCGAGCCGCGCCCACCGCTCGGCGGCCGGCCGGTCGACCCACTCGTCGTACTCCGGTGTCGGCGCGAACCGTTCGGCCGCCTCGCCGTCCGGCGCGATCAGCCCCGCCCCGTACGCCACCTCCAGCCAGAACGCCGCCACCTGCTCCGTCACGTCCAGTGCCACCGCGGTGCGCTTCAGGTCCCGTACGGACATGCCGCCGGCGCGCAGGACGGCCGGTCCGCCCTCGTTCCACTCCTTGGCGAGTTCCTCGACGGTCGCGAGCGCGGTGTACGCCTGGCCCGCCGCCGTACTGTCCACAACCTGTGGACGGTACTCGCGGGCGGGCGTGACGGCGGGCGGCACCGGCTCGGGCAACCGGTGCGCGCGCCCGGCGCGCAGGTGCAGGGCCACCTCGCGCGGCAGCACCACCGTGCGCGCCGTCGCCGGCAGCAGCAGGCCCCGGTCGCGCAGCCAGCGCACCGGCGGGGCCGGGTCGGGAGTCACCTCGCCGTACGGCGGGCCCCACACCAGCCGGTCCAGCACCCCCAGGGCCTCCATCGGCGCGGTGTCGAGCAGCGCGCCCATCCTCTCCCGGTCGGTGAACAGGTCCGTCAACGCGGCGACCGCCGACACCGGATCGTGTGTCGTCGGCAGCCCCGCCGTCGCGATGATCTCCTGGAGCCGGGTCGGCGACATGCCCGCCGTCGCCTCGGCGACCGTCGGGCCCAGGCCCGTGGGGGAGGGGTGCTGCGGCGACGGCGCCAGCAGTTCGCGGGCGGTCCGCACCAGGCGCAGCCGCTCGTCGTCGCCCCAGACCAGGGCCTGTTCGCGCAGGATCCGGACCGCGCGCGGAAGCGCCGCCCCGGTGTCCGCGTCGCCCTCGTCGCCGGCCATCAGCCCGAGCAGCACCCGGTAAGGGGCCGGGTCCGGCGCCACCGCGAGCGCCTCGGCGGTCTGGAGCGTGAACCGGTCGAGCCGCTCCAGCGCGCGGACGACGGAAGCGCGGGTCCCCGCCCGGGTGGCGAGCTGCGTCAGGTCGCTCGGTACGGGAACCAGCAGGTCGGGGCGGGCGCGCAGCAGCGCGGCCAGGCCCTCGTCGCCACGGGCCCGCAGGGCTTCCGCGAGGGTGCGCGGAGCCGCTGTACCGCCATTGCCTTCGGTTCCTGCGGCCACGTGCGCCTCCCGATCGAGCTCACCGGTCCCCATCCGGACCACGTTAGCCCCTGCGCAGGCGCTAACGTCGTGACGGTGGGGATCGAGAGCGACCAGCTGGTCTTCGACTACCTGAGCCGGGTGGGTGACCTGGCCCAGCGACGGCAGCTGTCCTCGCAGGCGCGGATGCGGCTCGTGGCGTCGCTGCGCGGCGAGATCGACAGCAGGCGGGCCAAGGACGACAGCCCGGGCGCGGTGCGGGGCATCCTGGCGGCCCTCGGCACACCGGACGAGGTGGTCACCGCGGCGGCGACGGGTGCGCCGAGGGCGCCGGACGTGCCGAAGGCGCCGGGGCGGCCCGCCGTGCCGGAGCAGCGCACGCCGCGCACGCGGTTCCGCCGCCGCGCGGGCGCCGCCCAGGAGGCGGCGGACGCCGCGGGAGCCGCGGACGTGCCGCCGCCGGGGACACCCGCCTCGGACGCGTGGAGCCCGCACCTGGCCGGGATGGACGAGGCCGGCACGTCGGTGGAGCAGCCGGACTGGTGGCGTGTCGAGGAGGGCGCCTTCGGCGGCGCGGACGCCGTGCCGCCCGGGTTCCGGGGCGGGGTGGAGATCCCGGACATGCTGAAGCCCCCGCCCCAGCCGGAGCCCGCCCCGGAGGAGGCGGCGGACCCGGAGCCCCCGTCACCGCCCGCGTCCGCGTCCACGGCGCCCGCGCGCGTCCGCTTCCCCCGGCTCCGGCTGCCGCTCCGGTTCGGCCACCCGATGCTGGTGGCCGCCGCCGTGCTGCTGGTCGCCGGTGTCGTCCTGGGCTCGTGGCTCGCCCTCCTCGGCGGCTGGCTCCTGGCGTACGCCTCCGGCCGCCTCAGCCGCACGGAGGCGAAGGTGGCGGTGTTCGGCCTGCCGGGCGCGGTCGCCGCGGGCGTCGCGGTCTGGCTGTGGGGCCGCCTCGACGGTCGCTGGGGCGACCCGATCCCGCCGGGCGGGGACGCCATGGGAGAAGCGCTCGCCGCCGCCTGGCCCTGGACCCTCCGCGCGGCGGCCCTCGCCTCGGCCCTCTTCCTCCTCTGGCGCGCGCGCCGCCCATGACGCCCGGAGCCGCCCGGGCGGTCGTTCCCGAGCGGCGGACCGTCCGCGCGGCGTTGCCGATCAGGGCATCCGGCGGGCCCCGGCCGGCGAGCGCGACCACCTGGGCCGGGTGGCGCCGACGATCTTCAGGCGGTGGACCCACTCGTCGCGGTCCGGCATCGCCGCGGCCCGGGTGCTCGCTGGGGCTGCCGGGTTCGGTCGGGACGGGGGAAGGGTTCCCCGGCCGCCGGTCGGGCTCGGCGGACGTGTGGCGTGACGGCCGGTCCGGCTCCGGCCGGCGGTCCCGTAACGCTGCTCCCGCCCCTCCCGTGCCGGACGCCGGCCTGGCGGCTTCCCGTCCGGCCGCCGGACGGCTGCCGCGCGCCGCACCGGACCGGGCCCCGGCCCCGGGCGGGCGCCCGGACCGGTAGCGGCGGGCGGGGCCCACGGCCCCTGGGGCGGGACCTGGCGGCAGGCACAATGGCCCCCATGCTCTCCCCGCTGACGGTCGGCTTCGACCTCGACATGACGCTGATCGACTCCCGCCCCGGCATCCACGCCGCCTACCGGGCGCTGTCCGCCGAGACCGGCGTGCGGATCGACGCCGACCTGGCCGTCACCCGCCTCGGACCGCCCCTGGAGCAGGAGCTGGCCCACTGGTTCCCGGCCGACCGGATCCAGGAGATGGGCGACCGTTACCGCGAGATCTATCCCACCCGCGCCATCGAGCCGACGCTCGCGATGCCCGGCGCGAGGGAGGCGATTCAAGCCGTTCGCGCGGCGGGCGGCCGGTCCGTCGTCGTCACCGCCAAGCACGAGCCGAACGCCAAGCTCCACCTCGCCCACCTGGGCATCGAACCGGACGCCGTGGTCGGCTGGCTGTGGGCCGAGGCCAAGGCGGAGGCGCTGCGCGAGCACGGCGCGCGGGCGTACGTCGGCGACCACACCGGCGACGTGCGCGGCGCCCGCGCGGCCGGTGCCCTCGCCGTCTGCGTACCCACCGGGCCGTGCGGGGCGGACGAGCTGCGGGCGGCCGGCGCGGATGTCGTCCTGCCCGACCTCACGGCCTTTCCCGCCTGGTGGGACGCCTACAGGGCCGAGTTCGCCTGACGGCGCTGGGCGGCGATCGAGCGCAGCACACCGGCCGCGGCGATCACGAAGCCGACGCCCATCAGCATGCACACGGCGTACGCGATCGGCGGGAACGGGTCGGTGCCCAGGAACAGCGGGGCCACAGTGACGAGAGTGGCCACGGCGCCGACGATGAAGACGATCCCGCCGGCACGGACGAGTCCGTCACCGGGGGCGGCGCCGCTCACGGGGGTTTCACTATGCATTCGGCCAGGGTAGTTCCCTGGCCGGAGGAACGGACCGGCGACGTCTTGTCACCAGCCCCTGGACCATTAGCCTTGGGACGTTGGAGTCCCCCTGCTCGAGCGGAACCGAGAGCCCGGGGGAGGGTCCGAGCGGCCCGCTGCAGTGCTATCCAGAGCCAGTTTTCTTATCGAGTACGAGGACGAGGACAGACGTGCCTACCGGCAAGGTCAAGTGGTTCAACAGCGAGAAGGGCTTCGGCTTTCTCTCCCGTGACGACGGCGGCGACGTCTTCGTGCACTCGTCGGTGCTCCCTGCCGGGGTCGACGCCCTCAAGCCCGGCCAGCGCGTCGAGTTCGGCGTGGTCGCGGGCCAGCGTGGTGACCAGGCACTCTCGGTGACGGTCCTCGATCCGACCCCGTCGGTCGCGGCGGCGCAGCGGCGCAAGCCGGACGAACTGGCGTCGATCGTGCAGGACCTGACGACGCTGCTGGAGAACATCACCCCGATGCTGGAGCGCGGCCGCTACCCGGACAAGGTCCACGGCAAGAAGATCGCCGGCCTGCTGCGGGCGGTGGCGGACCAGCTGGACGTCTGACCCGTACGTACGACAGCGCTTCCCGGCCGAGGGGCGGCACGCGCCCCTCGGCCGTCGCACGCGTGCGCCCGGCCCCCGGCGGGCCGTCACGGGAACGACAGCGCGCCCGGCTTCAGGGGCGGCACCAGGCCCTCGGCCGCCGCGCGCGTCAGCAGGCCGCGCACCGCCGCGTAGCCGGCTTCGCCGAGGCCGGCCGTGAACTCGTTGACGTACAGGCCGATGTGCTGGTCGGCCACCGACCGGTCCATCTCCTGGGCGTGTTCGCGTACGTACGGGCGCGACGCCTCCGGGTCGTTCCAGGCCATGCGGACCGATGCGCGCGCCGACTCGGCGAGCAGCTCCAGCGTGTCCGCGCCCAGTGAGCGTTTCGCGATGATCGCGCCCAGCGGGATCGGCAGGCCCGTCGTGGACTCCCAGTGCTCGCCCATGTCGGCGAGGCGGTGCAGACCGTACCGCCCGTAGGTGAACCGGGCCTCGTGGATGACGAGACCGGCGTCGACCCTGCCGTCCCGCACGGCCGGCATGATCTCGTGGAACGGCATCACCACGACCTCGCCGACCCCTCCGGGGACGACGTCCGCCGCCCACAGGCGGAAGAGCAGGTAGGCGGTGGAGCGTTCGCCCGGCACCGCGACCGTCCGGCCCGTGAGGTCCCCGGGCCGGGGCGTGCTCCCGTCGGCCGGCTCCCGGGTGAGGACCAGCGGGCCGACACCATGGCCCAGCGCGCCGCCGCACGGCAGCAGGGCGTACTCGTCGAGCACCCAGGGCAGCACGGCGTACGACACCTTCAGCACGTCAAGCTCGCCGCGCTCGGCCATCCCGTTGGTGACGTCGATGTCCGCGAACGTCACGTCGAGCTCGGGGGCGCCCGGCACGAGGCCGTGCGCCCAGGCGTGGAAGACGAACGTGTCGTTCGGGCACGGCGAGTACGCGATCCTCACAGGTCCTCCAGGAAGACGGTGGAGCCGAGCAGCCGGAAGGTGTCCCGCAGCGAGTCCAGCGCCTCGCCGATCCGCCAGGCGGCGCGGTCGCGCGGGCCGACGGTGTTGGAGACGGCGCGGATCTCGACGACGGGTACGCCGTGGGCGGCGGCCGCCTCGGCCACGCCGAAGCCCTCCATCGCCTCCGCGGCGGCACGGGGATGACGGGCGATCAGCTCGGCGGTACGGGCGGCGGTGCCGGTGACCGTCGACAGGGTCAGGACGGGGGCGACGACGTGCCGCCGCCCGCCCTCCCGCAGGGCCTCCGCGATCCGGCCGGGCAGCGCGGGCGGCGGCAGGTGGACGGAGCAGCCGAAGCCGAGCTCCTCGACGGCGAGGTACCCGTCGGGCGTGTCGGCCCCCAGGTCGGCGGCGATGATCGCGTCGGAGACGACGACCGAGCCGAGGGGCGCGTGCGGGGCGAAGCCGCCGCCGATGCCGGCCGAGACGACGAGGTCGTACGCGTACGGGGAGGTGGTGAGCGCGACGGCGGCGGTGACGGCCGCGGCGGCGGGGCCGACGCCCCCCGCGACGACGTCCACGGCCGCGTGGGTCACGGCCGCACCGGAGGCGTCCGGGACAGGCAGGCCCGCCGGGGCGCCGGTGCCGTCCCCGCCGGGCGCGGGGCGGTGCCGTCCGGCCGGATCACCGGTGCCGGCGGCGTCCGAGGCGGGCCGCCCTCCCGGGGCGTCCGGGCCCGGCGCCGCGACGGTGCCGGGCGCGCCGGTCCCGTCGGGCGCGCCGCGAGGGGCGGGCGCGGGCGCGGGGCGCCGCAGGCGGGTGACGGTACGGCCCGACGGCAGGGCACGCGGGGCGGACGCCGCGTAGCCGTCGAGGCCGGCGGCGACGGAGTCCGACTCCACCGCCACCGCCGTGACGACCAGGACGCGCAGGGTCAGGATTCCTTCTTCAGCTGGAAGTGCCAGATGCCGGTCAGCTTCTTGCCACTGGTCTCCACGATGCTGACCTGCGCCGTGTTGGAGGTCTCACCGGTCTGGCTGGAGAGGAACGCGCTGGCCGGGATCGACCGGTACGTCTTCTTGTAGGGCTCCTGCTCGGCCTGCTGGCCGCCGATGAACAGCGTCCAGCCGTTCTCGGCGATCTCGGGGTCGACGCCGAAGCGGATCCGGTCGTCCGGCGAGACGGTGATGGTCTTCTCCGCCTTCTTGTTCAGGCAGGACTGGATCTGCGACTCCTTGATGGCCTTGCCGTCGTTGTAGCAGGTCGCCTCGGTGTTGACCGAGTCGGACCCGACCGTCACGGTCGCGAGCGGCGTCGGCTTGTCGCAGGCGGAGAGTACGAGGAGTCCGGCGGAGACGGCACCCAGAGCGACGCCGGCCCGGCGGGCCCTACCGGAAAAGAACGCAACGGTCATGGCCCGAAGGCTATACGTCGTCCCGCATCACGCGGCGCGGGGGTACGGCGTGCCGCGCCGCGCGGCGGTCAGCAGGCCCCGAACGGTCACCGCCACGCCCAGCGCCAGGATCCCCGCGGCGACCGACATCCCGAGGGCTCCGTGCAGCGGCAGCGAGATGCCGATCGCGCCACCGACCACCCACGCCATCTGCAGCAGCGTCTCGGAGCGCGCGAACGCCGACGTCCGCACCACCTCCGGCACGTCCCGCTGGATCATCGCGTCCAGCGACAGCTTCGACAGGGCCTGGGACAGCCCCGCCACCGCGCCCAGGGCCGCGACCGCGAACCCGCCGAAGAACACCGCCGCCACGAGCGCCGCCGTCATCGCGAGCGTCACCATCGTGGCGACGATCAGCTCCGGCGCCCGGGACCTCAGCAGCGCGCCGAGCGCCGTGCCGCACGCGTTGCCGACGCCCGCCGCCACGCCGACGATGCCCAGCGACACCGCGGCGCTCTGCCCGGGCAGCGGGTGTTCGCGCAGCAGGAAGGCGAGGAAGAAGATCAGGAAGCCGGACAGCACCCGGTGGGCGATATTGGCCTGGAGGCCGTGCAGGACGGACGGGCCGACCGTCCGCAGGCTCGGTTTGCGCTCGCCGTGGGTGAGCATGTGGGCCTTGCGCTCACCCTTCGCCGAGTCCACCTTGTGCGGCAGCGACAGCGCCAGCATCGTTCCCACGACGAACAGCACGCAGGCCCCGTACAGCGGCCACTGCGGCCCGATCTGCTGCAACCCGACCCCGGCGGGCGCGGCGATTCCCGTCGCCAGCAGGCCGGCGAGGGTCACCCGGGAGTTCGCCTTCACCAGTGAGAAGCCGTGCGGCAGGAGTCTCGGTACGACGGCGCTGCGCACCACTCCGTACGCCTTCGACGCGACCAGCACACCGAGCGCCGCCGGGTACAGCTCCAGGTCACCGGTGACGACCGCGCCGGACAGGGCGATGGCGAGCACCACCCGGGTGCCCATCGCGCCCGCCATCGCCGCCCGGCGGCCGTGCGGGATCCGGTCCAGGAGCGGGCCGATGACGGGAGCGAGGAGCGTGAACGGGGCCATGGTGATGGCCAGGTACAGCGCGACCCGGCCGCGGGCCTCGTCGGTCGGTACGGAGAAGAAGACCGTGGAGGCGAGGGCGACGGTGATCATGACGTCGCCGGCGCCGTTCACGGCGTGCAGTTCGATCAGCTTGCCGAGACCCGATTCCCCGGCGCCGTGGGCGTGCGTCGCTTTTCGGATACCGCGCGCCGTACCGGTGAACGGCAGGTGGAGGGCACGGCCCACCCGCCGGCCCGCCCTCCGCAGCGGCCCGGCGTCTTCCGACGACCTCACGGTTACCACCCCGTCATAGTGCCCCAGCAGCCGCTTCCGCGAACCGTGATGAGGGCTACTTGGGGCGGGCAGGTGGGCGGCGGGCTGCGGAGGGGGTAGCGTGCGTAGCGCGCCACCGGCGGAAGTTCTCGGCCGCGCGCCTCTTCGGCATCCCGCAGAATGGATGACGTGAGGTGTGCCCGAGACACGTCGGGCGCGGACGTCGATGCGGCCCGTTGGTCCGCTCCGCCCGCTGCCCGTACATCGCGAATCGGCCGGCGCATCTGTGAGACGGCGTAGGAGATGAGCGAGACCTGTGAGTGCTGCGACGACGCGAAGCCGTACTGCGCGTACCCCCGCCCCCGACCGCCTGTGCGCCGAGGCGGTGGACCTCGCCCGGGAGGCGGCCGCGGAGGTGGCGGCGCCCGGGGTGGTGGGTGAGCACGCCGGTGTCGTCGCCGAGGGCGACCGGGTCGTCACGCACTTCTTCGAGTGCCATGAGCCCGGTTACCGGGGGTGGCGCTGGGCCGTGACGGTGACCCGGGCGTCACGTGCGAAGGTCGTCACGCTCGACGAGACGGTTCTGCTGCCCGGACCGGACGCGCTCCTCGCGCCCGAGTGGGTGCCGTGGAGCGAGCGGCTGCGCCCGGGTGACCTGGGCCCCGGCGACCTGCTGCCGACCGAGCAGGACGACCTGCGGCTGGAGCCGGGCTACACCGGCGAGGACGTGCCGCCGCCGAACTCCCCCGTGTCGGAGGAGATGGCCGAGCTCGTCGACTCCGAGGACGCCGACCTCGTCGCCCGCACCCCCTCGCGGGGCTCCATCGCGGCCGTCGCGGAGGAACTGGGCCTGCGCCGGGCGCGCGTGCTGTCGCGGTACGGGATGCACGTGGCGGCCGACCGGTGGGAGGAGAACTTCGGGGCGAAGACCCCGATGGCCCAGGCAGCCCCGGCGCCCTGTGTGTCGTGCGGGTTCCTGATGCCGCTGGGTGGGTCGCTGAAGCAGGCGTTCGGCGTGTGCGCCAACGAGTTCTCGCCGGCTGACGGGCGTGTCGTCTCCCTGACGTACGGCTGCGGCGGCCACTCCGAGGCGGCCGTGATGCCCAAGCCTCCGCGCCCGGCGCCGCCGGTCCTGGACTCGGTGGGCACCGACGCGTTCCCCCTGCGCCCCGCCCGCGACAGCGGTTCCGTACCGCCCGTCCCGCCGGACGCGGCCTCGGAGGACCTGGGCCACAGCTAGCCCTCCCGCCGGGCGGGCGCGCTTGCCGGCGGGTCCGCCCGCCGTGCCCGGGTCCACCGGTGACCCGCCCGGTGCCGGCCCAGGCACCCGACCCCGCCCACCGGCAGGAGCCGGATGGCGAGGCATCCCGCCCATCGGCGCCGGCCGGCCGGCACCCGACCCGCACCCGCCGGCAGGAGCCGGACGGCACTCGACCCGCACCCACCGGCAGGAGCGGGGCGGCACTCGACCCGCACCCACCGGCAGGAGCGGGGCGGCGCCCGACCGCGCGGCGGCCGGGCGGTGGTGGGGACCGGAGGGCGCGGGCCGCCGACACCGCCGCAGGGGGTACCTTCGGGCTCCGTAGCAAACGCAGGGCGAGAGAGCGGAGCACGACGTGGGCGTGAGGGCGACGGCGACCGATGGGGCCGACCCGTTCGGGACCGCGCGGCTGCGGCGCGGGGTGCTCGACGCGTGGGGAGCCGGGCCCGCGCGCTTCCGGGAGGACGCCAACGCCGAGGAGGACCTCGCCCTCGGCGGCTACCGCGACCGGCTGGTGGTGGAACTCGCCCAGAACGCCGCCGACGCCGCCGCCCGTGCGGGCGTCCCCGGACGGCTGCGGCTGACGCTGCACCCCGCCGACGCGGACGGCCCCGCCGTGCTCGCCGCCGCCAACACGGGCGCGCCCCTGGACGCCACCGGGGTCGAGTCGCTCAGCACGCTGCGCGCGTCCGCCAAGCGGGAGGGCCACGAGGGCGCCGTCGGCCGGTTCGGTGTCGGGTTCGCCGCCGTACTGGCGGTCACCGACGAGCCGGCGATCGTGGGCCGGCACGGCGGCGTGAGGTGGTCGCTGAGCGAGGCCCGCGAGCTGGCCTCCCAGGCCGCGCAGGCCAGCCCCGGCCTGGGCGACGAACTGCGCCGCCGCGACGGCCACGTACCGCTGCTGCGGCTGCCGCTGCCCGCCGAGGGCACCGCCCCCGAGGGCTACGACACGGTGGTGATCCTGCCGCTGCGGGACGCCGCCGCCGTGGACCTGGCGGAACGGCTGCTCGCCGGGATCGACGACGCCCTGCTGCTGACTCTGCCGGGCCTCACCGACGTCGTCGTGGAGACCCCCAGGGGTACGCGGACACTCGCGCGCCGGGAACAGGACGGGTACGTCCACGTCGACGACACCGATGGCGGCACCCGGCGCTGGCGGACCGTCAGCCACCAGGGCGCCATCGATCCCGAGCTGCTCAAGGACCGGCCGGTCGAGGAGCGGCTGCGGCCCCACTGGTCCGTCACCTGGGCCGTGCCCGTGGACGACGCGGGCGCGCCGGCCCGCCCCCGTACCGCCCCCGTCGTGCACGCCCCGACGCCCACCGACGAGCCGCTCGGCATCCCCGCCCTGCTCATCGCGACGTTCCCGCTCGACACCACGCGTCGCCACCCGGCGCCCGGTCCGCTCACCGACCACCTGGTGCGGCGCGCCGCCGACGCGTACGCCGAGCTGCTGGCCGACTGGCAGCCCGTCTCGACGGGGACGATCGACCTCGTGCCCGGCCCGCTCGGCAAGGGCGTCCTCGACGGGGCGATCCGCGGCGCCGTGCTGGAACTGCTGCCGCGCGTGGCGTTCCTGCCGCCCGCGGCGCCGCCCGGCGACGAGGAGCCGCCCGCGCTGCGCCCGTTCGAGGCCGAGGTCGTCGAGGGCGCCGGCGCCGACACCGTACGCGTCCTGGCGGAGGTCCTGCCGACGCTGCTGCCCGCCGGTCTGGAGCGCCGCACCGAGCTGCGCGCCCTCGGCGTGGCCCGTCTCTCCCTCGGCGACGCCATCGACCGGCTGGCGGGCACCGAGCGCACCCCCGCGTGGTGGCACCGGCTGTACGAGTCGCTGGCGGGCGTCGACCCCGACCGGCTGACCGGCCTGCCCGTGCCGCTCGTCGGCGGCCGTACCGCGACCGGCCCGCGCCACGTCCTGCTGCCGCTGCCGGACACGCCCACCGACCTGACGAGGCTGGGGCTGAAGGTCGCCCACCCGGACGCCGCCCACCCCATCCTGGAGAAGCTCGGCGCCCTGCCCGCCACGCCGCGCGCCGTGCTCACCACGCCGCAGGTGCGGGCGGCCGTCGCCGGATCGCTGGACGCGGGCGAGGTGTGGGACGAGGACGCCCTGGACGCCGACGAGCTGGCCGGGACGGTCCTCGCCCTCGTACGGGACGCCGGTCTGGAGCCGGGCGACGAGCCGTGGCTGGGCGCCCTCGCGCTGCCCGACGAGGAGGGCGAGCTCGCCCCGGCGGGCGAACTGGTGCTGCCGGGCAGCCCGTTCGCGGCCGTCATGCGCGAGGACGAACTGGCCCTGGTGGACGCCGGACTGGCCGAGCGGTGGGGCGAGCAGCCGCTCGCCGCCTGCGGGGTGCTCGCGGACTTCGCCCTCGTACGGGCCACGGACGTCGTCCTGGACCCGGACGAACTGGAGCCCGGTGACGGGGACTTCGCCGAGCCCGACGACGTCGGCCTGCTGGACGCGGTCGACGTGTGGTGCGAGGACGTACTGGACCGGCTGCCCGAGGCGCCGGTACCGCCGGTGGCGACCGAGATCGTCGCCGTACGGGACCTGGACCTGGTCGACGACGACGCCTGGCCGCAGGCGCTGTCGCTGCTCGCCCGGCCGCCGCTGCGCGACGCGCTGACCCAGCCGGTACGCGTCCTGCTGCCGGACGGCACGACCGAGACGGTCCGCTCGTACACCGCCTGGTGGCTGCGCGACCACCCCGTGCTGGACGGCCGCCGCCCCGCCGGGCTGCGGGCCGCCGGAGTGGACCCGTTGCTGGAGGGCCTGTACGACTCGGTCGACATCGCGACCGGCTTCCAGGACCCGCAGGTGCTGCGCGCCCTGGGTGTACGGACCTCCGTCGCCGCGCTGCTGGACGAGCCGGGCGGCGCGGCCGAGCTGCTGGGACGCCTCGCCGACCCGGACCGTGAGGTGACCGCCGCGCAGCTGCACGGCCTGTACACCGCCCTCGCCGACCTCGACCCCGAGCAGGTGACGCTCCCAGACGAGCTGCGCGCGGTCGTCGACGGCGAGGTGCGCGTGGTGGACGCGGCCGACGCGCTGGTCGCCGACGCCCCCGACCTGCTGCCGCTCACCGGGGGCCGTGCCCTGCTGCCGGTGGCCCCGGCGCGGGCGGCCGAGCTGGCGGAGCTGTTCCAGGTGCGGCGGCTGAGCGAGGAGGTCGAGGCGGAGGTCACGACGGCCGGCGAGGAGCACGACGTACCGGATTCGGTGCACGCCCTGCTCGGTCCGGGCACGCCCGCGACGTACGTCGAGCACGAGGAACTGCGCGCGGGCGGCGTCGAACTGGACTGGCGCCGCACCCCGGACGGAACGGTCCACGCCGCCACCCTGGAGGGCGTCGCGGCGGGCTTGGCGTGGGCGGCCGGCCAGTGGCCGCGCCGCTTCGAGGTGGCGGCGCTGCTGGAGGACCCCTCCCGCACCGCGGAGCTGGCCCGGGACCGCTGGTTCGACTAGAGCGGGACGTCCGGCGCGGGGCCCGGAGCGTGAGCGGGTGCGGGGGCGGCCCCCACGCGCGCGTGGGGTGGCGTAGCGGGCCGCTGGGGGCATGGGCGGCCGGCGCCGACCGCCGCGGACGCGCGCCCCGGGGCACGCGCGCCCGCGGGACCCGGAAGGCACGCCTCCCGGCCGCGTCGCGAGAGTCGGCCGAGGCCGCGCGCGCGTGCCCGCGTCGCCTGGCAGGCGGTGACCTGCCGCGTGCCCCGTGGGCCGGGCCGGGACGGGGCCGTCACCGTCGAGGGCCGTCGGGGCCGTCGGGCCGGGCCGCCCAGCCGGTACGGAGGCGACGGCCGCCGATGGACGGCGTCCGCGCCCTGCCTGCCGGCGGACGGCGCGTGGTTCCCCGTGCCTCGCGGCCTGCCTGGCCGCCGGTCGACGGTCCGTACGGCCGGACTGGGCGCGAGCCTGCTCCGCGTCGGCCTCGCGCTCGTCGCCCGCCGGGCGGTGTCGTGGAGCGGCCGTCGTCGGCACGAGGAGCCTGCCCGCGTACGCCGCCCCCGTCCGCGCGGGCCGGACGGCCCGCCCGCCGGGGCCGGTCGGGGCGGGCGGGGTGTGGTCCGTGGTGCGTCGCCTGGGCGCGGTCCGGCCGGGTGGGGCCGGCGTGCCAGGGCGTGGGAGGCCGGGTCCCTGACGCGTCCCGGCGGCGGCCCGGCCGATCGCTCCGTCCACCACGGTGGGCGGGGCGATCGCCTTTTCACCGGCGGCCCTCCGCCTGTATCCACCGCACCCCGGCCGGGATCTGAAGTCGGCAGTGCTGGAACGAAAGACGGAGGAGCCGGTGACGACACGCCTTGCCGTGGGAGTCGACCTCGTGTCGGTGTCCCGGGTGGACCGGCTGCTGGCCGACAACCCGGCCGCCGAACGGGACATCTTCACCGCCCGCGAGGTCGGCTACTGCGCGCAGAAGCGCAACCGCCCGGCCCACCTGGCGGCACGGTTCGCCGCCAAGGAAGCCGTACTGAAAGCTCTGGGGACCGGACTCGGGCCGGGGATGCGGTGGACGGACGTGGAGGTGGTGAACACGCCCCTGGGACGGCCCCGCGTGCGGCTGAGCGGCGGGGCCGCCAGGCGGGCGGCCCGCGTCGGGGCCTCCTCCCCCGAGATCTCGCTGTCGCACAGCGGTGACTACGCCATCGCCCACGCCGTGATGTTCCTCTCGACCACCGCCGGCCCGGACGACGCGTCCACGGACGAAGGATGACGATGCGTTTCCACCTGATCGACCGAATCGACGCATGGGAGGCGGGGCGCACCATCAGCGCCCGCAAACTCACCTCCTTGCTGGAGGACCACTGGCGGGACGAGGGCGCCGGTCCGCAGATGCCCGCGCCACTGGTGCTGGAGGCGCTCTGCCAGGCCGGCACCTGGCTGATCATCGCCACCACCGGGGTGCGGCGGCGCGCCGCGCTGCTGTCCGTGGACGGCATCTCCTTCCACGGGCCGGTGCGTCCCGGGGACGTACTGCGGCTGGAGGGGACGGTCGAGTCCCTGAGCGAGGAGACGGCCGTCCTCTCCGGGACCGTGTCGGTGGACGGCCGGACCGTGATGGAGGCCGAGGCCGTCATGTGCGCGCTGCTGCCCGTGGAGGACCTGGAGGAGCCCGGCGACACCCGGCGCATGCTCGACCGGCTGCTCAGGGTGCCGGTGACGGGCGGCCGCCGATGAGAAGGGTCGCCATCACCGGGGTCGGCGCGGTCACCCCGCTCGGCAACAACGCCAAGGACACCTGGCGGGGCCTGGCCGAGGGCCGCAGCGGGGTGAGCCGGCTCGAAACCTTCGACGCCTCCGCCTTCCCCGTCCGTATCGCCGGTCAGGTCAAGGGCTTCGACCCGGCGTCGGCGGGCTCCGCCCGGCAGCGGCGCCACCTGTCGCGGGCGGCGCTGTTCGCCCTCGCCGCCGCCCGTGAGGCGCTCGCGGACTCCGGCGGCGGCTGGCAGGACCTCGACCCCTACGAGCGGGGCGCGGCCGTGGCCGGCACGGTCGGCCGGCCCGGGTTGCAGGAACTGGTGGACATGTCGCACCAGTTGAGCGTCAGCGACTTCCACGACCTGTACCGGCAGGCACCCGGTGACGTGCTGCTGCGCAACCAGAACGTGGGTGTCACCGCCGTGGCGCGGGCGGGTGACTGCCAGGGCCCGGTGATCAGTGTCAGCACCGCCTGCGCGGGCGCGGCGCACGCCATCGGCGAGGCGTACCGGAGGATCCAGGACGGCGAGTGCGCGCTGATGCTCGCCGGCGGGTTCGACGCCCTGACGACGTGGATGGACGTCCTCGGCTTCTCCCTGCTCGGCGCGGTCACCGACCGCTGGAACGACGACCCCGAGCGGGCCTCCCGTCCGTTCGACGCCGAGCGTTCCGGCTTCGTCCTGGGCGAGGGCGCGGTGATCGCCGTGCTGGAGGACTGGGACTCCGCGGTGGCCAGGGGCGCCCGCGTCCACGCCGAACTGGTCGGTTACGGCTCCACGCTGAACGCGTACCGGATCACCGACTCGCCGCCGGACGGCGGGGGCGCCATCTCCGCGATGCGCGACGCGCTGACGGAGTCGGGACTCGGGCCCGGAGGGGTCGACTACATCGCCGCGCACGGAACGGGCACGCCGGGCAACGACGCGAGCGAGACGGCCGCCATCAAGGAGGTCTTCGGCCGGCACGCGCACGAGTTGTGCACCAGCTCGCCCAAGTCCATGACGGGACATCTCACGTCGGCCGCCGCGGGCGTCAACCTCATCGCCGCACTGGGCGCGATCCGCGAGGGGCTGGTGCCGCCGACCATCAACCTCGACCACCCCGATCCGAAGCTCGACCTCGACTACGTACCGAACACGGCGGTACGCCGGCCGGTGCGCGCGGCCATGGTCAACGCCTTCGCGTTCGGCGGCACCAACGCCTGCTTCGTCGTCCGTTCCGCCGACGCGGAAGCCTCCGACGCGGATGCCTCCGACGCGGATGCCTCCGACGCGGAAGCCTCCGCCGGCGTTCCCGCCGACGCCTCCGAGAGAAGGGCAGCATGACCGCGCTCGACAAGATCCTTCACCTGACGCCGGGCGAGCGGGCCGTCGCCGTCCGCAACGTCACCGGCACCCTGGCGGTGTTCGACAGCCACTTCCCGCGCTTCCCGGTGCTGCCGGGCGTGCTGATCCTCGACGACATCGTCAGGACGGCCAGGCTCGCGGCCCCGGGCGCGCCCTCCGGCACGGTCTGGGCCCTGGCCGACGTCCGGCGCGTCCGTTACCGGCACTTCGCCGAGCCAGGCGACCAGCTGGAGATCACCGTGGACGTCACGGAGGCAACCGGGACCTCCGTCACCGCCAAGGCCGCCGTCCGGGTGGCGGGGCGGGACATCACCACCGTACGGCAGCTGCGTCTGGAGCCGGCCGGCGGCGACCGGGAGGCGTCATGAGGCGGGTCGCGGTCACCGGCATCGGCGTACTGACCGCGCTGGGCGAGGGCCGTGGCGAGACCTGGAAGGGGCTGCTGGAGGGCCGCACCGGCGTCGGCCCGATCCGTGGCTACGACGCGTCCTCCCTGGACACCCGGATCGCCGCCGAGCTGCCGGACTTCCGCGCCACGCGGTACGCGCACCGCAGGTCCCTGCGCATGACCACCCGCAATGACCAACTGGCCGTCGCGGGCGCGGCGCTCGCCGTCGAGGACGCCGGGCTCGACCTGGGCGCCGCGGGTTACGACCCGGAGCGCGCGGCGGTGTTCGTGGGCGGCAACAAGGAGATCTCGAACCCCGAACACCTGCTGACCGGCAGCCTGGCCGCGCGCCGCGAGGACGGCCGCGCGGACCTGCGGCAGCTCGGCGAGCGGGCCTCCTCCGCCTTCTACCCGCTGTACTTCGTGGAGGGTCTGCAGTCCGCGTCGCTGTTCCACCTCTCGCACGCCCACGGGTTCAAGGGGGCCAACTCCTACTTCCACGGCACCGCCGACGCCGGCGCGACGGCGCTCGCGCGCGGCTTCCGGTCGATCCGCGGCGGCGAGTCCGACGTGGTGATCGCCGGGGGTTTCGACGACGCCTCGTCGTGGTGGGTGATGTCGAAGATGGACGGCCTGGGGGTGCTCACCACCCGCAACGACCGGGAGGCCGAGGCCTTCCGCCCGTACGACCGGGAGCGCAGCGGCTCCGTGCTGGGCGAGGGAGCGGCGTTCCTGGTCCTGGAGGAGTGGGAGTCGGCGCGGCGCCGCCAGGCGCGGGTGTACGCGGAGATCCGCGGTTCCGGCACGACGCAGGACCCCGACCTGGTCTCGCCCCGCGAGGACGGCCGGCCGCTGGCCGCCGCCGTGCGGCGGGCGCTGCGCGAGGCGACCGTGGCGGCCGGTGAGGTGGACTACGTGGCCACGCACGGCTGTGCCACGCGGCTCGGCGACCTGACCGAGGCGCGGGCGCTGACCTCGGTGTTCGGCCGCGACTCGGGCGTGGTCGCGAGCAGCGTCAAGCCGGCCACGGGACATCTGGTCGCGGGGGCCGGCGCGCTCAACGCGGCGGTGTGCGCGATGGCGATCGACGGTGCGGCCGTGCCGCCGACGCTCCACCTCGACCGGCCCGATCCGGGCTGCGAGGGCATCGACTGGATCCCGCGGCAGGCACGGGAGCTGCGGGTGCGCACCACCGTGGCGCTGGCCCGCGGGCTGGAGGGCCAGCAGGTGGCGCTGGTGCTGAGCGCGCCGACGGCCGAGGCGTAGAGGGGGACATCATCATGGGCAAGGAACAGCAGACCACCGCGGGCGTGACCGTGGTCGGCGCCGGGGCGATCACCGCGCTCGGCCCCACGTCCGGGCACCTGTGGCAGGGGGCGCGGGAGGGGCGGGTCGCCATCGGTCCGGTGCAGCGGCTGCCGATGGAGGGGCTCTCCACCAAGCTGGGCGGCGAGGTCACCGATCCGGTGGAGCCGGGGCGTGCGTACCGCAGGCCGGAGGGTTTCCGGGAGCGGGCGGTCGAACTCGCCCTGGTAGCGGCCGAGGAGGCCATGGCGGCGCTGCCCGGGGGGCTGGTGCCGGCCGAGCGGTTCGGCGTGGTGCTGGGCACGTGCAACGCCGGTCTGCTCTCGGGCCGGGAGTGGCTGCGGGCGGGGCGGGACGGGGAGGCACCGGCGCCCGAGCTGCCGTCGCTGGTCACGCCGCAGGCACTGGCCGAGGTGGTGGGCGCGGCGTTCCGGCTGCGCGGCCCGGTGCTCGCGGTCAACACGGCGTGCGCGTCGGGTGCCAACGCCATCGGGCTCGCCGCCGACCTGCTGCGCCGGGGCCGTGCCGACGCGGTGCTGGCCGGTGGCAGTGACGCCTTCTCCGATGTCGTCTTCGCCGGTTTCCACGCGTTGCAGTCGCTGTCGCCGGAGCCGGCGGCGCCGTACTGCGCCGAGCGGCAGGGACTGTCGCTGGGCGAGGGGAGCGGCATGGTGGTGCTGGTACGGGCGGACTTCGCCCGCGAGCACGGACTGCCGGGGCTCGCCGACATCGCCGGTTACGGGCTGTCCGCCGACGGGTTCCACGCCACGGCGCCGCATCCGGAGGGGAAGGGGGCCGCCCGCGCCATCGAGGCGGCGCTGCGACACTCCGGGGTCGCCGCCGAGCGGATCGGTTACGTCAACGGGCACGGGACGGGGACGCCGAAGAACGACCCGGCCGAGTCCCGGGCCATCGCCCTGGCGCTCGGGGCGGAGGAGGCCGCCCGCGCGCCGGTCTCCAGCACCAAGTCGGTGATCGGTCACCTGCTGGGCGCGGCCGGGGCCGCGGAGGCCATCGTGACCGCGTACGCGCTGTCGGAGCAGACCGCGCCGCCCACCGCGTCCTTCACCGCGCCCGACCCCGACTGCCCGCTGGACTACGTCACGGGAGTGGCGCGGCCGCTGTCCACCGGGGCGGCGCTCTCCAACAACTTCGCGTTCGGCGGGGCCAACGCCGCGCTCGTCCTGACCCGCACCGAGGACGCGCACCGTCCCCCGCTGCCCGACACCGACCGCGTGGTGGTGACCGGTATCGGACTGCTCAGCCCGGCGGGCGACCGCGTGGCGGAGGTGTGGTCGGCGTACGCACGCGGCGAGAGCCCCGTCGCGTGGGCCGGTGGGCTGCCGGTGTGCCGGGTCGACTTCGACCCGGAGCCGTATCTGACGAAGCGTCAGCGGCGGCGGATGGACCGGCTCGGGCAGCTCGGCGTGGCCGCCACGGTGAAGGCGCTGGCCGACGCGGGCATCGCGCCTGGCGGTGCCGAGGCGGAGGCGGTCGGCATCGTCTTCGGCACCGGCACCGGGCCCATGGAGGCGATGGAACGGTTCACCGTCCCGCTGCTGGCGGAAGGCCCGGCCGCCGCCGACCCGGCGGTGTTCCCCAACACCGTCTACAACCAGGCGGCCGGGCAGATCGCCATCCACCTGGGCCTGCGCGGGCCGACGTCCACCCTCTCGGTGGGCCACGCCACCGGTGCCGCCGCGCTGGCCTACACCGCGGACCTGCTGGCGGCCGGGCACGCCGACACCCTGGTGTGCACCGTCACGGACGCCCTCACCGACGAGGTGGCCAAGGCGTACGCGGCCGTCGGCGCCGCCTCCACCCGGGCGCCGGGCGAGGGGGACGACGGCAGGTTCACCCTCGCCGAGGGCAGCGTCGCCGTCGTACTGGAACGGCGGTCCCACGCGGTCGCCCGCGGCGCCCGCGTCCTGGGTGAGGTGCTCGGCCACGGCATGGCGTCGGACGCCAGCCGCGCCCGGCTGTGGGACCCGCGCGGCCGGGGCCTGGAGCGGGCCATGCGGGCCGCCCTGGACGACGGGGGCCTCACCCCGGGCGGCCTCGGCGCGGTCTGGCTCGCCTCGGCGGGGCTGCGGGCGGCCGACGCCGCCGAGGCCGAGGCGGTGCGGCGGTTGTTCGACGGCTGCCCGGTGCCGCCCGCCCTGCACGCGCCGAAGACGGTGCTCGGCGAGCCCATGGGCGTCGGCGGGGCGCTGAGCCTGGCACTGGCCCTGCACCACACCGGCTCGGGGGACCGCCCGGTGCTGCTCAACAGCTCCTCACTGGGCGGCAGTCATGTGTCGCTGGCGGTGCGCCGTGGCTCCGGCGCCGAGGAGACCCGTACATCCCACGCCACCCCGACAGGAGAGACCCGATGACGCTCGAAGGACAGGTCGCCCTGGTGACCGGCGGTTCGCGGGGCATCGGCGCCGCGGTGTGCCGCCGCCTGGCGGCCGACGGTGCCGCCGTCGCCATCAACTACCGCAGCTCGGAGGGCCCGGCCAAGGAGCTGGCCCAGGAGATCGAGGCGGCCGGCGGACGGGCCGTGACCGTGCACGGCGATGTCGCCGACGCGGCACACGCGGAGGAGATGGTGCGCCGGGTCACCGAGGACCTCGGCGGGCTGGACATCCTCGTCAACAACGCCGGTGTCGCGCAGGACGCGCTGATCTACAACATGGGCATGGACGACTGGCTGGACGTCATGCGCGTCAACTTCGGCGGGGTGTTCCACTGCACGAAGGCCGTGCTGCCGCACTTCATGGCCAAGGGCAGCGGGGTGATCGTCAACGTCTCGTCCGTGATGGGCGAACGCGGCTGGATCGGTGAGTCCAATTACGCCGCCTCCAAGGGCGCCGTCAACGCCTTCACCCGCTGCTGCGCCATGGAGTCCGCGCGGTTCGGCGTCCGGGTGAACGCCGTCCTGCCGGGCTTCGCGCCCACCGACCTGGTGGCGGGCCTGACCGAGGGCGACACCGGCCGCTCCATCAGGAAGCAGATCCCGATGCGGCGCTTCGGCGAGGTCGACCAGATCGCCGAGGTGGTGCGCTTCCTGAGCGGGCCCGAGTCCTCGTACATGACGGGCTCCCTGGTCAACGTGGACGGCGGCGCGATGACCGCGCTGGGGCTCGGCCGCCCCTGACCCCCCGTGGGCCGCGCGCCGCCGGCCCGCCGCCGAGCGGTCGTCCGTACGGCCCGGCTGCCCGCCGCCACCCGGCGTGCCCCTGCCCGCTGCCGCCCGGCTCTCCCCCGGCCGGGACGGCCGCGGGCGGGCACACCCGGCCGGGGCACACCCGGGGCCCCCGGGCGGCCGCCCGCCCGGGGGCCGTACGCCGTCGGCCGGCCGGCCGCGTGTGGGCGGTCCTGGGCGGGACGCGCCGGTGTGGTCCGCCCGCTGGGGGCGCGCGTCGCGCCCGGTGGGCACCGTCACCGCCGGCCGCGGGTGTATCCGCGGCGCGGCCGGGCGGATCTCAACGGTGACAGCGGGCGCCACCGCCCGCGTACCCGACCCACTCTTCTCTCTTCGACCGGCCCAGCGCCCGGCTCACCTGGAGGACATCCCATGGAACGCAACACCATCGTCGACGCCGTGAACGACGCCGTCATCGACGCACTCGGCGTGGAGCCGGAGGAGGTCACACCGGACGCCACCCTGCTGGACGACCTGGGCGCCGAGTCGATCGACCTGCTCGACATCCTCTTCCGGCTGGAGCGCTCGCTCGGCATCAAGATCCAGGCGGCCGAGCTCGCCGCGTACGTCCAGGGCGGCATCCCGGACGAGGAGTTCGGCGACGAGAACGAGATCGTCTCGGCCGCGGGCCTCGCCCAGTTGAAGAAGGTCATGCCGCAGATCGACGTCGACGCCCTCACCGGCACGCTCCAGGCGACCCAGGTCATGGGTCTGTTCACGGTGGAGAACCTGGTCGCCCTCGTCGCGCACCGCGCGGGTCTCGGCGCCGCCGAGACCGCCGGCGCGGCCGCGTGAGGACGACACCCATGACCGCGATACACATCATCGGCACCGGTGGCTACCAGCCCGGCGAGCCGATCTCCACCGACGAGATCGCCCGTCTCGTCGGCCCCCTGCCGGACGAGGTGCGCGAGGGCCTGTCCATCGAGCGCCGCTTCTGGATGATCGACCCGGAGACGGGCGAACACCGCGAGAACAACTCGGACATGGCCTACAAGGCGGCGGTGCGCGCCCTGGAGTCCGCGGGGCTCGAACCGGGTGACGTCGACCTGCTCGTCCTGGCGACCGGCACCCCGGACTTCCCGCTGCCCCCGCTGGTGAACATGGTCCAGGAGCGTCTCGGCCTGGTGCGCTGCGCCACGCTGGAGCTCCGCTCCGGCGGCGCGGGGGTCGTCCAGGGGCTGGACATCGCCCGGATGTACCTCCAGTCGGGCGTCTACCGGACGGCCCTGGTGATCGGCAGCGAGGCCATCTCACCCGTGCTGGCCCCGGTGTTCCTCGGCAAGGACCCGGACAAGATCCGCATGCGGGACCGCATGCCGGTCTACATGTTCGGCGACGGCGCGGGGGCGATCGTGCTGCGCGCCGAGGAGGGGGCCACCTCCGGCGGGATCCTCGGAGCGGCGATGGAGGCCATCGGCGGAGACCGCAAGCCGGGCATCCACTCGGTCGGAGGCGGTACGCACGCCCCGATCCACGAGCAGCTGAAGGCCAAGCGGCTGGTCGACCTGAAGGTCGACGTGGTCGGCGCCGGTGACTTCACGCCGGTGATGGTCACCGAGGCGATCAGCAGCACACTGCGGCGCAG
Source organism: Streptomyces gobitricini (assembly GCF_039532985.1). Lineage (NCBI taxonomy): Bacteria > Bacillati > Actinomycetota > Actinomycetes > Kitasatosporales > Streptomycetaceae > Streptomyces > Streptomyces gobitricini. The sequence continues at coordinate 164,757 of NZ_BAAASR010000006.1, read as the reverse complement.
TGGCGTGGACGTCGGCACCGTCGACCTGTGCCTGGTCCCGGAGGGCAACGTCGGCTGGATGCTCGAATCCCTCCAGGAGCTCGGGCTGGACACCGCCGACTGGAAGGCGCTGGACGGCAAGATCATCGACAGCCTCGCCACGATGGGCGCCGTCGGCTGTGCCGCGGTTCCGCTCTTCCTCGACGACGCCTGGCGCAGTGGCCGGATCAAACCCGGTGACCGGCTGATGTTGGTGGGCGTCGAGTCCACCAAGTGGATCTACGCCGGTGCGGTCGTGGACTGGACCGCGCCCGCTCCCACCCTCCCGTAAGGAGCCGGCCATGACGTCCCAGCAGCCGCCCCTGGCCTCCGTCGCCACGGCGGAGCACGACACCGGGCGGTTCCGGCAGGCCATGGGGCGCTTCCTCACCGGCGTCGCGGTGGTCACCTCGGCGGGGCCGCAAGGGCCGCACGGCACCACGATCAGCTCCCTGACCTCCGTCTCCCTCGATCCCCCGATGCTCCTGGTGTGCCTCAGCCGGCAGTCGTACGGGGCCGAAGTGATCCGCGACGCCGGCACGTTCACCGTGAACGTCCTGGGGCGCGACCAGTCGGAGCTGGCGGGCTGGTTCGCCACACCGGGCAGGCCGCGCGGGGCGGCGGGCTTCGCCGGAGTGGCGCACCGGACGGGGAGCACGGGCGCGCCGGTGCTCGCCGGTGCGGTGTCGCACCTGGACTGCCGGGTGGCGCAGCGGATTCCGGCGGGCGACCACACCATCTTCCTCGGCGAGGTGGCGGAGGTCGGGCTCGCCGACAGCGCCGATCCCCTCGCCTACCACCAAGGGCAGTTCCTGCACCTTCCGTGACTTCTCGAGGCGCCCATAAGGGGCCGGCGCGACACTCGTGCCGGTCCCTTGTGCCGCCCCCATCCCAAGGAAGTGACCATGAACGACATCGCCTTTCTCTTTCCCGGCCAGGGCTCCCAGCGGCCCGGCATGGGCCGGGACCTCGTCGCGCGCCATCCGGAACTGACCGACAGGTACTACCGGGTCGCCGACGAGGTGCTGGGCTTCGAGCTGTCGAAGCTCTGCTTCGAGGGCTCGAAGGAGGAGCTGCTGCCGACCGAGATCACCCAGCCCGCGGTGTTCCTCACCGGCGTCGCCGTCCTGGACGTGCTGCGCGGCCACGGCGTCACCCCGTCGGTCACGGCCGGGCACAGCCTGGGGGAGTACACGGCGCTGGTCTGCGCGGGCGTGCTGGAGTGGACGGACGCGCTGCGGCTGGTGCGGAGGCGGGGCGAGCTGATGGCCGGGGTCAACGAGCGCACCCCGGGCGCCATGGCCGCCGTCATCGGCCTGTCCGCCGCCGAGGTGGAGGAGCTGTGCGCCCGGACGCACGGCCGCACCGGCGCCGTGGTGGAGGTGGCCAACTACAACGACCCGCGGCAGCAGGTGATCTCCGGGGAGCGGGACGCGGTGCGGGAGGTGGCCGCGGCGGCCAAGGCGGCCGGTGCGGAGCGCGCCGTCACACTGAACGTGGGAGCGCCGTTCCACTGCAGTCTCATGCGTGAGCTGGAGGAGGAGTTCACCGCCGAGCTGGACACCGTCGCCTTCCGGGACCCCCGGCTGCCGGTGCTGGCCAATGTGACGGCGGCGGTCGTCCGTACCGGCGCCGAGGCCAAGGACTGCCTGCGCCGCCAGCTCGCCGGTGCGGTCCGCTGGGAGGAGACGCTGCGCGCCATCGGGGACCGTGGGGTGGCGTCCTTCGTGGAGGCCGGTCCGGGACGCGTGCTGAGCGGTTTCTGCCGTACGACCCTCCCGGACGCGTCGTGCCACCCCGCCGGCGAGGCGGGGCGTATCGACCGTTTCCTCAATACCTGGCAGCGGCCGGACGGTACGCCGCTCGAATGACCATCTCGTCGGCCCCGGGCAACAGTTGAGTCCCGCGAACGTGCCTACTCATCGGTATTGCCGTTCGCGGGACTTTCACCTACGCTGCATCTAGTTAAGTGGCGAACTATGTGGTGGGGGTGTGAAAGAGAGTGGAAGAAAGCGACATGGAAGCCCTGACCAAGCTTGCCGATGCCATCGGACAGCCTTCCTCCACCGTGGCCGAGAAGGCCAAGGCGCTCTTTCCGTTTATCGCCCAGGAATCCGAGATGCGGGAATTCGGCGTGGACGACCGGGAACCGGTCGCGGTTTCGGAGTGCGTAAAGCCGGAATCACATGGCTGAGCCGCACGGCTGAGCCGCACGTCAGTTTTCCTCGTCCGCTTTCCCCGGCTGGTTCTTACGGCTGGATCGGACCGGCCGGCGAACCCGGAGTCACACGGGCTGCGCCGGACCGGCCGGCCGGAACGGAATCACGGCACCGCATCGCGCCGGCCGGCCCGGCTTCACACGGCCGACGAGCGCAGCCCGGCGCTGCTCTCCAGGGCGTACGCCCGCAGCCCCATCTTCTTGATGGCGTCGAACAGCTCCCTGGCCTGTTCGGAGCGGTCCGCCTCACGCTCCAGGGCCCGCCGCAGGTGCTTGAGGCAGCGCGCCCGGATGGGCCCGATGGAGCCGCGCGCCATTCCCAGCGTGGCGCTCACCTCGTCGTACGACATCGGCGGGTCGGCCATCAACAGGCCGAGCAGCGCCTGGCACTTGGGCGCGAGCGAGCAGTAGGCGTGCAGCACCTCGTCACGCCGCTCCCGCGCGAGTGCCGACTCCTCCGGCTGGTTGGACGACGGCTCCGGCCGGTCGAACACCTCGGGGTCCTCGATCGGCGTGCTGCGACCGCCGCGCTGGATGTGCTTGAGGCTCTCGCGGCGGGCCGCCACGGAGATCCAGTGGGCCAGTTTCTCCGGGTCCCGCAGCTTCCCCAGGTGCTGGATGACCCGCAGCCAGGTGACCTGGCTGACGTCCTCGCAGTCCGCCGGGCCGAGCCGGTGGCCGCGCGCTATGGCCCATATCAGCGGCGTATAGCGGTCGACGATCCTGTTCCAGCTCTCCTGGCTGCCGGCCAGGCACTCATCGACAAGCGTATGCAAAGGTACAGATTCCACGTACATCCCCCGATAGTTATGTGGAACTCTTACTTCCCTGCACTGACGGTGTCTCGATAACCACCGTACTGGAGTGCTACAGGTGTTAACTATACGGTGCCGATCCGGCCTTGTGTCAACGGCTGAAATCACCCCCTGCAACGCCCCGCGCCGGAGGCCCGATTGCGCGGTTGCGCAACCGGACCCCCGGCGCGTTCGCCTTTTTCTACAAGGCAGCCGGCGCGCCCCCGGATTCCGCCGCCTCTCGGCTGTAAGGACACCCGGCGGCCGGTTTCGGTTCCCCCCCGACCAAGGCCTCCGACGATTCCGCCGCCGGCTCCCGTGACGGCGCCGGGGGCGCCGCGGGGGTGCTCGCCGGGCCCCGGCCGGTGACCGGCCGCAGCGTCATCCGGATGCCGTGCTTGGCCCGCAGCGAGATGTCCGGCTGCATGACGACCGGGTGGCCGGGGACCATGTCCAGGTGGAAGCGCTGGAGGATCGACGCCACCACGATGGTCAGCTCCATGTTGGCGAAGGCGAGCCCCACGCAGTTGCGCGGCCCGGCGACGTACGGCACGTAGGCGTATCTCGGCCGCCCGGCCGAGCGCTCGCGTGTGAACCGCTCCGGGTCGAAGCCCTCGGGGTTGTCCCAGAACTCCGGGTTGCGGTGCGTGATGTACGTACTCAGCAGCAGGAACGAACCGGCGGGGATGTCGTAGCCGCCGAGCACGTCGTCCTCCAGCGGCATCCGCGCCACCTGCCAGAGGGGCGGGTAGAGCCGCAGCGCCTCCTGGATGAACATCTTGAGGTACTTCAGCTGCGGCAGGTCCTCCTTGGCCGGCGGCCGGTCCCCCAGCACGGCGAGCACCTCCGCCCTGGCGCGTTCGGTCTCCGCGGGACGGGTGGAGAGCAGGTGGCAGATCCACGACAGGGTGGCCGCCACCGTCTCGTGCCCGGCGATGAACAGCGTCATCACCTGGTCGCGCAACTGCTCGTCGGTCATCAGGTGCCCGGTCTCGGGGTCCGGGGTGCGCATCAGTGTGGACAGCAGGTCCTCGTCCTCCGCCTCCCCCTCCGCCGGCCGTCCCCGGCGCTCGGCGATCAGCCGGTACACCGTGTCGTCCAGCAGCGTGCGCGCCTGCCGGAAGCGGCGGTTGCGCGGTGTCGGCACCCGCTCCGGGATGTCGGCCACCGCGATGAGCTTGCTGTTGATGTGCTCCAGCTGGACACCCACCGCCCGGCCCAGTTCGAGCGCGTCGTGCGACCAGTCGGCCCGGAACAGGCAACGGGCCAGGATCTCCAGGGTGAGGCTCTGCATCTCGGTCCGGGCGTCGATGACCTCCCCGTACCGGGCCACCCGCTCCCACCGCTCCAGCATTCGCGCCGCGCTGTCCACCATGACACCGGCGAACCGCTCCAGCGGCTCCTTGCGGAAGGTGGGCGCGACGGTGCGCCGCTGGGCCTGCCACACCTCGCCCTCCGTGGTGACCAGCCCCTGTCCCACCGAGACGCGCACCTTGCGGTTGAAGTCGTCGGGGTGGGGATAGTTGGCGAAGTTGTCCACGAGGATGTGCTTGAGGTGGTCGGGGTGGGTGACCAGCACCACCGGCACCGGGCCGCGGAACTGCACCAGGTCGCCGTGGTCCCGCCAGGCCCGGACGAACGTCCGCAGCGGGTCGCGGCGGAAGTCCAGCGCCGACCCCAGCAGCGGCAGCCCGCGCGGCCCCGGTGGCCGCCGCCTCCCGGCGACCGGGCGGCCCCGCATCACCGGGCTCCTTCCGCCACGCCCTTGACGTGTTCCAGGCGCATCGGCATCCCTCCGCGCGGATACAGGAAGACGTTCGACGTCGGTTCGCACACGTGCCCGCCCGCCAGCGTCAGCCGGTACGCCTGGAGGATCCTGGCGATCACCAACGGGGCCTCCAGGACGGCCACCGACGAGCCGGGACACAGCCGCGGACCTCGCGAGAAGGGGATGTACGCGTACAGCGGCGCCCCGCCGGTGGCGCTCTTCTCGAACCGCTCGGGCAGGAACCCCTCCGGGTTCTCCCAGAACCGCGGGTGCCGGTGCATCAGGTAGGGGCTGATGAAGACCTGTGACCCGGCGGGAACGTGGTACCCGCCGATCTCGTCGTCCTCCAGCGGACTGCGCGACATGGTCCACACGGAGGGGTAGAGGCGCAGCACCTCCTGGTAGAAGGCCTTCAGATAGCGCAGCTTGGGCAGGTCCGCCGCGGTGGGCTCGCGGTCCCCGCACACCTCGGCGATCTCCGCCCGCGCCCTGCGCTCGGATTCCGGGTGCCGGGACAGCAGGGAGAACGCCCACACCAGGGACAGCGCCGTGGTCTCGTAGCCACCGAGGAACATGGTGACGACCTCGTCCCGCAACTGCTTGTCGGACATCCGCTCACCGGTCTGCTCGTCCTGCGCGCGCAGGAACCGGGTCAGCAGGTCGTCCGGGGCGGAACTGTCCCGCCGCCGCTCCTCGATGAGCCCGTACACGAAGGAGTCGAGGGTGTCCCGGGCCCGGAGGAAGCGGGTGCGGGCGCGGCTGGGCAGCGACTGGGGGAGTTCGACGAAGCGCTGGAGACGCGTGTTGGTGTACGCGTTGCAGATCCGCACCGCACGGGCCAGCTCTCCCGCCCGGCCGCTCACGTCGGTGCTGAACAGTGTCCGCATGACGATGGTCAGCGCGAGCCGGAACATCTCGGGGGTGATGTCGAAGGTCTCCTCGCGGGTGGCCCTCGGGTGCCAGTCGCGTACGAGATCGCCGGTGGCGTCGACCATCGCGGGCGCGAAGCCGGCGATGCGCGATCCCTTGAAGGCGGGCTGCGCCAGCCTGCGCTGGCGGAAGTGGAAGTCCCCGTTGCTGGTGAACAGGCCCTGCCCGACCCAGGGTTCGAACTTGCCGACGGACAGCGGGTCCTTCGGGTAGTTGGCCTGCCGTTCGTCGAGGACGTGTTTGATGTGGTCGGGGTGCGCGATCAGGAACAGGTTGCGCTTGCCGGGCAGGCGGAAGCGGACGACGTCGCCGTACTCCCGCCATGCCCGGGTGAAGGTGCCGACCAGGTCGCGGACGAGGTCGGGGCCGCAGCCGACCACCGGATAGCCCTGTGGGCCCGGGGCGTGGCGGACGCGGCCGCTCGAGGTCAGACTCATGGTGGTGCCTCGCTCTGCTGGTGGCCGTCGGTCAGCGGTTGCGGATCCTGTGCCTGGCGACGTGGAGGATGTTGCCGAAGGTGAGCTTGAGGATCGTGCCGGGCCCGCTGCCGGGTTCGGGCGCCATGCCGAGCTGCTCGACCATGGCGGCGGTGCTCTCCTCGTGCCACAGCTCGGCGAACCTGCCGTCGCGTACGAGGTGGAAGTCCAGGCCCGTCATCGTCATCCGGCGGCCTGTGCCGGGGAAGCCGTACAGCTCGCCGTGGAAGGTGCCGGTGGCGGTCCACCGGTCGATGACCTTGTCCCCCATGACGACCACGTCGTCCAGGAAGAACCGCAGGTCAGGAAAGGCGTCGTGCATGAGCTGGACGGCGGCGCGGTGCCCCGCCGGGCCCTGCGGGCAGCCGGGCAGCGGCATGTGGTCCACCCAGTCGGGGGCCAGCAGTTCGCGCTCGGTCGCGACGTCGTTCCTGTCCCAGACGTCCTCGATGTAGCGGCGGGCCATCTCGTGGTACGTCTTGTCGAGGGAGCCGTCGAAGTTGGCGTGTGCCTGGATGTCGATGTGCGCGGGGCGTGACATCAGCGGTCCTTTCGGTAGGCGTGGTGGCGGTGCGGACAGGGGCGCGCGTGACCACGGCGGAGCGTGCGGGCGCGCCGGGGACGCCGGGTGCGCCGGGGTGCGCCGGGGGCGCGGGGATGCGGTGGGTGGCGAGGCGGACGTGCGGGCAGCGGCCGGTACCGGCCCGGCTCAGAGCTCCGGGCCCACGTCGGTGACCCCGGCGGCGCGCAGGATCTCCTGGGCGGTGTGGCTGCCGGAGACGATCACCCGGAGGGCGCTCGCCGCCTGCGCCCAGTGGCCGGAGAGGTAGAGCCCCTCGATGGGGGTGCGGTAGGTCAGGCGCTTGCTGCCCGCCTGCGCGGGGGTGTTCTCCCAGCCGTAGGCCGCACCGCGGTGGTTGCCCGTGTAGCGCTCCAGCGTCAGCGGCGTGGCGCTCGACACGAAGGTCAGCCCGTCCCGGAAACCGGGGTAGAGCCGCTCGATCAGGCCGAGGTACTTCTCCTCCAGCTTGGGCTTCAGCTCCTCCCACGGCTCGGGGCCCTCGTAGGGAGCCAGTGCCGTGGAAGTGACCAGGTGCTCTCCGGGCGGGCCGAGGCTCGGGTCGAGGAGCGTCGGTACGACCACCACCGTGGCCGGGGCCTCGCCCGCCGAGAAGCCGGCGAAGTTGCGGTCGTGGTCGTCGCTCTCGTAGATGAACGTCTCGTGCGCCCCGCCCGCCGCGGCGATGTCCAGGGTCGTGGCGGCGTACACCACGAACATCGACATGGAGCCCTTGAGCGAGCGGAGCCTGCGGTTGTACGCCTTCGGCAGGTGCTCCAGGCCCACCAGGTCCTGGAAGGTGTGCGTGGCGTCCGCGTTGGAGATGACGATCGGCGCCCGCAGCTCCTGGCCGCCGGCCAGCACCACCCCCTCGGCGCGCCCGTCGCGGACCAGGATCCGCTCCACCGGGGAGTTGGTGACGATCTTGCCGCCGTGCCGCTCGATCGCCGTGGTGAAGGCCTTGACCAGGTGCTGGAAGCCACCCTTGCAGTGGTACAGGCCGTGCATCTGGGTGAAGAGGAAACGGGCGAACAGCTCGAAGGACAGCTGTGACGGCGGAAGCCCCATGTACGGCCACCCGGCGCTGCAGAAGGCCTTGCAGCGCGGGTCGTCGATGTACTGGTCGAGCACTTCCCCGAGCGTGGACATCCGGTGCCCGAACAGGGTGGGGAAGCGCTCCACCGCCTCGCCGAGCTCCTTGGGCGACAGCTGCACCGGCACCTGGTGGGCCTCGGCCAGGAACTGCTCGCACAGCCCGAAGAAACCCCGGATGCCCTCCGCCTCGTGCGGGAAGAGCCGGATGTGCGACTCGATGAACGCCTCGGACCCGAAGGGCGCGTCCAGTACGTCGTCGTCGATGACCACGCGGTAGAGCGCGTCGGACTCGACGAAGTCGCACATCTCCCGTACGCCGAGGTAGCGCAGCAGGACGTCGATCGTGCCGCCCTCGGCCGCGCCCGGTACGACGTGGATGGCCGGGTCGTAGTAGCGGTCGCCGGCCCGGAAGGCGTGTGCGTATCCGCCGATTCCGGCGGCGCGCTCGGCCACGAGGACCCGCCGGCCGAACTTCGCCAGGTAGGCGGCCGCCGCCAGGCCGCCCAGGCCGCTGCCGACGACGATGACGTCGTGGTCGGTGTCCGCGGTGGGCGGTTCTTCCGTCGGCTCGTGCATCGGCATCGGCTCTCCCGGGGATCGAGGTGCGGTGGCTTCACTCTCAGAGATCCGCGGCCGGGGTCCCGGGATACAACTCCGGGACCGTTCAGTGGCGTTGTTGTTCCTTCCGGTGCTTGCGGTCCAGCCAGGACAGCCGGACGGCCGTCCTGACGGAGTGGGCGATCGTCCCGAGCGGGCCGGTGCCGGGCGGTGGCACGATGCCCATCTGCATGAGCATCCCGGCGTAGTCGCCCTCCTGCCGGAACTCGACCATGCGGCCCTGGTCGTCGTACGTCTCCTCGATGATCTCGTCGATCTCCAGGAGCCGGCCGGTGGGCGGGATGCCGAAGAGCGGGCCCCACTGGTGTCCGCGGAAGGTCAGCCGGAGAACGGCCTGGTTGCCCTCGATCAGGATGTCGTGCCATTCGACGTCGAGGTCCGGCTTGGCCGCCCGGACCATGTTCAGTGTGTCGAGGAACTCCTGACCGCCCGCCATGACGGGGCGGCCGGGCAGGTGGGCCCGGTACTCCGGGGCGTACCACTCCAGGGCCCGCGAGTTGTCCTTGGACCAGGACAGCTCGGCCACCATGTGCACGTGCTCGCGGGTGAGCCGGAACGGGGGCCGGGCCGCGGTGGGTTCCGGGGTGCTTCCGGGGGTGTTCTCCGGGGACGCTCCCGGGGTGGGTCCGGGGGTGGTCTCCGTCTGCGCCGGTATGCCGTGCGTGGTCATCGGACGTCCGCCTTCCTTCGCTGCTGGATCTTCGCCTTGGCCGCCAGGACACCGAGCCGGCCGACGGTCTTGAAGGTGTGCGCGACCGTGCCCAGCGGTCCCGCGCCCTCGGGCGGGGCGATGCCCAGCTGGCCGAACACGCCCAGGTAGTCGGCCTGTTGCCAGAGTTCGGCGACTTTCCGGCCCTCGAACCGCAGGATGATCATCTCGGTGAGCCGGGTGGGCCTGCCGGTGGGCGGTATGCCCATCAGGTCGCCCAGGTGGGTGCCGGTGAGCTCGGCCCGCATGAACACCTTGTCCCCCTCCCGCACCTGGAGGTGGATGCGCTCCTGGAGGTCGGGCAGGGCGGTGCGCAGGCCGGCCGCCATCTTCTTGAAGTCGGCCGGGCCGTGCACGTCGGGCAGGCCGGGGAAGTGCCCGACGAAGTGCGGCACGAAGAACTCGTCGATGGCGTCGAGGTCGGCCTGGTTCCATACCCGGTCCGCGATGTGCGCGGCCAGCTCCTTCAGGTCGGTCCGGTCGTTCGGTGGCATGGGGAGTTCCTCCACTGGGTGAGGGCCGGGACCGGACGCGGTCCCGGCGGGTGTGTGAGAGAGGGGGCCGCCGCGTCAGTGCCCCCGGGCCGTCTCCACCGGGCGCTGCTCGCCGGCGCCGTCCGGCTCCGTCGCCGCGATACCGGTGACACCGGCCGGTGCCTTGGCGGTGCGCCGGGGCAGGACCACGACCGCCGCGAGCGCGCCCAGCGCGGTGACGCCGGCCGCGATCAGCATCGAGTCCACGAGCCCGGCCATGAACGCGTCGTTGGCCGCGGCGAGCAGCCGCCGCCCGCCTTCGCCGCCGAGCCCTTCGGCCACGGCGCCGGCCGCGCCGACGGAGTCGCCCACGGCCGTCGCGGCCTCCGCCGGCAGGTGGCCGAGGTCGGGCAGGTCGTCGCGGTAGGAGTTGGCCAGGGCGCTGCCGATGACGGCGATGCCCAGCGCGCCGCCGACCTGCATGGCGGCGTCGGTCACCGAGGCGCCGGCTCCGGACTGTCCGGAGGGGGCGGCGGCGAGCATGGCGTCCGCGGCGGCCGGCATGGTCAGGCCCATACCGAGGCCGAAGAGCGCCAGGCTCCAGACCACCTGGGTGTCGGAGTCGATATCGGCTCCGGCCGTCAGGAGGAGGGCGACGGTCAGCAGGGTGAGCCCGGCCGTCACCACGGCCTTCAGCCCGAGCCGCTCCACCAGCTTGGGGCTGAGTGGCGCGGCGATCATCATGGTGGCCGCGGCGAGCAGCCGCACGCCCGCGGTCAGCGGCTCGTACGCCAGGACGAACTGGAGGTACTGGGTGAGGACGAAGAGCGAGCCGAACATGCCGAACGAGACGGCGGCGACGGCCAGGGCGGAGCCGCTGAACCGGGAGTCGCCGAACAGGCCCGCCGCCAGCATGGGGTGGGCGGTGCGCCGTTCCCACAGCACGAACCCGGCCATGAGCAGCGCGCCGACGCCGAGGGAGACCAGGGTGACGCTGTCGGTCCAGCCGTTACGGGACGCTTCGACCAGGCCGTAGACCAGGACGCCGAGGCCGGCGGCCGACAGCAGCGCGCCCATCAGGTCCAGGCCCGGGTGGTCGCGGTTGAGCGACTCGGGGATCAGGAACACGGCGGCGAGAAGCGCGACGACCACCACGGGCGCGTTGACGAGGAAGACGGACCCCCACCAGAAGTTGTCCAGCAGGAAGCCGCCGACGACCGGGCCCAGCGGAACACCGAGCGCGGCGCTGCCGGCCCAGATGCCGATCGCCTTGGCCTGTTCCTCGGCCGGGAAGACGTCCTTGATGATGGCGAGCGTGGCAGGCATGATCATCGCCGCTCCGACGCCCATGGCCGCGCGCATCGCGATGAGCATGGCGGGGTCGGTGGAGAAGGCGGCTGCCAGTGAGAACGCGAGGAACACCACCATGCCCAGGATCAGCAGGAGCCGCCTGCCGAAGCGGTCGGCCAGACTCCCGCAGAGCAGCAGCAGCCCGCCGAACGCCAGGGTGTAGGAATCGACGATCCACTGCATCTCGGTGCCGGTGGACGCGAAATCCTTCTGGATCATGGGCAGTGCCATGTTGAGGATCAGGTGGTCGAGGCCGATCAGCAGCAGGCTCAGGCAGAGCGCGGCCAGGATCTGCCAGCGATGCCGATGGACGGTACTGCGGTCCACGGTCTTCTCCTTCGGTGGATGAGGAACCCCGCTTCCCGGAGGAGCGACAGCCCTGTCGTTCACAGGGATCCGCGCGGAGTGGGGCTGGATACAGCGGGAGGGTGGGCGGCGGCCGGGAACGGCCGGGCCGCCGCGGACCGCGTCAGCGGGAGTGGCGGCCTTCGCGCGCGGTGCGTTCCGCACGGCGGCCGACGGCACCCAGCAGGTCGCGGCGCATGAGGCTGCTGAAGGGCTCGATGACGAGCCAGTAGGGCTTGAAGCGGCGGGCGGCGCGCGGGTCCGTCGCGTACACGCGGGTCTCCGTGTGCAGCCGCGCTCCGGCGCCGCCGGGTTCGGCCCACAGGCCGAACACCCCCTTGACGTACCCGGGCCGGTCGAACGCCATGAACTCCTCCGGGCTCAGGCCCGGGACGACCGCCTTGGGGAGGCTCGGCTTCCAGGGCTGCCCGACGAAGCCCATGATGAGTTCTCCGCCGGGGACGTCGTCCAGCACGATGAAGCCCATCCGCTTCATGCCCTGGATCGCGTCGGCGTCGCCGGCGATCAGCTTCCGGTCGCTGTGACCCAGCAGCCGGGACGGCAGCGTGCGCAGCGTCATCAGCGGTCGCATCACCGTCATCTCGCTGAACGTCACCTCTTTGAGCGCCCTGGCCGCCTCCGGCTCGGGTGCCGCGACGGAGCGGTCGTGGTGCGTGCGCCATTGGGCGCCGGGCAGCCAGTGGTCCAGTCGCGCCGTCATGAGCCGCCCGCCCGCGCCGGGCGCGCCCCGCGCGCCTGTTGCCGCCTGTCCACCATGGGGGTTCCTCCTCGAAACAGCGGGCTCACCGTCTCCAGATCCCAGGGGCGCGGGCTCGGATACATCCGTGCGGGCACCGTGACCGGACGCGGCGGAAGGAAGACCCCCGCTTTCCGAGACTGGAGTTTCGGAACTACGGACTCGTATACTGCCACCATGCCGGACTCTGGACAACAGCTGGGGCGCCCCAGGGACAGCCACATCGACCACGCGGTGCTCGCGGCCGCCCGCGGGCTCCTCGCCGAGGTGGGGTACTCCCGGGTGACCATGGACGCGACCGCCGCCCGCGCCGGAGTGGGCAAGGCGGCCATCTACCGCCGGTTCGGCTCCAAGGCGGAGCTGCTCTTCGCCGCCTCGGTGCACGACATGAGCATCGAGCCGCCCCCGGACACCGGCTCGCTCCGTGGCGACCTGCACGCGCTGGCGCGGCTCATCCACGAACGCCTGGGCAACCCGCTGGCGCGGCAGGTGACGCCCGCCCTGATGGCCGAGATGGTGCGCTCGCCCGAGCTGGCCGCCCGGCTCCAGCAGACCTTCGTCGCCCAGCAGCGCGCCGACTTCGCGGCCCTGCTGGAACGCGCGGAACGGCGGGGCGAACTGCCCCGGCCGCTGGACCCGGCGCTGGCGCACCTGTTGCTGAGCGGGCCGGTGTTCATGGCGCTGTTCGCCTTCCAGGACCCGGTCGACGACACGGTGCTGGGCGAGATCGCCTCGGTGATCGCCGCGGGCCTCGTCGCCCGGTCCGCCGGCCCCGCTCCCGGCTGAGGGGGAGCGATGCCAGGAGGCCACCCGCCCCGCCCCCGCGACCCGGCCGGCCGGCCGGACCGCCCCGCCCCCGGGGACCGTCCCCCCGGCTCCCCCCGCTCCGACCGGGCACGCGCCGACCGGGCACGCTCCGACCGGGCACGCGCCGAGGCGGCGGCCGCCGTGTACACCCCGGCCGTCCTGAAGCTGTACGACGCCGCCGTGCTGGGCGCGGTCTGCTCCCTGGTGTGGCGCTGCCCGCGCCGCGAGATGCTCTCGCTGTACGAACGGAACCTCTCCGCCCGGCACTTGGAGGTCGGCCCGGGCACCGGCTACTTCCTCGACCGGAGCCCTGCCCCCGTCCCGGAACCACGGCTCACTTTGCTCGACCTCAACCCACAGGTGCTGGCCACCGCCCGGCGGCGGCTGGCCCGTTACTCACCCGCGGTGCGGTGCGGCAACGTGCTGGAGCCCCTGGAGCTCGACGGCGGACCGTTCTCCTCGGTGGCACTCAACTTCGTCCTGCACTGCCTGCCGTGCCCGGCGACGGAGAAGGGCGCGGTCTTCGACCACCTCCTGCCCCACATGGCGCCCGGCGCACGAGTGTTCGGCAGTACGGTGCTGGCCCACGGCGTGCACCACACCCCGCTGTCCCGGCACCATCTGCGCACCCTGGCCCGCCACGGGGTCCTGCACGCCGGGGACGACTCCCTGGAGCTGCTGAGGGCGGCGCTGGAGAGCAGGTTCGACCACTGCCGCATCCGCACGCGCGGGGCCGTCGCGCTCTTCGAGGCCACGGGCCGCCCGCGCCGGCGGCGGGGCTGACCCACGGCTCCCCGCCCCGAACTGACGCCTGTTAGCTTCGGTTACCTAGGGTAGGTGTATGAGTCGCACGCCGAACCCCCTGTCCGGAAAACGCATGACGTCACAGAGGATGCAGGTAGGTATGGCCCAGAGGCAGGAGTTCCAGGCGGGGCTCTCCCGGCGGGAGCAGCAGCGCCGTGCGACCATCGACGAGATCAAGCAGGTGGCGCGCGGGCTGCTGGTCGACGAGGGCATCGGCAGCGTCACCATCCGCGCGATCTCGCGCCACATGGGGATGACCGCCCCCGCCGTCTACCGCTACTTCACCAGCCACGAGGAGTTGCTGCGCACCCTGCGGGCCGACATCTTCATCGAAGTCGCCGGCTACCTCGAGGCGTCCTGCGACGTCCTGCCCGAGGACGACGCCCCCGGACGCCTGATCGCCGCCGCGCGGGCACTGCGCCGCTGGGGCCTGGAGCACGAGAGGGAGTTCGGGCTGCTCCTCGGCCCCGGCGCCCCGGGAGCGATCGGCGGCGAGGAGTCGGACCTGGAGCAGGACGCCGGCTGGGTCTTCGGCCTCCTCTTCGCGGACCTGATGGCCAAGCTCTGGCGCTCGCACCCCTTCCCGGTCTCCCCGCCCGGCTCCCTCCACCCCCGCCTCGCCGCCCAGCTCGACCGCCTCCGCGCACACCGCGACGTGGACCTGCCCATCGAGGCCATCGCCGTGATGCTGCGCTGCTGGGTACGCCTGTACGGGCTGGTCTGCATGGAGGTCCTGGGCCACCTGGACTTCGCCCTGGACGACGGCGGCCCCTTCTTCGAACGCGAACTCGCCGACACCTGCGAGACGCTCGGCGTCGGCCACCGCTACACCGAGGAGGCCCCCCGGGACCCGGCACGGTGCTTCAAGTAGCCGTCACCGGCGGCCCGTCGAGGCCCCGGGGACCAGGCACCCGCCTCGCCCCGGCGACGGCGGGCCGGGCGGGTTCACGCGGGGAACCGGCGGTCCACCAGCCGCCACGCCACCTCCACGAGCACGGCGCCGACCGCCGCGATGCCCACGGCCAGCCACGGCATCGTCGTGCCCACCAGCCGCAGCGCGAAGAAGTCCTGGAGCCAGGGCACGACGAGCACCAGCAGGAACGCCCCGCCCATGACCGCCACCAGCGCGATCCGCCACCACGTGTAGGGCCTGGCGACGATGGCCAGCACCCACATCGACACCAGGAACAGGGTGAGCGTCGCCGCGCTGGTCTCGGCGCTCAGCGCGTCCGGCCCGCTGTAGTGGGCGCGGGCGAGCAGGTACGTCGCGAACGTCGCCGAGGCGGCGACGATCCCGCCCGGGATCGCGTACCGCATCACCCGGCGGACGAAGTGGGGCTTCGCCCGCTCCTTGTTGGGCGCCAGCGCCAGGAAGAAGGCGGGCGCGCCGATGGTGAGGGTGGACAGCAGGGTGAGGTGGCGGGGCAGGAAGGGGTACTCGATGCCGGTGCACACCACCAGGATCGCCAGCAGCACCGAGTAGACCGTCTTGGTCAGGAAGAGGGTCGCGACGCGTGTGATGTTGCCGATCACGCGGCGGCCCTCGGCGACGACGGCGGGCAGCGTGGAGAAGCTGTTGTTCAGCAGGACGATCTGGGCCACGGCCTTCGTCGCCTCCGAGCCGGAGCCCATGCTGACGCCGATGTCCGCGTCCTTCAGGGCCAGTACGTCGTTGACGCCGTCACCCGTCATGGCGACCGTGTGTCCGCCGGACTGGAGCGCCCCGACCATGCCGCGCTTCTGCTGCGGGGTGACCCGCCCGAAGACGGCGCCCTTGTCGAGGGCCTTGGACATCTCGTTCCGTTCGGCGGGCAACCGGCGGGCGTCGACGGTGTGCTCGGCGCCTGGCAGTCCCAGCTTCTCGGCGACGGCGCCGACCGAGACGGCGTTGTCGCCGGAGATGACCTTGGCGGCGACGTTCTGCTCGGCGAAGTAGGCCAGGGTGTCGGCGGCGTCGGGGCGCAGCCGCTGCTCCAGGACGACGAGGGCGGTGGCGTGGGCGGTCGCGGTGACGTCGGGGTCGTCCAGCTCGCCGGTGACGTTCGCCAGGAGCAGGACGCGCAGCCCCTGCTGGTTGAGGCCGTCGATCTCGCCCAGGACGGGGTCGTCGTCGGGGAGGAGGACGTCGGGCGCGCCCAGCAGCCAGGTGCTGGTCCGTCCGTCGCCCTCGCTGAAGGTGGCGCCGCTGTACTTGCGTGCGGAGGAGAACGGCAGGGCTCGCACGCACCGCCAGTCCTCGTTGTCCGGGTAGGCGTCGATGATCGCCTGGAGGGAGGCGTTGGGGCGGGGGTCGGACTCCCCGAGGGCGCCGAGGACCGTGCGGACGTACGTCTCGTCCGAGCCGTTCAGGGGGCGCAGCTCGGTGACGTCCATGCCGCCCTCGGTGAGGGTGCCGGTCTTGTCGAGGCACACGACGTCGACGCGGGCGAGCCCCTCGATGGCGGGCAGCTCCTGCACGAGGCACTGCCGGCGGCCGAGCCGGATGACGCCGATCGCGAAGGCGACGGAGGTGAGGAGCACCAGGCCCTCGGGGATCATCGGCACGATGCCGCCGACGGTCCGGGCGACGGAGTCCTTGAAGGCGGCGTCCTTGACGAAGAGCTGGCTGATGACGAGCCCGATCGCGGTCGGCACCATCATCCACGTCACGTACTTGAGGATCGTCGAGATGCCGCTGCGCAGCTCGGAGCGGACGAGCGTGAAACGGGACGCCTCTTCGGCGAGCTGCGCCGCGTACGCCTCGCGTCCCACCCTGGTGGCGGTGAACGCCCCGCCTCCGGCGACGACGAAGCTGCCGGACATGACCTGGTCGCCGCGCTTCTTCACGACGGGGTCGGCCTCACCGGTGAGCAGCGACTCGTCGATCTCCAGGCTGTCGGCCTCGGCGACCTCGCCGTCGACGACGACCTTGTCGCCCGGTCCGAGCTCGATGCAGTCGCCGAGGACGATCTCCGACATGTGGACCTCGGTCGCCGCCCCGTCCCGCCGGACGGTGGGCTTGGTCTCACCGATGACGGCGAGGGAGTCGAGGGTCTTCTTGGCGCGCAGCTCCTGGATGATGCCGATGCCGGTGTTGGCGATGATGACGAACCCGAACAGGCTGTCCTGGATCGGTGCGACGACCAGCATGATCACCCACAGGACGCCGATGATCGCGTTGAAGCGGGTGAAGACGTTGCCGCGGACGATGTCGGCGGTGGAGCGGGAGCTGCGGACGGGTACGTCGTTGACCTCGCCCCGCGCGACCCGCTCGGCCACCTCGGTGGCCGTCAGCCCGGCGCTCCGGTGCCGGACGGGCGCCTGGGCCGGGTGGACGGGGTCGAGCTCGGCCCCGGCGTCGATGGTGGGCCTGCCGGGTTCGGAGCCGTCGGTCTCGATCTTCGCCCGCTGCGTCATGTTTCCGACGGTACGACCGTCCCCGCGCCCGCACACCGCGACCGGCGGGAAGATCCGCCCCCGGTACGACGGGAATCGTCCCGTGGACGTACGGCACACCCTGACGTCGGGCCTCTGGGTCCGCCCCGGCGTCAGGGCTTCCGGGTCAGGAGGCCGCCAGGAGGCCGTCAGGCGGTGTCGCCGTGCGACTCCCGGGCCGCAGCGCGCTTGAGGGCCGCCTCGCGCCTGCGGACGTACCAGATGCCGATCAGGCCGAGTCCGCCACCGGCGAGGCAGGTCCACACCCACCAGGTCAGGTCGCGGTCGGCGAACCAGCCGTAGAAGGGGACCTGCACCACGAAGAGGACGAACCAGATGACCGTGCCACCGGTGATGGTGGCGACGACGGGCCCCTCAAGGGGCTCGGGTGCCTCGTGCCTGGGGGTCCACTTCGCCATGCGCACAGTGTAGGCGGGGCCTTCCGGGTGGCTCCCGGCCCTGGCGCACCAGTGTTCTACGCGCGGAGATACCGATCTTCGCATCATGCGTTCATACTGAAACATCTTGTGTCTGACTGGTTTTCTTAGTGTGAATGACCAAATACGACCGGTCATGGCGCCCCATCCCACCCCCGCACCATGAGGTTTCGCATGCCCTCCTCGGCCACCCCGCTGACGGACGCCGGCGCCCGGCCGCCGTCCCCCCAGCAGCCGACCAGCCGCCTGGACCGCTACTTCAGGATCTCGGAGCGCGGCTCCACGGTCGCCCGAGAGGTACGTGGCGGATTCGCGACCTTCTTCGCGATGGCCTACATCATCGTGCTGAACCCGATCATCCTCGGCAGCGCCAAGGACATGTACGGGCACCAGCTCGACGGCGGCCAGCTCGTCACCGCCACGGTGCTGACGGCCGCGTTCTCGACGCTGCTGATGGGTGTCATCGGCAACGTGCCGATCGCGCTGGCGGCCGGGCTCGGAGTCAACACGGTCGTCGCCCTCCAGCTCGCGCCCCGCATGTCGTGGCCGGACGCCATGGGCATGGTCGTCCTGGCGGGCTTCGTGGTGATGCTGCTGGTGGCGACGGGGCTGCGCGAGCGGGTGATGAACGCCGTACCCCTCGGGCTGCGCAAGGGCATCGCCATCGGTATCGGCCTGTTCATCATGCTGATCGGCCTCGTCGACTCCGGCTTCGTCTCCCGTATGCCGGACGCCGCCCACACCACCGTCCCGCTCCAGCTGGGTGCCAACGGTCACCTCACCGGCTGGCCGGTCCTGATCTTCGCACTGGGCGCGCTGCTCACGCTGGCGCTGATCGTCCGCAAGGTGCCGGGCGCCATCCTGATCTCGATCGTCGTCATGACGATCGTCGCGATGATCGTCAACGCGGTCGCGACGATCCCCTCCTGGGGCCTGACCAGCCCCGAGTGGCCCGGCAACCCGGTCGCCAGCCCCGACTTCGGTCTCGTCGGCGAGGTCAGCCTCTTCGGCGGCTTCGGGAAGGTCGGTGTGCTGACCGGCTGCCTGTTCGTCTTCACCGTCCTGCTGTCCTGCTTCTTCGACGCCATGGGCACGATCCTGGGCGTCGGCGACGAGGCCAAGCTGATGGACAAGGACGGCAACTTCCCCGGCATCAACAAGGTGCTCCTGGTCGACGGCCTGGCCGTGGCCTCCGGCGGCGCCACCTCGTCCTCGGCCACCACCTGCTTCGTGGAGTCCACGGCGGGCGTCGGCGAGGGCGCGCGCACCGGCCTGGCGTCCGTCGTCACGGGCGCGCTCTTCTCGGTGGCCCTCTTCCTCACGCCGCTCGCCACGATGGTCCCCTCCCAGGCGGCCACCCCCGCCCTGCTGGCGGTCGGCTTCCTGATCCTGGCCGGGTCGGTGAAGGACATCGACTGGAGCGACTTCACGATCGCGGTGCCCGCGTTCCTGGCGATGGTGATGATGCCGTTCACGTACTCGATCACCAACGGCATCGGCATCGGCTTCATCGCCTTCAGCGTGCTGCGCCTGGCGGCCGGACGCGGCCGGGAGGTCCCGGTGGCGATGTACGTCGTCTCGGCGGTCTTCGCCTTCTACTACGCCATGCCGGCGCTGGGCCTCACGTAACGCGCCCCGCGCCTCTCCCGGTCGGCCCGGCCCGTGCTCCCCGCACGGCCCGGGCCGCCCATGTCTCCGCCCCCGTTTCCCGGCGCGGGTCGCGGCGCGGGGCGGGGCCGGGGCGAGTGCGGGGCGGTGCTGTGCGGGCCGGTGTCCCTGGCGGGGCGGGGCGGGGCGCTCGGGTCCGCGCGCGCCCTGGGCGCTGGTGGGACGGGCGCGCGGAAACGCGGCCCGTTCCCGCCGAGGGCCTGGGGCGCGGGGGAGACGGACGCACCCCCGGCGGCGTGCCGCCCGCGCCGCGCGGGCGCGGGTCCCTGGTGGGGCGGGGCGGACGCGGGCCGGCGCGGGTCCTGTTCGCCAGGCGGGGCGGGCGTGCTGGTGCCGGGAGCGAGGCCCGGGTGTGCGCGGGCGCGCGCGGGGCGCCGCGTACGGGGGAGGGCCGCCCGGGCGGCGTCAGGCAGCGTCAGGCGCCGTGGAGCCGTAGAAGCGGTTCGTTTCGTCGACCGCCGTTTCGAGGCGCTCGTCGAAGTCGTCGCGGACGAGCGTCCGGACCACGTAGTCCTGGACGCTCATCCCGCTGCGGGCGGCGTGGCGCCGGACCCGGTCGAGCAGCTCTCCGTCTATTCGCACGCTGAGCACCGTCGATCCCATGGCGCCCAGACTCGCCGCCCCGCCGCGCTCCCCGCGCTCCTTTCCGCCCTGCTCTCACTCGTACGGGTGACACGTAGCACTCCCCGTTCGCCGGGTAGTATTTAGCCAGGGTAATGAGTTACGCTAAATAGATGCCTGATCTTTCCCACGGCGACCCCGCTGACGTAGCCGCCGTGAACGCCTTGCGCTCCGCCGTCATGCGGCTGGGCCGACGCCTGAAGCACCAGCGCGTCGACGAATCGCTGAGCCCCACCGAGATGTCGGTGCTCGGCACCCTCGCCCGCTGCGGTTCCGCCACCCCCGGTGAGCTGGCCCGCAAGGAGCACGTGCAGCCGCCGTCGATGACGCGCATCGTGGCCCTGCTGGAGGCCAAGGGACTGGTCCGGCTGGAGCCGCACCCCGACGACCGCCGGCAGAAGGTCGTCAGCCAGACCGAGACGGCCGAGGCCATGCTCGAGGAGTCCCGCCGCAAGCGGAACGCCTGGCTCGCCACCCTCGCCGAAGGTTTGGACGAGGACGAGTGGGCAAAGCTGCGCGATGCCGCACCCGTGCTGGAGAAGCTCGCACATCTGTAAACAGTCACACCAAGGAGGCGACCCCTTTTGAGTACGGGACCCGGAGCAGACTCCGCACCCGCACACAACCCCTACGACAAGCACGACAAGCACGACAAGCGCGACAAGCACGCCAAGCACGCCAAGCGCAATAGGCGCGGCGAGCGTGACAAGCGCGATACGCACGGCGGGCCCCGCCGCACCGGGACCTTCTCCTCGCTCAAGGTCCGCAACTACCGGCTCTTCTTCACCGGTGCCATCGTCTCCAACACCGGCACCTGGATGGCCCGTATCACCCAGGACTGGCTGGTCCTCAGCCTCACGGGCTCCGCCGCCGCCGTCGGCATCACGACGGCGCTGCAGTTCCTGCCGATGCTGCTCTTCGGCCTGTACGGCGGAGTCCTCGTCGACCGCTATCCCAAGCGCAACCTGCTGATGCTCAGCCAGGGTGCCCTCGGCCTGTGCGGTCTCGCCCTCGCCGTCCTCACCCTCTCCGGCCATATCCAGGTCTGGCACGTCTACCTGATCGCGTTCCTGCTCGGCATGGTCACGGTCGTCGACAACCCGGCCCGCCAGTCGTTCTACTCCGAGCTGGTCGGCCCCTCCGAGGTCCGCAACGCCGTCAGCCTGAACTCGGCCAACTTCCAGTCGGCCCGCCTCGTCGGCCCCGCCGTCGCCGGCGCGCTGATCGCGTCGGTCGGCAGCGGGTACGCCTTCCTGATCAACGGCCTGTCCTTCCTCGCCCCGCTGGCCTCCCTGATGCTCATGCGCACCAGCGAGCTGCACCAGGTGGAGCGGGCACCGCGAGGCAAGGGCCAGCTGCGCGAGGGACTGCGGTACGTCGCCGGCCGCCCCGAGCTGATCTGGCCGATCGCGCTCGTCGGATTCGTCGGCACTTTCGGCTTCAACTTCCCGATCTGGCTGACCGCCTTCTCCGACGACGTCTTCCACGCCGGAGCGGGCACGTACGGCTTCCTCAACACCCTGATGGCCGTCGGCTCCCTCATCGGCGCCCTGCTCGCCGCCCGGCGCGGCACCTCGCGGCTGCGGCTGCTGGTCGGTGGAGCGGTCGCCTTCGGCGTACTGGAGATCGCGGCCGCGTTCTCCCCGTCCTTCTGGGTCTTCGCGCTGCTGCTGGTCCCGATCGGCATGTTCGGCCTGACGGTCAACGTCACCGCCAACTCCTCGGTCCAGCTCGCGACCGACCCGGTCATGCGCGGCCGGGTGATGAGCCTCTACATGATGGTGTTCGTCGGCGGTACGCCGGTGGGCGCGCCCTTGCTCGGCTGGATCACCGACACCTACGGCGCCCGCGCCGGCTTCGCCACGGGCGGCGCCGTCTCGCTGGCCGCCGCCGTGGTGATCGGCCTGGTGCTGGCGCGGGTGGGCGGACTGCGCCTGAAGGTCGAGATGCACGGCCGCCACCCGCACGTGCGGTTCGTCCCGCGCGAGCGGCTGACCACGGCCGCCTAGCGGCACCTGTGCGCTCCGAAGGGGCCCGCCCGGGACGGGGCGAGGCCCCTTCGTCACACCCGCCGCTCCAGAACCTGCCCCGGCCAGTCGCCGACCGTGTAGGTCTCGGTGGGCGTGAAGCCGTGCCGTACGTAGTAGTCCACGAGCCGCCCCCCGCCGCCCGCGAAACAGTCCACCCGCAACAGCGGCACCCCCCGCCGGCGGGCCTCCTCGACCGCGTGCGCCAGCAGCGCGCCGCCGACCCCCCGCCCGTGGAACCGGCTGTCGGTGGCCAGGAAGCGCACGTAAAGCTCCGGTTCACCGGCGGGAGCGACATCGGGCCCGGGGAACGGCGTCAGCGTCAGCGCCCCGGCCGGTACGCCCCCGATCTCGGCGATCCACGGCGAGCCCTCCGCGACGGTCTCGCGCACCCGCCGCGCGGCCCGTGGCCTCGACGACCACGGCTCGGTGCCCCACTGGTCCGTGATCCCGCGCGCGTTCAGCCAGACGACCGCGCTGTCCAGCACACCGAGTATCGCGGGGACGTCGTCCACCCCGCCCCGCCTGATCCGCACCTTCTCCATCGGCCAAGGGTACGGCGCGTGGATCATGCCAGACTCGACGTATGAGGCTTTTCGCTGCCGTGCTGCCGACTCGTGCGGCCGTGGACGAACTCGCGGTGCGGATCGACCGGTTGAGAGCCCTCCCGGGCGCCGGTGACCTGCGCTGGACGGGGCGTGCCGGCTGGCACTTCACGCTGGCGTTCATGGGGGAGGTGGACGACGGGCTGGTGCCCGAGCTGTGCACCCGGCTCGCCCGCGCCGCGCACCGCACCGCGCCCTTCCCGCTGCGCCTGCACGGCGGCGGACGGTTCGGCCGGCGGGTCCTGTGGGCGGGCGCGGCGGGCGGGCTGGACGAGATGCGGCTGCTCGCCGACCGCGCGGACGCCGCCGCCCGGCGCGCGGGCATCCCGATGGACGAGCACCGCCGCTACCACGCCCACCTGACCGTGGCCCGCAGCCGCACGGACGCCACGGACCTGCGCCCGTTCGTCGAGGGGCTCCAGGACCTCGAGGGCACCCGCTGGAACGTGGCCGAGCTCGTCCTGGTACGCAGCAACCTGCCCGGTGGAGGCGCCGCGGGCCAGGCACCGCGCTACGAGGCGGTCGGTTCCTGGCCGCTCGGAGGAGCCAGCTAACCTCGAAGTGTGGACCCGAAAACCCGTAACCGGATCATGGCCGGTGTGCTTGTCCTGATGTTCGTGCTCGTCGCCGTGGCGGCCGCCTTCGGCTGATCCCGAGGCGCGGCCGCCCGGCGACCCCGTCACCAGGCGAAAGCCTCCGGTGACGGCCCCGTGCCCGGGAAGATCGCGTCCAGCTCCTTCAGGACCTCCTCCGACAGCTCCAGCTCCACCGCACGCAGCGCGGAGTCGAGCTGCTCGGCCGTACGCGGCCCGACGATCGGCCCCGTCACGCCCGGCCGGGTCAGCAGCCAGGCCAGGGCCACCTCGCCAGGCTCCAGACCGTGCTTGTCGAGGAGGTCCTCGTACGCCTGGATCTGGAGGCGTACGTCGGTGTCGGCGAGCGCGTCCGCCGAACGGCCGCCGGCGCGGCGCCCGCCCTTGGCCTCCTTCCTGATCACCCCGCCGAGCAGTCCGCCGTGCAGCGGCGACCAGGGGATGACGCCCAGGCCGTAGTCCTGGGCGGCCGGGATGACCTCCATCTCGGCGCGGCGCTCGGCCAGGTTGTAGAGGCACTGCTCGCTGACGAGCCCGAGCATGCCGCGCCGGGCGGCGGTCTCGTTGGCCTGGGCGATCTTGTAGCCGGGGAAGTTCGACGACCCCGCGTAGAGGATCTTGCCCTGCTGGATCAGGACGTCGACGGCCTGCCAGATCTCCTCGAAAGGCGTGTGCCGGTCGATGTGGTGGAACTGGTAGAGATCGATGTAGTCGGTGTTCAGCCGCTTGAGGCTGGCCTCGACGGCCCGCCGGATGTTCACGGCGGAGAGCTTGTCGTGGTTGGGCCAGACCGGCCCGTCGGCCGCCATGTTCCCGTACACCTTGGTGGCGAGCACGACCTTGTCCCGGTCGCCGCCCCGGGCGAACCAGGAGCCGATGATCTCCTCCGTACGGCCCTTGTTCTCACCCCACCCGTACACGTTGGCGGTGTCGAAGAAGTTGATGCCCGCGTCGATGGCGGCGTTCATGATGGCGTGACTGCCGGCCTCGTCGGTCTGAGGTCCGAAGTTCATCGTGCCGAGGACGAGTCGGCTGACCTTGAGTCCGGTGCGTCCGAGCTGCGTGTACTTCATGGATGTACAGCCAACGCCTTGGAGGGCGCTCGAAGCAAGGGGGCGCCCGTTCGTCCCGGCCCGGACCCCACGGCGCGGCTCTCCTGCGCCCGCGCCGCCGGCCTACTTCATGCGCCGCTGCATGACGTTGAGGCATGCGAGGACGACGGCGAGCGGCAGCGGGACCACCACGGCGATCGCGCTGTCCCCGAACACCGGTGCGACGAGGGCGAGGATCAGCAGTGGTCATTGGCACCGGTACGTACCGTCAGGATCACCGCGCCAAGCGGGGCTGGGACGGCCGTACTTCAGCTCGGGCGGTCCGCAGCCGCCGTCACGTTGTCGGTCATGCGGCGCAGCACCTTGAGTGCGGCGACGTATTCGTTGTCGGTGATGCCGTCGTGGATCCGCGCCCGGACGCCCGCGAGCATCTCCCTGATGCGGGCCTTCGCGGCGCGGCCCTCGTCGGTGAGGTGGAGGCGCTCGTCCTCGCCGGCGCGGACCCAGCCCCGGTGGAGCAGGTGGTCGACGGCGCGGGAGGCGTCGTACGGGGTGTCCGCGACGTCGGCGAGTCCGGCGGCGATCACCTCCCGGGTGACGTGGTCGCCGACGTCGACCCGGTTGAGGGCCCACCACATGGGCTGGGTGACGTCCACGCGGGCCATGGCGTCGCGGATGTGCTTGATGACGGCCTTGTGGACGACGCCGCTCCAGTAGCCGATCGGCTGGGAGGCGAGGTCGGCGTCGGTGGCGGCGGGGTCGGCGGGTGCGGGAACGGTCGGTGTCGTCGTCATGCCGATGACCGTAGGACCTCGACCGCGCTTGAGGTCAACTCCCCCACGGGAAGGGTCAGTCGGCGGGTGGAGATCGTCGTACGTCCGGCGGCCGACCCCGCTCAGGCTGTGGGGTGACGCCTCGGACGGGTCCCGCTGCCTAGCCTCACCGGTATGAATCACCTGCCTCGCGCCGCCGCCGCTTTACTCGGACTCTCCCTCGCCCTGCTCGGCACGGGCGCCGCCCACGCCGCCCCCGCCACGCCGGTGGCCCCGGCCGCCGAGACCGCCCGCGTACGCCTCGAACTGCCGCCGCCCACCGGCGCGTACGTGGTCGGGCGTGACACCCTGCACCTCGTCGACAAGAGCCGCCCCGACCCCTGGGTCCCCGAGGCCGGGGGACGCGAGCTGATGGTGTCGATGTACTACCCGGCTCGGCCCGGTGGCGGCCGGACGGCCCCCTACATGACCGCCGCCGAAGCCCAGGCCTTCATCGACGACCGGGGGCTGACCGACGCCGTGCCCGCCAGGACGCTCAGCGGCACCCGCACCAACGCCCGCCCCGCCGCCGCTCCCGTACGCGGGAAGTTCCCGCTCGTGGTGCTGTCACCCGGCTTCACCGTGAACCGCTCCACCCTGACCATCCTGGCGGAGGAGCTGGCGAGCCAGGGGTACGTCGTCGCCACCGTCGACCACGCCTACGAGTCGGCCGGCACCGCCTTCCCCGGCGGACGCCTCCTGGACTGCGTCGCCTGCGACAAGATCAAGCCGGGCGGGTACGGCGTGGTGCCCAAGGGGCGGGCGAAGGACGTGTCCTTCCTCCTCGACCGGCTGCTCGCCGACAAGCACCCCGCCTGGCGGCACGCCCGCGTGATCGACCGGAAGCGGATCGGCATGGCCGGCCACTCCATCGGTGGCGCCTCCGCCGCGACGACCATGGCGGGTGACGACCGGGTGCGCGCCGGGGCCGACATGGACGGTTCCTTCATGGAGCCGGTGCCCGCGGAGGGCCTGGGAGGGCGCCCGTTCATGATGCTGGGCACGGGCGACGACGACCCCTCCTGGATACGCGACTGGCCGCTCCTGGACGGCTGGAAGCGCTGGATCAGCGTCACCGGCTCGGGCCACTTCACGTTCACGGACGTGCCCGTGCTCGCCGACCAGTTGGGCCTGCTGCCCCCGGACGAGCCCCTGTCGGGCAAGCGGTCGCAGGAGATCACGCGGGCGTACGTCACGGCCTTCTTCGACCTGCACCTGAAGGGCGTGGACCGGAACCTACTGGACGGCCCGACCGCCGAGCACCCGGAGGTGGTCTTTCACCACCAGGAAGGCTGACCAGGCGGAGGGGGAGAGGGCCAGGGCGGGGCGGGTCACGTCCTTCGAGTCACGGACGTGGACGGTGTGGGGGCAGGCGGCCACCTCGACGCAAGCTCCGCCCTGGTCGCCGCTGTAGGAGGACTTGGTCCAGGCGAAGGCGACCTCGACGCAGTCGCCACCTTGGGGGCCGCTGTAGCTGCTCTTGAACCAGCCGAGGTCGGTGCTCATAGCTCTCGTGCCACCTCTTCGATGAGTTCGGCGGAGTCCTCCGGGGTGAGGGCCTGGGCTCGCAGAATGCCATACCTGGCGAACACGTCACCCAGGTCCGGCTGTTCGCTGAGAAAGTAGCGCCCGCCCTGTCCCTCGACGTACACAAGCTGACTGCGGCGCTCGGCCGTGTCCAGCAGTGTGAAAGGGCCATCGATTCCAGCATGGGTGCGCCGGTCCTCCGGCATCACCTGGATCTCGACATTCCGTAGCCGCGCGATGTCGAGGATGTGCAAAAGGTTCCTTTTAAGGACGGGTGGGCCGCCAAGCGGCCGGGTTAGCACCGCCTTCTCCAGCACGAAGCTGACGAGAGGCATGGGCTTGCGGTGGAACAGCGCTTGTCGCGCCAGGCGGGCCGTGACGCCTGCCTCGATCTCATCGCTGTCCAGTGGCGGGCAGGCGCAGCCGAAGACCGCGCGAGCGTATGGCTCGATCTGCAACAGCCCGGGGATGACGTGGTTCTCGTATTTGTGGATAGCCGCCGCCCGCGCCTCCTCCTCCAAGTAGTCCTCGAACCACGCCGCCACCCCGCTCGCCCTCACCTCCTCCGCAACCTCCACCAGTGCACCCTGTGCACCCAGCAGCTCGTCCGCCACGTCCACGAAGTTGCCCCTCGGGCGACGCTCGCCGCGCTCGATCATGGCCACCTGGGACTTGGAGTAACCGGTCTCCCGGCCCAGCGCCTCCTGGGAGACCTTCGCTCGCTCGCGGTGGAACCGCAGCAGCCTTCCGAACGCCTTCGCGGCGCCGGGACTGCCGTTGTTTCCGATGTTCACGCCCGCCCTCCCGAGGTGCACAGACCAGCACAGAAGCCCTGTGGTGCTGGTCACAGTAGGGCCGGACCGCGAAGCTGGCCGCATGAATCCGCGCAACTCACCCAACGGGGTTCCGTCCTGGATCCCCGCCTCCGGGCACGCCCTGCGGCATGCCGGCATCCACTTCGACGCCGTTCGCGTCACGGGGGTGCTCGGCGAGGAAGTGGCCTACCGGCTCATGGAGTTCACGGACTTCCGGGCCGGGCCGATCGTCCGGGAGCTGACCGGCGAGCAGAACGTGTACTTCCTGCTGCCGCCGCAGACGGCGGCGGCGTACGCGTGGCCGGCGGGGGCGCGGGCGCTGAGCCGGAGCGGGCGGGGCGCCGCGTTCGTGGGCATCCCCGCGCTCGACGGGCTGACGTGGCCGCTGGACTGGCGGTCGCGGCCCACGGCGGACGTGCCGTTCGTGGAGCCGGGCCTGCTGCACGAGATGGTCGGCCGTGCGGTGCGGTGAGCTGGGAACACGCGATCGCGGATCGCCTGGGCTCCCGTCTTGCACGTCGCCGCCACGCCAACGGGCCTGAGCAGACGCCGCAATGGAGGAAGACCCCTTGATGCCCTTGGTCTGAGGGGGCCTCCTAAGATGACCGAAGCCGCAGGGCCGGACAAGCAGACGTAATACGGGTGACCGCATGCGGCAGCGGCCACGAACCAAAGTAGGCCATCACCACGGGGGGATCGATGGGCTGGGACGAGTGGGAACAGATCAAGGCTGACGTAGCGGCCCGTTCCGAGACGCATATGCAGGTGAACGCCGCGGGTGCAGCGGCCGGACCACCTGATCTCAAAACCAATGCGCACGGCAAGGGCGGGGCGGTCAAAGCGCTGGTGGAGCTGATACGTCCCGGGCTGGACAAGGCGGGCACCCATGCCGATGAGACGACGGATGCGGCGGAGCGCGCCTTCAGCGGCTGGGCGACCGGCTCCGGCCTGGCGGACGCACACGAAGAGTGGGCCCTACAGGTCAAGAACCTGAAGGCGCGCCTCGCGGGGGACCAGGCGGCTCTGAGCAGCACACGCAGGGACTTCCAGTACGTTGACCACGGTGTGTACAGCGGGCTCGCAGGCATCGACGTCCCGACACCGGATCCACGCCGGGATGCCTGACCTCCACTCTCGGTCGGCTCGTACCGGTAGGCGAGCCGGGCGCCCAGCACACGGAAAGGGGTAGGCGTGCTCACCTACCAGGACGTCATGAACATCCGGCTGACGCCGCTGACGACCGCGTCCGTCTCGTGGGACGAGATGGCTGACGGCTTCGAGCGCCTGGGCGAGGCCTACGGAGACACCGTTCAATCCGTGGCGAGCGATGGGTCGTGGGTCGGTGCCAGCGCCAATGCCGCGAAGCCCCGCTTCGCTGCGACGCGGGCGCAGTTCGACGCTGCGGCGGCCGAAGCCCGGGCCATCGCGTCGATCCTCCGCGACATCTACGCGCAGTTCACCGAGCGAATACAGGCGGTCAGGCACCTGGTGGAGTCGGCGAAGGAAGCCAACATCCACATCGACGCGAACGGGCAGGCTCACGTCGACGAAAGCAAGGTCAAGGGCACCGATATCGGCGGCCTCGCAGACGCCGCTCTTCGCGCGATGCACGAAGCTTCCTGGACCGCTGCGGTGGCTTCCGCCGTCCAGGCGGTCGACGATGCGGACCAGGGCGCCAAGCTGGCCCTCCGCGACGCCGCCGGCATCAAGAGCTTCTTCGAGGAAGCGTTCGACCAGGCCCGTGGCGCGGGCCACGAGTTCAACGCGAACGCGGTCGGCGACATCGAGGTCGTCGAGGCCCGCGAGGCCAAGAAGTACGCGGACCAGATCCTGGCGGGCGAGAAGCCGGCCGACCCGGAGGAGTGGGCGCGACTGATGCGCGACAACTCCGGGGACAAGCAGTTCAGTCAGACGGTGCTGAACCATCTCGGGCCCGAGGGCACCATCAAGGTGACCAACCAGCTCAACACCTTCGCCTACGATTCGGACACGGGCAATAAGCAGCACTACCTGGGGGCGGAGCGAGGCCTCGCCAACGCGCTCGCCACCGCGACGCAGGACCCGAAGTCCCAGTTCTACAAGGATTTCCACGCCGGCATGAAGGAAGCCGGTATGAAGCGCTACGAGTGGCAGGGCGAGAAGGTCCGCGGCTACCAGTCGCTCGTCACTTTGATGCAGCACGGCGAAGGCTACTCGGACCGGTTCATGCACGACCTGGGTGACGACCTGATCGCCGCTGAGAAGGCGGACAAGGGCAACGACAACTGGGACCTGCCCAAGAGGTTCGTCACCTCGCGGGACGAGTGGTTCGCGAACGATCCCCTCGACGGCCTGCTCGGGATCATGAGCAAGGACCCGGAGGCCTCGGCAGCGTTCCTCGACCCCAAGTCGGACCCCAACCCGGAGGACAACGAGAAGCAGGGGAACGACCGGCTCGAATACCTGACGCGCAAGCGCGACTGGGACGTCGTCGACGGGAATCCCCACATGCGCAACCCGCATGACCCCGACAGCATCTGGGGCGATCCCCTCCGCAGCTACGACATCGAGGACGCGCAGGACAGGGCCGGGTTCGGCGCCGCACTCGTGGCGGGGACGACGGGCATCGACCCGAACAACTCGGGCGGAGGTTACGTCGAGCACTCGACGGCGAACAACCGGGTGTTCGAGGGTGCGCTGAACCATCTCGCCGCCGAGGGCAACGACTTCCCCCCGAGCCTGCGCACGCCCATGGCGGTGGCCATGGGCAACTACGGGGATGACGTACACGTTGCGGCAAGTGCTCACAACGATGGGGAAAGCTCTCTGGATCGCGGGCAAGTCCTGGAAGTGGCAAAGCAGATATCCCGGGACCAGTTCGCATATGGAACGCTTCAGGACAGCATAAATCGCGAGATCCTCCACGACATAAACACGGCCAAGGAAAACGATTCGGAGTCCTTGGTGAGGGCCGGTCGCACCGTGGGCTTCCTCGAAGAGGCTCGCTATCAAGGTCTCGCGATGGATGCTGGTGATGCCAAGACTAAGGCCGCCTGGGAAGCGAAGTGGGACTATCACACGTGGGGCGGCGTCGTGAACTTTATTCCGCATGTAGGCGATGCGGCGCAGAGAGGTGTTGACGCCCTCACTGCCAAGTGGCTTGAAGAAGAGGTCGCAAGGATCGACAATGGGCAGGTGCGGGACAACTTGGCGACCGGAACAGATCGAGAGGGAAGGCTTGAAGAATTGGCGATGATCTGGCGGGAACGGAATCCCGACCTGGCGGCACTTGAGAAGCCGTATATGACCGTCGACACCATCGATAATGCTGCCAACAATGGAAACGATACGGCTAAGCGCCTGGCGGGGAAGGGGGCATGATGCGCCATCGCAGGGTCGTGGCTGCTTGTGCTTCTGTGCTGCTCGTTGCCGGTTGTTCGGGGGGTGAATCGGAGTATGACTATGCGATCCCCAGCGAAGTTTGTGACGTTGCCGTCGCGCAACAGGATGTGAAGCCGCTCCTTCCTCCTGGGAAGTCCGTCAAAGAAGATTCCAGTGAAAGCCTGTCGAGACCGGGTGAGCGTAAAAGCTGCAGCATAGTGGTGGATGAAGGGGTGGATCTCACCGTTTCATTGTCTCGGCAGTGGGGAGATCTCGATATCGTAGAAGAGGCGGCCGATAAGTACATCGGCCTGAAGAGGGTCGACCTGGGTGGTGGATTCACAAGTGCGGGCGTAGGTGACGACGGTGCCGTTGCGTGGGCGGCATGCAAGCCCAAGGCGAATCAACGCCAGTACGAATTTCCGGAGACCCAGAGCGGGAGGTACGACGCTCTGGCGCTGGAAATTCGAGTTGGAAATGAGAAACCCGCTGACGTCGGGGAGTGGCGTGAGCGAATCGAGAACTTTCTTCGGGCGTACGTCCCTGGAATGGTCCAGGCCTGGTGTGCATGATGCTCGGCCCACCTGGGCGCCATCGTGGTCGCGAGAGGTGTTCCCCGCCTACGTGACGGCAGAGTCCGAGCGGCTCGGCTGTGGTCCGCTTCAGATCCGGCTGCCCGCCTCCTGACCGTCGGACCGAGTCGTCACGCGCGGGGGCGTGAGCAGGCGGGCGACCGCACGAGAGGGGTGGTGGCCGCGCAGGGATGCCGGCGACGCCTACTGATCTGGGACGGGCGCGTACGGCCCGCCCAGGCCCCACGCCTGGTGCATCGCCGTCGCGAAGGCGGCCGCGAGTTTGTGCTCGCCCGAGGGGCCGGGGTGGGTGCCGTCGTAGGTGTCGGTGGCGATGTCGTACGAGTCCGGCGTCGACGCCAGCAGCAGGGGGGAGCCGGGTTCGTCGAGGTCGGCCACCGTCTTGGCCAGCAGCTCGTTGAAGCGGGCGCACTCGGCGGCGAAGTGGGCGTCGTACTGGGCGCGTACGTTCGGGATCACCGGGAGCAGGACCGCCCGTACGCGCGGGTTGGCGGCGCGGGCCTCCGCGATGAAGGAGCGGACGTTGCCGGACGTCTGGTCGCTGTCGGTGTAGAAGCCGAGGTCTATCAGGCCCAGCGAGACCAGCAGCACGTCCGCCCGCGCGGCGGCGACCGCCTCGCGGACCAGCGGCGCCATGTGCAGCCAGCCCTCGCCCCAGCCGGAGAGGTGCCGGCGGGCGTCGGCGGGGAACGCCGGGTCGGCGTACGCGTGCGAGACGGCGGCGTCGGCGGTCGTCTCGTACAGTTCCGTGCGCGGGCCGACGATCTCGTACGGGCCGGGGAAGGCCGCTTCGAGGTGCTGCCACATCCGGTAGCGCCAGGTGTAGTCGCCGGCGCGTCCGATGGTCATGGAGTCGCCGACGAACATGAAACGCATGGGGGTCATCATCGCCGACCGGGGCGCTGGTGTGCGATGTGACCATGGACACTGGGGGCATGCGTTCGTTGCGTACGTCCCTGGGCGCGGCCCTCGCCGCGGTGCTGCTGTCCGCCGCCCCCGCCACGGCCGCGGGGGAGGACGGCGGGTTCGCCATCGAGGACCCCCGCGTCACGGAGTCGAGCGGGCTCGCGGCGAGCCGCGCCCACCCGGGGGTCTACTGGACGCACAACGACCAGGACCGGCCCCGGGTGTTCGCCGTGGACTCCAGGACAGGGAAGACCGTCGCCACCGTCACGTTCCGGGGGGTCGGCACGCCGCGCGACATGGAGGCGATCTCGGTCGGGGCGGACGGCAACGTGTACGTGGGGGACATCGGCGACAACCTCGACGGCTCCTGGGACCACGTCTGGATCTACCGCTTCCCCGAGCCGGAGCGGCTGCGGGACCAGACGGTGGAGGCCACCCAGTACACGGTGAGGTACGCCGACGGGCCGAGGAACGCCGAGGCGCTGATGGTCCACCCCACGACCGGGCGGGTCTACATCGCGTCCAAGCACGAGGACGGCGGCGGGTTGTACGAGGGCCCCGCGCGGCTGAGCGCGGGCGGCCCGAACGTCTTCCGGCGGATCGGCGAGGTGCCGTGGGTCACGGACGGGGCGTTCTCGCCGGACGGTGACGAGCTGGTGCTGCGCGGGTACTTCAGCGCGCGGGCGTACGCCTGGAAGGACGGGCGGCTCGGCGCCGAGAAGCGGCTGAGCGCGCCGATCCAGCGGCAGTCGGAGTCGGTGACGTACACGGTGGACGGCTCGGCGCTGATGTACGGCTCGGAGGGGACGAACAGCGAGGTGGCGCGGGTGCCCGTGGAGGGTGCGCGCCCCGCGCCGAGCGGCGGCGGTTCCGCCGCGCCGGGCACGAGCGGCGCGACGCCGGGGCCCCCGGGCGGGAGCGGTGACGGCGGCGGTGGCGGTGGCAACACCACGGTGGGCGTCCTCGTGCTGGCGGGGGCCGGTGCCCTGGTCCTCCTGTGGCGGCGGGGGCGGCGCCGGGGGTGAGGCCGGGGCAGGGCGCCGTCAGCCCGTGAAGTGCCGCACCGCCTCGTGCGTGAACGCCTCCACGGCCGGGGTGGCCCACCGCTTGCGGTGCCGGGCCAGCCGCACGGGGACGTCGGTGAAACGCGGACCGGGGATCCGGACGAGCCGTCCCTGGCGCAGGTGGTCCTCCACCGTCGTGAGCGGCAGCAGGGTCAGCCCCAGCCCGGCGGCCACGCAGCCGCGCGCCGCGTCCACGCTGCCGAACCGGGTCAGCCGCGGGCGCGCGCCGGGCACGGCGAGCAGCCGGCGCTCCAGCGCGTCGCTGTAGGAGCAGCCCTGCTCCAGCAGGAAGTAGCTCTCCGCCGCGAGCTCCTCCCAGGTGACCGGTCGGGTACGCGCGGCGAGCGGGTGCCCGGGGGAGCAGAGCAGGCCAAGTGGCTCACGGCCGATCGGCTCGGCGGTCAGGTCGGGGAAGTCGCCCTCCTCCTCCAGGCTCAGGGCCAGGTCCAGGTGCCCGGAGCGCAGACCCTCGACGCTCCGCGCCGTGCCGGCGGCGTGGAGGCGGACGTCGACGTCGGGGTGGCCGGTGCGCAGGGCGGCGATGACGCCCGGCAGGCGGGTGGAGCACAGCGACTCGGGGGTGCCGACGGTCACCCGCCCCCGTACGGCTCCGTCGCCGCCGGTCCCGGCCCGCAGACGGGCCACCGCGTCGAGGACGTTCCCGGCCTCCTCCAGCAGTCGCCGGCCGGACTCGGTGAGCAGCGCGCCGGAGGGGAGGCGGTCGAAGAGGCGGGTGCCGAGCTCCCGCTCCAGCGCCCGGATCTGCACGGTCACGGTGGATTGGGCCACGTGCAGTTCGGCGGCGGTGGCGGTGAAGCTGCCGGTACGGGCGAGGGTGGCGAAGGTGTGCAGCAGTCGGGTGTCCACCCTCCCAGGCTATGCGTCACGCGCATGGGACCGATCGGAATCAATCGTTGGACGCGATGGCCCGGGCGGCGCCAGCATGGACCCATGACCACCACCGAAGTGCCCCTGCGGTACACCGCCTTCACCAGCGCCCCCGAGGGCGGGAACCCCGCCGGTGTCGTACTCGACGCTTCCGGACTCGACGACGCGGCGATGCTCGCGACGGCGGCCGAACTCGGTTATTCGGAGACCGCGTTCGTCACCGAGCGCGACGAGGCGGCGCGGCGGTTCCGGGTCCGCTATTTCAGCCCGCTGGCGGAAGTGGCGTTCTGCGGCCACGCCACCATCGCCCTGGCCGTCGCGCTCGCCGAGCGGCTGGGCACCGGGGACCTCCACCTCGACACCCCGGCGGGCGGGATCCCCGTGGCCACCACGAGGGACGACTCCGGCGCGGTCCTGGCCACGCTCACCAGCGTCCCCGCCCGCAGCCGGCCCGCCGAGGGCGCCGAACTGGACGCGGCCCTGCGCGCGCTGGGCTGGTCCGCCGCCGAGCTGGACCCGGAGCTTCCCCCGCACGTGGCCTTCGGCGGCAACGACCATCTGGTGCTGGCCGCCGCCTCGCGGGAGCGCCTGGCCGGCCTGGAGTACGACTTCGACGCCCTCGGCGCGGTGATGCGGGAGCACGGGTGGACGACCGTGAACCTGGTGTGGCGCGAGTCGCCGGAGCGGTTCCACGCCCGCAATCCGTTCCCCGTCGGGGGCGTCGTGGAGGACCCGGCCACCGGAGCGGCAGCGGCGGCGCTCGGCGGCTACCTCCGCGCGCTGGGCCTGGTCACCCGGCCCATGACGATCGCGATCCGCCAGGGCGAGGACATGGGCCGCCCCAGCGACCTGCTGATCGAGGTGTCCCCGGAGGACGAGCGCACCCGGGTCACGGGCCGGGCGGTCGCGATCGCGTAGAGGGGCCGCTCACCGCCCGGCCGGTCGCCGCTCGGCGGGCTGCCGCCCCGCCGGTCACCGCCCGGCCGGTCACCGCTCCGTGGGCTGCCGCCCGGCGGCTTCCGCCACCATCGCCTCGAAGCCGCCCATCAGGGCCCGCAGGCCGAACTCGAAGTGGTCGAACTCGGTGGAGAAGGCGTCCGGGGAGAGCGCCGCCATCATCGGGTACGCGCCGGTGCGCATGGCGCGCTCGAGGAAGGGCTCCTGCCGTGTCCAGAACTCCTCGTCGCTGACACCGGTCTCCTTGGCCGCCTCGACCGTCTCGGCCTCCATGCGCACGATCCCGGTGACGAAGCTCTGGACGGCGATGATCACGGAGATGAGCTCCGGGTCCGTGAGGCCCATTCTCTTCAGGCCCGTCAGGGCGAGTTCCAGCCCCCGCAGGGCGCTGGGGCCGAGGACGGTACGGGTCTGGTTGACCTTGAGCAGCCAGGGGTGGCGGCGGTACAGGGCCAGTTCGGCGCGCGCCAGCGCGTCGACGGCGGTGCGCCAGTCGCGGGGCTCGGCCGGCTGCGGGTCGAGCATCAGACCCCGTACCCGGTCGAGCATCAGGTCCAGCAGCTCGGCCTTGCCGGGGACGTACCGGTACAGCGACATCGTGCCGACGCCCAGGTCGGCGGAGAGCCGCCGCATCGAGACGGCGTCCAGGCCCTCGGCGTCGGCGACCGCCACGGCGGCGGCGACGACACGGTCGACGGTCAGGCCGCGTTTCGGGCCCCGGGAGGGGGGTTCGCCGATTCCCCAGAGCAGTTCCAGGCTGCGGACGATGTCGCCGCTGCCGCTCGTCGCCGCCGGTCGGGCGGGTGCCTTGTCACTGCTGGTCATGGCGCCAGCGTAAATCACTGGACGAAAATTGAGTACGCTGTACGCTCGCTTGGGTACGGTGTACTCAGTTTCAGTGGGAGGGCGTCATGGACGACTGGGCGGTACGGGCCGAGGGCCTGGAGAAGCGGTACGGGGAGAAACGCGCACTGGACGGATTCGACCTTGCCGTGCGGCCCGGCACGGTGCACGGGCTCCTCGGCCCCAACGGGGCGGGCAAGACCACCGCCGTCCGCGTGCTGGCCACGCTGCGGCGCTTCGACGGCGGCCGCGCCGAGGTCGCCGGGGTCGACGTGGCCCGCGACCCGCGCCGCGTGCGGGCCCTGATCGGCCTCACCGGCCAGTACGCGGCCGTGGACGAGATCCTGACCGGCCGGCAGAACCTGGAGATGTTCGGCCGGCTGTTCCACCTCGGCGGGCGCCGGGCCCGCTCGCGCGCCGCCGAACTGCTGGAGCGGTTCGGGCTGACGGAGGCCGCCGACAAGGGCGTCGAGGGGTACAGCGGCGGCATGCGGCGCCGCCTGGACCTGGCCGCCTCGATGATCCTCGCGCCCCGCGTGCTGTTCCTGGACGAGCCGACGACCGGCCTGGACCCGCGGGGACGCGGCGAGGTGTGGGACGCGGTGCGGGACCTGGTGGCGGGCGGGACGACGGTCCTGCTGACCACGCAGTACCTGGAGGAGGCCGACAAGCTGGCCTCCCGGGTCACCGTCATCGACCGGGGCCGCGCCATCGCCGACGACACGCCCGAGGCGCTGAAGGACCGGGTCGGCGGTGACCGCATCGAGGTCGTCGCCGCCGACCCCGCCGACCTGCCGCGCGTGGCCAAGACCGTCGCCCGGGTGTGCCACGGCGAGCCGCACGTGGACGAGGAGGAGCGGCGCGTCCACGCACCGGTCGCCGACCGGGTCGTGGCGCTCACCGAGGTCGCCAGGACCCTCCAGGACGAGGGCGTCCAGGTCGAGGACATCGGGCTGCGCAGACCGAGCCTCGACGACGTGTTCCTGCGCCTGACCGGCCATTCGGCCGACGAGGAGAACAAGGAAGGAGCGGCCGCATGACCATCTCGCTGGAGCCCCTCGCCGGGCGCGGACGGGCCTACTGGGCGCTCGCCGACTGCTGGAACGTGGTGCGCCGGACGCTCACCCACTACCGGCGCAAGCCCGTCTACATCGCCTGGCAGCTCGGCTTCCCGATCCTGTCGGTGCTGCTCTACGGGTATGTCTTCGGTGGCGCGATGAAGCCGCCGGGCGGTGGTGGGGCGGACGCCTACCGGGACTTCCTGATGCCGGGCATGTTCGTGATGACGATGGCCTTCGGGTTCATCAACACCGCGACCGCCGTGGTCACCGACGCCAACAAGGGCGTCATCGACCGCTTCCGCTCCATGCCCATGGCGCCTTCCGCGGTGGTCACCGGGCGGGGCGTCACCGACGTGATCATCGCCTGCGCCGAGCTGGCCATCCTCGCGGGGACCGCGTTCGTGATGGGCTGGCGCTCGGACGGGGGCTTCCTCGGCACCGTGGCGGCCTTCGGCCTGCTGCTCCTGCTGCGCTACTGCCTGACCTGGGTCGGCATCTGGCTCGGGCTGCTGGTGCCGGACCCTGAGGCGGCGGGCGGGCTGTTCGCGGTCGCCTTCCCGCTGACCATGATCTCCAGCGTGTTCGTCCAGCCCGGCTCGATGCCCGACTGGCTGGGCACCGTCGCCGCCTGGAACCCGATCTCCTCCACGGCGGCGGCGACGCGCGAGCTGTTCGGCAACCCCGGTGCCGGGGGCGGGAGCTGGGTCGAGCAGCACGCCCTGCTGATGGCGGTGGTGTGGCCCGTGGTGATCACGGCGGTCTTCCTGCCGCTCGCGGTACGGCGCTTCCAGCGGCTGAGCCGGTAGTACGCGCCTGAGGGCGGCCGGTGGACCACGGCGGGGGCGGCCGGTGGACCACGGCGGGGCGGCCGGTGGTCCACGGCGGAGGGTGGGCCCGCGGAGGGGGTGCGGGCCCACCCGGTCCGGTTACGCCGGGCATTCCTTCCAGGCCAGGCGGTAGATCGTCTTGATGTCCCCGTCCGTGGAGTCCATCGTGATGAAGCTGTTGGTCTTCGCCGGGTCCGAGGTGCCCGCGCTGACCCGCAGCTCGGTGTTGATGTTGAAGTTCCGCTTCGCGCCGCAGGGCGCCCAGACCAGCTGGCCCCAGTCGGTCTGGTCGGTCGCCTGCCAGTTGTTGTCGTACGGGCCCCGGTACGGGTGGCTCGTCCTGGCCGTGTCCGGCGAGCCCTGGAAGTAGTAGGACGCCTTCTGTTCGGCGGTGGCGCCCGGCTCCAGCTTGGCGTAGCCCCGGTAGTCGGCGCTCGCGACGGCGTAGGTGAAGCCGCCCGGAACGTGGACGATCAGGTTGAGCTGGCAGTTCTTGCGGAAGTCGGTCGGTTTCGCGCCCACGCCCACCTGGGCGAGGTAGTCGCTGTACGTCACGGTGAAGGCGGTGTTGTCCGGGGCCACGGCGACGGCGGCCGTGCCCTGGGGGCAGCCCGAACCGTTGACGGTCGCGATCTCGATCACGATCTTGTCGGGCGGGGCCACGATGCCCGCCGAGGCGGGGGTCGGGGTGAGGGCGGTCGCCGCGAGGGCCGCGGTGGCGGCCGAGCCGGCGAACAGGGATCTGGACAGGGAGCGTCGGGACATGGGGCTCCGATCGGTTGCCGGTCGAAGTGGGGGGTCCAACCGTGGATGTCCTGGACATGCCAATCACTCGCGCGGGTGCTTCCGAGGTGCTTCGGATGGTAGGGACCGGCGACGGCACCGGATAGAGCGGTTATCGGCCGCATGCGGAAGGGCCCCGTCCCATGGCGGGATCGGGGCCCTTCACGGACGACTGCCTACAGCTTCTCGATCACGTGCTCGACGCACGCCGTCAGCGCCTCGACGTCCGCCGGGTCGATCGCCGGGTACATCGCGATCCGCAGCTGGTTGCGGCCCAGCTTGCGGTACGGCTCGGTGTCGACGATGCCGTTGGCGCGCAGCACCTCGGCGACCGCCGCCGCGTCGATCTCGTCCGAGAAGTCGATCGTGCCGATGACCTGCGAGCGCTTGGCCGGGTCGGCGACGAACGGCGTCGCGTACTTGGACTCCTCGGCCCAGCCGTACAGCGTGCGCGCGGAGGTCGCGGTGCGCCGCACCGACCAGTCGAGACCGCCCTGGCCGTTGATCCACTTCAGCTGCTCGTTCAGCAGGAACAGCGTGGACAGCGCCGGGGTGTTGTACGTCTGGTTCTTCAGCGAGTTGTCGATCGCCGTCGGCAGGGAGAAGAACTCCGGGACGTGCCGGCCGGACGCGTGGACCCGGGCGGCCCGCTCCAGCGCCGCCGGGGAGAACACACCGATCCACAGACCGCCGTCGGAGGCGAAGGACTTCTGCGGGGCGAAGTAGTACACGTCCGACTCGGTGATGTCGACCGGCAGACCGCCCGCGCCGGAGGTCGCGTCCACGAGGACCAGCGCGCCCTCGTCGGCGCCCTCGACGCGCTTGACCGGCGCGGCGACACCCGTGGAGGTCTCGTTGTGCGTGAACGCGTACACGTCGACGCCCGCCTCGGCCGCCGGGTCGGGGTGCGTACCCGGCTCGGAGGAGATGACGGTCGGCTCGGCCAGCCACGGGGCCAGCTTGGACGCCTTCGCGAACTTGGACGAGAACTCGCCGAACGACAGGTGCTGCGACTTGTTCTCGATCAGCCCGTAGGTCGCGATGTCCCAGAAGGCGGTGGAGCCGCCGTTGCCGAGGATCACCTCGTAGCCCTCGGGGAGGGAGAACAGGTCACGCATACCGGCGCGGACCTCGCCGACCAGGTTCCTGACCGGAGCCTGGCGGTGGGACGTGCCCAGGAGGGAGGTGCCGGTGACGGACAGGGCGTCCAGCGCCTCCGTACGCACCTTGGAGGGGCCCGCGCCGAAACGGCCGTCGGCGGGCTTGATGTCAGCGGGAATCCGGATCTCAGCCACGTTCGGAGCCTAGCCGCTCAGGGTCACGGCCGAAGACCGTGTCCGTCCGATGAGACACGAAATGGCAAGTTCACCGCCGGCCCGGACCCAGCCGGACGGGCAGCTCGAAGAGGTCGTTCTGCGTGACGACCGGCTTGCGGCGCAGCTCGGAGGCGGGCACCGCGAGGGCGAGGCCGGGGAAGCGCGCGTACAGCGCCGGCAGGGCCACACCCGCCTCCAGCCGGGAGAGCGCCGCCCCCGGGCAGACGTGCGGCCCGTGGCCGAAGGAGATGTGCCGGTTGGGCGAGCGGGTGATGTCGAAGACCCCGGCCGTCGGACCGTGCTGCTCCTCGTCCCGGCCGATCGCCCCGTACGACACGATCAGCGCGTCCCCCGCGGGGAGGGTCCGGTCGCCGACCCGGACGTCCTCGGTCGCGAACCGGATCAGGACGTGGGAGGTGGGGGTGGAGAACCGGAGGGTCTCCTCGACCACGGCGTCCCAGCCCGCCTCCCCGGACCGGACGAGGGCGAGCTGCTCGGGGTGGGCGGCCAGGTTGACGACGGCGTTGACGATCAGCGAGATCGTCGTCTCGTGACCGGCCGCCACCATCAGCTGGAGGGTGGAGACGATCTCCTCGTCGGTGAGGTGGTCGCCGTTCTCGGACGCGGCGATCAACGCGCTGGTGAGGTCGTCGCCCGGCTCCGCGCGGCGGGCGGCCACCACCTTCCCCATCATCTCCGCCAGCTCCCCGAGGGTCGCCACGACCTCCTCCGGCGGTGTCTGGGTGGAGAAGAACTTGTCGAACAGGACCTTCAGGCGCGGGTGGTCCGCCGGGTCGATGCCCATCAGGTCGCTGATCACGTACATCGGGAGGGGGTAGGCGAACGCGGCCTTGAGGTCCACCGTCTCGTCCGGTCCGTGCGCGGCCAGACCGTCCAGCAGGCGGTCCGTCAGCTCGGTGATCCGCCCCCGCATCAGCTCCACGCGGCGCGGGGTGAGCGCCTGCGCGACCAGCGCCCGCATCCGGCGGTGGTCCTCGCCGTCCACGGTCAGCATGGACCGGCCGGGGTTGGCCAGGCCGATCAGCGGCCAGTCCCCCGGTATCTCGCCGCGCCGCCAGGCGCCCCACACCCCGATGTCCTTGACGAGCCGTCTGTCGGTGAGCAGCGCCCGCGCCTCCGCGTGGCGCGTGACCGCCCACACCGGGACCCCGCCCGGCAGGACCACCCGGGCGAGCGGCCCGGCCGCGCGCAGGGCCGCGCTCTCGCCGTCGAGGTCGGTGACGAAGGGGTCGAGGGGGATGGGTTCTTCCTCTGCGGTGATCACGCGGTGCCTCCGAGGGCGGGGGTCGGGGTGAAGGTCACGGGCAGGTCGGTCAGGCCGCGCAGCCAGGGCGAGGGGCGCCTGGTCAGCGCGTCCGCGCCGGTCGCCAGGTCCAGGTCGGGCAGCCGGTCCAGCAGGACCTCGATCCCGGTACGGGCGATGACCTCGGCGATCTCCTGGGCGGGGAACGGGCAGCGGTGCTCGCCGTGCCCGAAGGAGAAGTGGGCGCTGTTGCCGCCGGTGAGCGCCGCGTTGTCGATGTGGACCTGCGGATCGGAGTTCGCGGCGGCCAGCCCCAGCAGGAGCAGGTCACCGGCCTTGATGTGCCGCCCGCCCAGGTGGGTGTCGCGCGACGCCCACCGGCCGGCCACGTTCTGGGTGGGCGTGTCGGCCCACAGCACCTCGTTCATCGCCTCGGCGACGCTGTGCCGGCCGCCGGAGAGGGACGCGGCGAACCGGTCGTCGGTCAGCATCAGGCGCAGGGAGTTGCCGATCCAGTCGGCCGTCGGCTGGTGCCCGGCGGCCATCATGACCATCATGTCCTGCGCCATCTCCTCGAGCGTGAACCCGGACGGGTCGGCCAGCATGCGCGAGGCCACGTCGTCACCCGGGTCGGCCTGCTTGGCGGTGAGCAGGCCGAATATCGCCTCGCCCAGGTGCCGCTGGCCGTCCAGCGCCCGCTCCCGGCCGTCGATCATGTCGTTGAGCGCGGTGACCAGCCCGGGGCCCTCCTCGTCGGGCACCCCGTAGATCTTCACCAGCACGCGGACCGGCAGCAGCATGGCGTACTGGGCGATCAGATCCGCCTCGCCCTTGCCGCAGAACGCGTCGATCAGCCCGTCCGCGAACCCCTCGGCGTACCGGCGCAGACTGAAGGCGTCGACCGATTCGAGGGCGGTCGCGATCATCCCGGCCCGCAGGCGGTGGCGTTCGCCGACCGTGTAGAGGATCGACGGCTGCTTGCGGCCGATCATCGGCAGGAGCGGCCAGTCGTCGGGGACGCGGTCCCACTGGTTCCACAGGTCGGAGTCCCGGCTGAAGAGCACCGGGTCGCCGGTGACCTGGTGCAGCTCGCGGTAGTCGAGCACCAGCCAGGCCGGGACGTCCCCGTCGAGGAGGACCGGGGCGACGGCTCCGTGCTCACGCCGGATCTCCCGGTACAACTGGGCGGGTTCGGTCTGGAACCGGGGCCCGGACAGGGGCACGGGGGCGGTCATGTTCTGGTCTCCCGGGGGGCGTGCAGGTGTTGGAGGTGGGTGACGAGGGTGATCAGTACGTACTTGCTGGACGAGCGGTCGCGGGCGTCGCACTCGACCAGCGGTACGTGGTCGGCGAGGTCGAGCGCCTCGCGGATCTCCTGCTCGGTGTGGGCCGGGCCGCCGAAGTCGTTGCAGGCGACGATGAACGGCATGCCGTGGTGCTCCAGGCGGTCGATCGCGTACCAGGAGTCGGCGAGGCGGCGGGTGTCGACGAGGACGACCGCGCCGAGGGTGCCGGAGAAGAGGCGGTCCCACAGGAACCAGAAGCGTTCCTGGCCGGGGGCGCCGAAGAGGTACAGGACGTTGTGCGCGTCGAGCGTGATGCGGCCGAAGTCGAAGGCGACGGTGGTGGACGTCTTGGTGTGGATCTGGGCGACGTCGTCGACGGCCTCGCCCGCGCGGGTCATCGTCTCCT
This sequence comes from Streptomyces gobitricini, assembly GCF_039532985.1. NCBI lineage: Bacteria > Bacillati > Actinomycetota > Actinomycetes > Kitasatosporales > Streptomycetaceae > Streptomyces > Streptomyces gobitricini. The sequence continues at coordinate 121,911 of NZ_BAAASR010000006.1, read as the reverse complement.
CGGTGTTGAGGGGACGGATCTCGCTGACCGAGCGGACGAGGGTGGTCTTGCCGACACCGAAACCGCCGACGATGACGATCTTCAGACCGTTGTCGGCGGTGCTGGTGAGCGGTGTCCGTTCAGAGGTTGCGGAGTCCAACGAGCACCTGCTCCAGGAGGTCGGGGTCGGGAAGGCTGTAGGTACCGGACCCGTCGGCCGGTCCGGCCGTACGGGGGTGGCGGGCGCTGATCCGGCCCGTACCGAGCAGGTCGGCGAGGAGGATCCGCACGATGCCGACGGGCAGCGCGAGTTCGGCCGCCACCTCGACGACCGCGGTGGGGCGGCGGCACATGCGGAGGATCGCGGCGTGCTCGGACTGCATGCCGGGCGCCGGGTCCGACTCCGCCACCACCAGGGTCACCAGGTCGAAAGGCGCGTCCGGGGCGGAACGGGTGCGGCCACCGGTGAGGGTGTACAACCGGTCCGGGGACTCGTCCCTGTGGTTGATCGGAGTCACGGTGTGCGGGGTTCGGCGTGCAGGTGCTCGCCGAGCTGCTCGACGAGTTCGCTCATGTTGTGCCCCACCAGGCCGACGTCGGAGTCCTCCGCGGCGACCACCGCGAGATGGGCGCCCTCGCCGGCCTCGACGATGAGCAGGACACCGCCGTAGAACTCGGCCATCGCCGACCGCACGCCGCCGGTCCCGTCGCCGAACTCCATGGACGCCCCGTGGGACAGGCTCTGGATGCCGGCGGCTATGGCGGCCAGCTGGTCGGCCTGGTCGACGGAGAGCTCCGGCGTGCGGCACAGCTTGAGGCCGTCCCGGGACAGGACGAGCGCGTGACGGGCTCCGGGCGTGCGCTGGAGGAGGTTGTCCAGCAGCCAGTTGAGCTTTTCGTCGGTGGTGGTACCGGTGGTCATCGAGGGGTGCCTTCCGTGGTGGTGCGTACCGCTTGGCGGAAGCTGCTGAAACGGGCCGCCGACCGGGTCCGCGACGCGGGATCGGTGTGCTCGGCGGGGGTGGTGGGGGTGCCTTCGGGGTGGGCGGCGGCGAGGGTCTGGCCGCGGCGGCGCTTGGGGAGGCCGCCGGGCGAGCGCGTCGCGGCGGCTTCGGAGGTGGTGGTGGCGGGGCGCTCGTGGACCTCGTGGGGTTCTTCCTGGAGCCGGTCGGTCTCGTGGGGCCTCCGCGCCCCGTACGTCTCCTGGTCCTGGTGCGTCTCCCGCGTCTCGTCGGCCCTCCGGGGTGCGGGGGGCGGCGGGATCTCCCGGGGCGCCGCGGGCGCGGGCGCGCTCTCGCGGCGGGTGCGGGCGATCAGTTCGTGCGGGATCATCATCAGCGCGCCGGTGCCGCCCCGGGCCGACGGGCGGAAGGACACGGTCAGGCCGTGCTTGCGGGCCAGCCGTCCGACGACGGCGAGGCCCAGGCGGGTGCCCGACAGGCCGGTCAGGTCGGTCCCCCCGGACGGGTCCACGGCCCGCTCGGCACGGCGCAGCTGGACGTCGCTCATCACCAGGCCGCTGTCCTCGACGGTGACGACGAGTCCGGCGGGGACCTCCTCGACGTACACATGGACCTCGGCGGTGGGCGGCGAGAAGTTGGCCGCGTTGTCGAGGAGTTCGGCCAGCGCGTGCATGACGCCCTCGGCGGCGTGACCGGCGATCGCGGCGTCGCTGGTGGTGTGGAGCCGCACGCGCTGGTAGCCGCCGATGCGGCCCATGGCGCCGCGCAGGATGGACTCCACCACGATCGGCTTCGCCCAGCGGCGGCCCGAGCGGGCGCCGGTGAGGACGGCGATGGAGTCGGCGAGGCGGCCCGCCTGGGCGGTGCGGTGGTCGAGGTGGAGAAGGTCGGTGAGGACGTCCTCGTCCGCGTGCCGGTGCTCCATCTCGCGGAGGTCGGCGAGCATGCTCGTGGCCAGTGCCTGCATACGGCCGGCCGCGTTGGCGCAGGCGGCCACGGCGGCGGCCCGGCTGGTCTCGCTGCGCGCCGCCTCGGCGCGGGCGCGGCCGGCCTCCGCGCGGGCTTCGGCGGCGACCCGGTCGGCCTCGGCGCGGGCTTCGGCGGCGACCCGGTCGGCTTCGGCGCGGGCCTCCGCCCCGGCGCGGGCGGCGGTCGCGCGGGCCTCGGCCACGGCACGGTCGGCGTCCGCCTTGGTCCGGGCGGTCTCCGCGCGGGCCTCGGCGAGCGTCCGGGCGGTGTCGGCGGCGCGGCGGGCGGCCTCGGTGGTGAGCGCGCCGGTCCGGTCGCGCAGCCGGCGGGCGGTGTCGAGGGCGTACGCGGCGGTGGTGAGCGCGGCGGTCAGCAGCACGGCGGCCACGGCCGAGCCCCATGCGAGCGGAGTCCGTACGGAGTCGGGAGCGACGGTCACCGCTCCCGCGCACAGGAGGCCGGTGACGGCCGCCGAGATCAGCAGGGTCGGCACGGCCGGCCGGTGGGAGGGGCGCAAATCGTCAGTCCTCTGGGCGTGGGGGCAGCTGGAGCCGTCAATTCCCGAACAATTCCGGGTCACTATAAGAGAATTGGCGATCACTTTGGGAAGTTCCTGTGTGCTTTCTTCTGCCGACCCCGGCGAGGGCCCGGACCCCGGAGGCCCGGCGGGGGCATCCTGGCCCCATGGGTGATCAGCTACGGGAGACGGCAGCCGTCGCGCGGGCGCTCCGGGACGCGGTGCGCGGCGACGTGGACTTCGGCGCGGCGGCCCGCGCCCTGCACACCATGGACGCGTCCAACTACCGCCGCGTCCCCGTCGGCGTCGTGGCCCCGCGTGACGCGGTGGACGTGGCCGCCGCGCTGGCCGTGTGCCGCGAGCACGGCGTGCCGGTCGTCCCGCGGGGGGCGGGGACCTCCATCGCCGGGCAGGCGACCGGCACCGGCGTCGTGCTGGACCTCACCCGCCATATGAGGGGCATCATCGCGATCGACCCCGCGACGCGGACGGCCGTGGTCCAGCCCGGCGTGGTGCTGGACCGGCTGCGCGACGCGGCACGCCCGTACGGGCTCACCTTCGGCCCCGATCCGTCCACCCACAGCCGCTGCACCCTCGGCGGCATGATCGGGAACAACGCGTGCGGGTCGCACTCGGTGGCGTGGGGGACGACCGCCGACAACCTGCGCGAGCTGTCGGTCGTGACGTACGGCGGCGCCGGACTGCGCCTCGGACGCGGCGGACAGGGCGCGCCGGACGGACTGGACCGGCTGGTCCGCGAGCACCTGGCGGCCCTGCGCACCGGCTTCCCGCCCGGCCTCCCGCGCCGCATCTCCGGCTACGCCCTGGACGCCCTCCTTCCCGAGCACGGCACCGACGTCGCCCGCGCCTTCTGCGGCAGCGAGGGCACCCTGGGCGTGCTGACCGAGGCGACCGTACGGCTCGTCGAGTCGCCGCCCGCCCGCGCCCTCGCCGTCCTCGGGTACGCCGACGAGAGCGCGGCCGCCGAGGCGGCAGCCGGCCTCCTCCCGTACGGCCCGCTCACCGTCGAGGGCATGGCCGAGGACCTGGTCCGCGACCCGGCCGCCCGCGCCGCGCTGCCCCGGGGCGGTGCCTGGCTCTTCGCCGAGACCGGCGGTGCCACGTCCGGCGAGGCCCGTGCCCGCGCCGAGCGCCTGGTCCGGGCCGCCGACGCGCTGGCCGGCACGGTCGTCACCGAACCGGCCGCCCAGCGCGCCCTGTGGCGGGTACGGGAGGACGCCGCGGGGACCGCCACCCGCACCGCCGAGGGCGCCGAGGCATGGCCCGGGTGGGAGGACTGCGCCGTCCCGCCCGCCCGGCTCGGCGCGTACCTCCGCGACTTCCGCGCCCTGCTCGCCGCACACGGCCTGCACGGCACGCCCTACGGCCACTTCGGCGAGGGCTGCGTCCACGTCCGTATCGACTTCGACCTGGTCACGGACGACGGCGTCCGGCGCTTCCGGCGGTTCTCCGAGGACGTGGCCGACCTCGTCGTCGCCCACGGCGGGTCGCTCTCCGGCGAACACGGCGACGGCCAGGCGCGCGCCGAACTGCTGCCGAGGATGTACGGGGACGAACTGGTCGCCCTCTTCGCCCGGTTCAAGGACCTGTGGGACCCGGCCGGAGGCATGAACCCGGGCACGCTCGCCCGGCCCGCCCGCCTCGACGAGAACCTCCGCTTCGCCGTGCTGCCGCGCGAGCGCGTGGACGTCGTCTTCGGCTACCCCCACGACGGCGGCGACTTCACCACCGCCGTACGGCGATGCGTCGGCGTCGCCAAGTGCCGGGTGGACGGGCCGAGTCGGGGCCCCGGGGTGATGTGCCCGTCTTTCCGGGCGACGGGGGAGGAGCGGCACTCCACGCGCGGTCGCGCCCGGCTGCTGCACGAGATGCTCGCCGGCGAGGTGGTCACGGACGGGTGGCGGTCGACCGAGGTCCGGGACGCCCTCGACCTGTGCCTGGCGTGCAGGGGCTGCCGCAGCGACTGCCCGGTGGGGGTCGACATGGCCACGTACAAGGCGGAGTTCCTGCACCACCACTACGCGGGGCGGCCGCGCCCGGCCGCCCACTACGCGATGGGCCGCCTGCCTCGGTGGCTGCGCCTCGCGGCCCCCTTCGCCCGGGTCCTCAACACCGCCGCGCGGGTGCGCCCGCTCGCCGCCCTGGCCAAGCGAGTGGCGGGCGTGGCACCGGAGCGGGACCTCCCGGAGCTGGCGGCGGAGACGTTCACCCGCTGGTTCCGGCGGCGGGGGAGCGCGCCCGGCGACCTGCTCCTGTGGCCCGACACGTTCACCGAGTACCTGTCGCCCTCGGTGGGCCGCGCGGCCGTGACCGTGCTGGAGGCGGCGGGCCTCCGCCCCGCGCTGCCGGCCGCCCGGGTGTGCTGCGGCCTCACGTACGTCTCCACCGGCCAGCTCGACCACGCCCGGACCGTCATGCGCCGCACCCTCGACACCGTGGAACCCGCCCTGGGGACACCCGTGGTCGTCCTCGAACCGAGCTGCGCCACCGCCCTGCGGACCGACCTGCCCGAGCTGCTCCCCGACGACCCCCGCGCCCGCCGCCTGGCCGGCTCCGTGCGTACCTTCGCCGAGGCGCTGGAGGAGTACGCCCCCCACTGGCAGCCCCCGCGCCTGGACCGACCGGTCACCGGCCAGACGCACTGCCACCAGCACGCCGTCCTCGGCGACGCCGCCGACCGCCGCCTCCGCGCCCGCGCGGGCCTCACCGGCGACCTGGCCGGCGGCTGCTGCGGCCTGGCCGGCGACTTCGGCTTCACGCGCGGCCACTACGAGGTCTCGGCCGCGTGCGCCGAGGACCAGCTCCTCCCGGCCGTCCGCGCGGCCCGCCCCGGCACCGAGGTCATCGCGGACGGCTTCTCCTGCCGCACCCAGCTGGACCAGCTGGCGGCGGTGCGGGCCAGGCACCTGGCGGAGGTGTTGGCGGAGGGGCTCGGGGCCTGAGGGCGGCCCTTACGGTGGAAGGGTCGGTTCCGCTCTGGTTGGTACAGTATGTTGGACCAGGAGTTCAATCAGAAGTACCTCGTACTTCGTCGAGGAGAAAGTCGTGAGGGTCCCGGTGTGAACGACGCCGCCCGTACGGAGGCCGCCGCCCGTACCGCAGACGCCGCCTCCGTCGCGCTGCCCGAGACCGCTGCCGCGCACGCCGACGGTGCCGCGCGCCCGGACGGGGCCGTGCGGCGGCGAGGGGCTCTCGGGCCGGTCGCGCTGGTGGTGGCCGGCGGGCTGTCCGTGCAGTTCGGGTCGGCCCTCGCCGTGCTGCTCATGCCGCGCGCCGGGGCGCTCGGGGTGGTGACGCTCCGGCTGATCCTCGCCGCCCTGGTGCTGCTGGCGGTGTGCCGCCCCAAGGTGCGCGGGTACACCCGGGCGGACTGGGGGACGGTCCTGGCGTTCGGGGCCGTCATGGCGGGCATGAACGTCCTCTTCTACCAGGCCGCCGACCGCATCCCGCTGGGCGCCGCCGTCACCCTGGAGGTGCTCGGTCCGCTCGCCCTGTCGGTGATCGCCTCACGGAGGCTGGTCAACGTCGTGTGGGCCGGGCTGGCGCTGGGCGGTGTGCTGCTGCTGAGTGGCGGCGGGTTCGACCGGCTGGATCCGGTGGGCGCGGCGTTCGCGCTGGCGGCGGGCGTGATGTGGGCCGCGTACATCGTCTTCAGCGCCCGCACCGGGCGGCGGTTCCCGCAGGCCGACGGGCTGGCGCTCGCGATGGCGTTCGGCGCGGTGCTGACCCTGCCGCTGGGCGTCGCCGAGGCCGGGTCCAAGCTGCTGGTGCCCTCGACGCTCGGGCTCGGCCTCGCGGTCGCGCTGATGTCGTCCGTCCTGCCGTACACCCTCGAACTGCTCGCGCTGCGCCGGCTGCCCGCGCCCACCTTCGCGATCCTCATGAGCCTGGAGCCCGCCATCGCGGCGACGGCCGGGTTCCTCGTACTGCGTCAGGCCCTTTCCGTCACCGACGCCCTGGCGATCGCGCTGGTCATCGCGGCGAGCATGGGCGCCGTGCGGTCGCAGACGGCGAAAAAGTAAGCAAGCACGCTTGCTTGTTTCTCGGGGCGCTGCCATGCTCCGGGGCACGCACTGCCGTGTCCCCGGAGGGAGCGCACCGTGTCCCACGCCCTGCTCACCGATCTGCGCGACGAGAGCGAGGAGCTCGACCGGCTGGTCGCGGGCCTGAGACCGGACGGCTGGGCCACCCCCACCCCGGCGCCCCGCTGGACCGTCGCCCACCAGATCGCCCACCTCACCTGGACCGACGACGCGGCCCTGCTCGCCGTCACCGACGCGGACGGGTTCAGGGCCCACGCCGAAGAAGCGCTCAGGGCCCCCGGCACCTTCGTCGACGCCGGGGCGGAGGCGGGCGCCGCCGCACCCCCCGGCGAGCTCCTCGCCCGCTGGCGGGAGGGCCGCACCCGCCTCCACGCCGCACTGGCCGCCGCCCCCGCCGGCGCCCGCTTCCCCTGGTACGGGCCGCCCATGAGCGCTGCCTCGATGGCGACCGCCCGCCTGATGGAGACCTGGGCCCACGGCCGGGACGTCGCCGACGCCCTCGGCGTCACCCGCCCCCCGACCGCCCGCCTGCGGCACGTCGCGTGGATCGGCGTGAGGGCCCGCGACCACGCCTACGCGGTCCGGGGCCTGACCCCGCCCGACGAGCCCTTCCGCGTCGAGCTGACCGCCCCGGACGGCTCGGACGTGTGGGCGTACGGCCCCGAGGGCGCCACCCAGCGGATCACCGGGCCCGCCCTCGACTTCTGCCTCCTGGTCACCCGGCGCGCCCACCGCGCCGACGTGGCGGTACGGGCGGAGGGCCCCGACGCCGACCGGTGGCTCGACATCGCACAGGCCTTCGCCGGACCGGCGGGCCCCGCCCGCGCTCCCCGGACCCGGCCCGAGCCCGGACCCGGGCCCCGGACCCAGTCCCAGCCCCTGCCCGAGCCCGAGCCCGAGCCCCGGAGCCGGCCCGAGCCCCAGCCCCGGGCCCGGCCCTCCGGGGCCGCCTCGTGAAGCGGCCGCTGCGGATCGGCAACGCTTCCGGCTTCTACGGCGACCGCTCCGACGCGGTGCGCGAGATGCTCACCGGCGGCGACCTCGACGTCCTGACCGGCGACTACCTCGCCGAACTGACCATGCTCATCCTGGGCCGGGACCGCCTGAAGGACCCGGGGCTCGGCTACGCCAAGACCTTCCTGCGCCAGATGGAGGAGGGCCTCGGGCTCGCCCACGAGCGCGGCGTGCGGATCGTGACCAACGCCGGCGGCCTCAACCCGGCGGGCCTCGCCGCCGCGCTGCGTGCCCTCGCGGACCGGCTCGGCCTGCCGGAGGTGCGCGTCGCGCACGTCGAGGGCGACCAGCTGCCGGTGCCCGAAGGGGCGCTGACGGCCAACGCCTATCTGGGCGGCGGCGGCATCACGGAGTGCCTGCGCGGCGGGGCCGACGTGGTGGTGACCGGCCGGGTCACCGACGCGGCGCTGGTCAGCGGGCCGGCGGCGTGGTGGTTCGGGTGGGGGCCGGAGGAGTACGACCGGCTCGCGGGCGCGGTGGTCGCCGGGCACGTCCTGGAGTGCGGCACGCAGGCGACGGGCGGCAACTACGCGTTCTTCGCCCGCCACGACGTACGCCGGCCCGGCTTCCCGCTCGCCGAACTGCACGAGGACGGATCCGCCGTGATCACCAAGCACGACGGTACGGGCGGGGTCGTCGACGCCGGGACGGTCACGGCGCAGCTGCTGTACGAGACGGCGGGCGCGCGGTACGCGGGCCCCGACGTCACCGCGCGGCTCGACACCGTCCGCCTGGACCGGGACGGCCCCGGCCGGGTGCGGATCATGGGTGTGCGGGGCGAGGCGCCGCCCCCGACGCTGAAGGCCGGGCTGACCCGGCTCGGCGGCTGGCGCAACGAGGTCGTGTTCGTGCTGACGGGCCTCGACATCGAGGCCAAGGCGCGGCTGGTGCGCGAGCAGTTGGCGGGCTCCTTCGCCGAGAGCGCCGAGGTGCGGTGGGAGCTGGCCCGCACCGACCGGCCGGACGCCGACACCGAGGAGACGGCCAGCGCCCTGCTGCGGCTGGTGGTCCGGGACGCCGGCCCCGACGCCGTGGGCCGGGCCGTGAGCGGCGCGGCCGTGGAGCTGGCCCTCGGCAGTTACCCGGGCTTCCACGTCACGGCCCCGCCGGGGAAGGGCGCGCCCTACGGGGTGTTCGAGGCGGTGTACGTCGACCCCGGCACCGTCATGCACACCGCCGTACTCCCGGACGGCGAACGGGTGGTGATCCCGGCGGCGGTACGCACCCGGCCCCTGGAGCCCGTTGCCGAACCGCCCCTCCCCGAGCCCCTCCCGGCCGGTCCGGTGCGCCGCGCCCCGCTCGGGCTGGTCGCCGGGGCGAGGAGCGGCGACAAGGGCGGCGACGCCAACGTCGGGGTGTGGGCGCCCACGGACGAGGCGTGGCGCTGGCTCGCCCACACGCTGACCACCGACCGCTTCCGCGCGCTCGTCCCGGAGACCCGCGACCTGCCCGTCGCCCGGCACGTCCTGCCGAACCTGCGCGCGCTGAACTTCACCGTCACCGGACTGCTGGGCGAAGGCGTCGCCGCCCAGGCCCGGTTCGACCCCCAGGCCAAGGCGCTGGGCGAATGGCTGCGCGCCCGCCACCTCGACATCCCGGAGGCCCTGCTGTGACCGTCCTCCCCACCGCCCTCGACACCGCCGGGCCCGACCACGCCGCCCACCGCGAGGCCATGCTCGCCAAGCTCGCCGAGGTGGAGGCCGAGCACGCCAAGGCCTGTGCCGGCGGTGGCGAGAAGTACACCGACCGGCACCGGGGGCGCGGCAAGCTCCTCGCCCGTGAACGGATCGAGCTGCTCCTCGACCCCGACGCCCCGTTCCTGGAGCTGTCGCCGCTCGCCGCGTGGGGCAGCGACTACCCCGTGGGCGGGTCGATCGTCACCGGCATCGGGGTCGTCGAGGGCGTCGAGTGCCTGATCACCGCCAACGACCCGACCGTACGCGGCGGCGCGTCCAACCCCTGGACGCTGAAGAAGGCGCTGCGCGCCAACGAGATCGCGTACGCCAACCGCCTGCCCTGCGTCAGCCTCGTCGAGTCCGGCGGCGCCGACCTGCCGTCCCAGAAGGAGATCTTCATCCCGGGCGGGGCGCTGTTCCGCGACCTCACCCGGCTGTCCGCCGCCGGGATCCCCACCATCGCCGTCGTCTTCGGCAACTCCACGGCGGGCGGGGCCTATGTGCCCGGGATGTCCGACCACACCGTGATGATCAAGGAGCGGTCGAAGGTCTTCCTCGGCGGCCCGCCGCTGGTGAAGATGGCCACCGGCGAGGAGAGCGACGACGAGTCCCTCGGCGGCGCCGGGATGCACGCGCGCGTGTCCGGGCTCGCGGACCACTACGCCGTCGACGAGGCCGACGCGATCCGCCAGGCCCGGCGGATCGTGGCCCGTCTCAACCACCGCAAGGCGCACCCCGACCCGGGCCCGGCCGAGCCGCCGAAGTACGACCCCGAGGAACTCCTCGGCATCGTCCCCGGCGACCTCAAGGTCCCCTTCGACCCGCGCGAGGTCATCGCCCGGATCGTCGACGGCTCGGACTTCGACGAGTTCAAACCGCTGTACGGGCCGTCGCTCACCACCGGGTGGGCGTCGCTGCACGGCTACCCGGTCGGGATCCTCGCCAACGCCCAAGGGGTGCTGTTCTCCGCCGAGTCCCAGAAGGCGGCGCAGTTCATCCAGCTCGCCAACCAGCGGGACATCCCCCTGCTCTTCCTGCACAACACCACCGGCTACATGGTCGGCAAGGAGTACGAGCGGGGCGGCATCATCAAGCACGGCGCGATGATGATCAACGCGGTGAGCAACTCGAAGGTGCCGCACCTGTCCGTGCTCGTGGGCGCGTCGTACGGCGCCGGGCACTACGGCATGTGCGGCCGCGCCTACGACCCCCGTTTCCTGTTCGCCTGGCCCAGCGCCAAGTCCGCCGTGATGGGCCCCCAGCAGCTCGCGGGCGTCCTGTCGATCGTCGCCCGCGCCTCCGCCGCCGCCAAGGGGCAGCCGTACGACGACGAGGGGGACGCCGCGCTGCGCGCCATGGTGGAGCGGCAGATCGAGTCCGAGTCCCTGCCGATGTTCCTGTCGGGGCGGCTGTACGACGACGGCGTCATCGACCCGCGCGACACCCGCACCGTCCTCGGCCTGTGCCTGTCGGCGATCCACACCGCCCCGGTCGAAGGCGCGCGCGGCGGCTTCGGCGTCTTCCGGATGTGAGGACCACTCCATGATCTCTTCTCTCCTTGTCGCCAACCGGGCCGAGATCGCCTGCCGCGTCTTCCGCACCTGCCGGACGCTCGGCATCGACACGGTGGCCGTCCACTCCGACCCGGACGCGGGCGCCCTGCACGTCCGCGAGGCCGACGCGGCGGTACGGCTGCCGGGGGCGGTGCCCTCCGACACGTACCTGCGCGGCGAGCTGATCGTGGAGGCGGCGCTCGCGGCGGGCGCCGACGCGGTGCACCCGGGCTACGGGTTCCTGTCGGAGAACGCCGGCTTCGCGCGTGCCGTGATGGACGCGGGTCTGACGTGGATCGGCCCACCGCCGGAGGCCATCGAGGCGATGGCGTCCAAGACACGGGCGAAGGAGCTGATGGCGGCGGCGGGCGTCCCGCTGCTGGCCCCCGTCGACCCGGCTGCGGCCACCGGCGCGGACCTTCCGCTCCTGCTCAAGGCGGCGGCGGGCGGCGGCGGCCGGGGCATGCGGGTCGTCCGCGACCTGGCCGCGCTGCCCGGCGAGCTGGCGGCGGCGACCGCCGAGGCCCGGTCGGCGTTCGGGGACGGCGAGGTGTTCGCGGAGCCGTACGTCGAGCGCGGACGCCACGTCGAGGTGCAGATCCTCGCCGACGCGCACGGCACGGTGTGGGCGCTCGGCACCCGCGACTGCTCGCTCCAGCGGCGGCACCAGAAGGTCGTCGAGGAGGCCCCTGCGCCCGGTCTGGACGCCACCCTGCGCGCGACCCTCCACGCGTCGGCGGTGGCGGCCGCGCGGGCGGTCGGGTACGTCGGCGCCGGCACCGTCGAGTTCCTGGTCGCCGGCGACCGGGCGTACTTCCTGGAGATGAACACCCGGCTCCAGGTCGAACACCCCGTCACGGAAGCGGTCTTCGGCCTGGACCTGGTCGCCCACCAGCTCCGGATCGCCGAGGGAGCCGCGCTGCCGCCGGAGCCCCCCGCCCCCGAAGGCCACGCCGTGGAGGTCCGGCTCTACGCCGAGGACCCGGCCCGGGACTGGGCCCCCCAGACCGGCGTCCTGCACTCGGTGGACGTCCCGCCGGGTGACGGACTCCGGGTCGACACCGGGTACACCACCGGCGACACGGTCGGCGTCCACTACGACGCCATGCTCGCCAAGGTGATCGCCCACGCGCCCACCCGCGAGGAGGCCGTCCGCAAGCTGGCGCACGCCCTCGCGCGCGCCCGGCTGCACGGGCCGGTCACCAACCGGGACCTGCTCGTGCGGTCGCTGCGGCACCCGGACTTCGTGGCGGGGCGCCTCGACACCGGGTTCTACGAGCGGAACCTCGCCGCGCTGACCGCCCCCGCGCCCGGCGAGCAGTACGCGGCCGTCGCCGCCGCCCTCGCGGCCGCTGCCGCCCGCTCCGGCCGTTTCGGAGCCTTCCGCAACGTGCCGTCGCGGCCTCAGGCCGCCCGGTACGGCGACCACGAGGTGCGTTACCGCCCCACCCGGGACGGCGGGTTCACCGTCGAGTCGCACCCGCACGCGCGCGTGGTGGCCGTCTCGCCCGGCCGCGTGAGCCTCGAAGTGGACGGCGTCCTGCGGCGCTTCGAGGTGGCCGCGTACGGCGACGGCACCGTGCACGTGGACACACCGGGCGCCTCCTTCCGGACGGTCGTCCACCCCCGGTTCACCGACCCGGCCGAGCGCACCGCGCCCGGCTCGCTGCTCGCGCCGATGCCCGGCACCGTCGTCCGGGTCGCCGACGTGCGGACCGGCGCCCGCGTCGAGGCGGGGCAGCCGCTCCTCTGGCTGGAGGCGATGAAGATGGAGCACCGGATCACCGCTCCCGCCTCCGGCACGCTCACCGCGCTCCACGCCGCCCCCGGCCACCGGGTCGAGGTCGGTGCCCTGCTCGCCGTCGTACAGGAAGCACCGGAGAAGGAGACCGACCGATGAGCAGCGTCATCGAGACCGAAGAGCAGCAGTCCCTCCGTGCCGCAGTCGCCGCCCTCGGCCGCCGCCACGGCCGCTCGCACGACCCTGAGGCCCGCGACGCGCTCTGGGCCGAGGCAGGCAGGCTCGGCTACCTCGGTATCAACCTGCCCGAGGAGTTCGGCGGCGGAGGCGGCGGCATGGCCGAGCTGTCGATCGTCCTCGAAGAGCTGGGCGCGGCCGGCTGCCCGCTGCTGATGATGGTCGTCTCACCCGCCATCTGCGGCACCGTCATCGCCCGCTTCGGAACCGACGAGCAGAAGACCCGCTGGCTGCCGGGCCTCGCGGACGGCACCCGGACCATGGCGTTCGGCATCACCGAGCCGGACGCGGGCTCCAACTCGCACCGGATCACGACCACCGCCCGCCGGGCCGGGGACGGCTGGGTCCTCACCGGCCGCAAGGTGTTCATCTCCGGCGTCGACATCGCCGACGCCACCCTCGTCGTCGGCCGCGCCGAGGACGCCCGTACCGGCAGCCTCAAGCCCTGCCTCTTCGTCGTCCCGCGCGACGCCCCCGGCTTCGGCCGACGGCGGATCGACATGGAGCTGCACGCCCACGAGAAGCAGTTCGAGCTGACCCTCGACGGCGTGCGGCTCCCGGCGGACGCCCTGGTGGGCGACGAGGACGCCGGGCTGCTCCAGCTGTTCGCCGGACTCAACCCCGAACGGATCATGACCGCCGCGTTCGCCGTCGGCATGGGCCGGTACGCGGTCGCCAAGGCCGTCGAGTACGCCAAGGACCGCCAGGTCTGGAAGGCCCCCATCGGCGCCCACCAGGCCATCGCCCACCCCCTCGCCCAGGCCCACATCGAGCTGGAACTGGCCCGCCTGATGATGCAGAAGGCCGCCCACCTCTACGACGCGGGTGACGACCTCGGCGCCGGGGAGGCCGCCAACATGGCCAAGTACGCCGCCGCCGAGGCATGCGTGAAGGCCGTCGACCAGTCCGTGCACACCCTCGGCGGCAACGGCCTCACCCGCGAGTTCGGCCTCGCCTCGCTCATCACGGCTTCCCGAGTGGCACGCATCGCTCCGGTGAGCCGGGAAATGATCCTGAACTACGTGTCCCACCAGTCCCTGGGCCTGCCCAAGTCGTACTGACAGCCGTCCCGCCCCCCACCCGCGACGCGGCGCCGGCCCGCCCGGCCGCCGCGTACACGGCCGGGACCGGCGTGTACGACGAGGACGGCGACGGCGGCGACGGCGGCGACGAGACCCCCGGGGCGTACGTCGTCGGGCGGCCACGGCGTACGTCGTCGGGCGGCCCACGGCGAACGACCCGAGCGGCGGCGACATCATCGCCCGCGTGGCGGGGAAGGTCGCCCCGTACAAGAAGATCCGGCGCGTCGGCTTCACCGGCGGCGTGCCGAGGGCGGCGCCGGGAAGGACATCCGGCGCGAACAGAGGGAGCGGGAAGGCGCATGACGAGGCTCGTCACCACCGCGCACGAGCGGGGCATCACCACCCTGACGCTGGACTCTCCGGACAACCGCAACGCCCTGTCGGCGCGGCTCGTCGGCGAGCTGGCACAGGCCCTGGAGACCTGCGGCAAGGACCCGGCGGTACGGGCGGTGGTGCTCACCCACGCCGGATCCACGTTCAGTGCCGGCGCCGACCTGAAGGCGCCGCCCAGCCCTTACACGTTCGTGGCACTGCTGCGGGCGATCGTGGAGCTGCCCAAGCCGGTGGTGGCCCGGGTCACCGGGCACGTACGGGCCGGGGGACTGGGCATCCTCGGGGCGTGCGACATCGTGGCGGCGGACACGGGCGTGGACTTCGCGCTGACGGAGGTGCGGATCGGCGTGGCGCCGTCGGTGATCTCCCTCACCCTGCTGCCCCGCCTCGACGCACGGGCCGCCGCCCGCTACTACCTCACCGGGGAGAGGTTCGACGCGGCCGAGGCGGCGCGGATCGGGCTGGTCACCCTGGTCGGGGAGGACGTGGACACGGCTCTCGCCCCCGTGCTGGACGGGCTGCGCCGGGCGTCGCCACAGGGGCTGGCTGAGGCCAAGAGGCTGGTCACGGCTAGGGTGCTGGAAACCTTCGAGCGTGACGCGGAGGACTTCGTACAGCGCTCGGCCTCGCTCTTCGCCTCGGCGGAGGCACGCGAGGGGATGACGGCCTTCCTCGAACGACGGGACCCCGCATGGGTGGTGTGACGACTGCCGCGAAGGAGCCGAAGCAGGACCGCAGCCGGGCCACCCGGCAGCGGCTCCTCGCCGCGGCGGTCGCCTGCCTGGCGGAACACGGCTGGGCGGGCTCGACCGTCTCCGTCGTCGCCGAACGCGCCGGTGTCTCGCGGGGCGCGGCACAGCACCACTTCCCGACGCGCGAGGACCTGTTCACCGCGGCGGTCGAGTACGTCGCCGAGGAACGCTCCCAGGCGCTGCGCGCCCTGCCCGGCCAGGACCGCGCCGCCGTCGTCGCCGCCCTGGTCGGCCTCTACACCGGTCCGCTGTTCCGGGCGGCCCTGCACCTGTGGGTGGCCGCCTCCGACGAGGAGCAGCTGCGCCCCCGGGTGACCGAGCTGGAGGCCCGCGTCGGCCGCGAGACGCACCGCATCGCCGTCGAGCTGCTCGGCGCCGACGAGTCCCGGCCCGGTGTCCGCGAGACCGTCCAGGGCCTCCTGGACATGGCGCGCGGCCTGGGCCTGGCGAACCTCCTCACCGACGACACCGCGCGCCGCGAGCGGGTGGTGGCCCAGTGGGCGGCCCTGCTCGACGAGGCGCTCGGCTGACCGGCGGTACGCGGGACGGCGCCGCCCCGAGTGAGGGACGGCGCCGCCTCGCGTACCAGGGGCGTCAGCCGGCGATGTCCTCGTACCCGGAGATCTCGCGCGGGCTGCGCGGGCCGGGGCCCACGTACCGCGCGGACGGGCGGACCAGGCGGCCGGTGCGCTTCTGCTCCAGGATGTGGGCCGACCATCCGGCCGTGCGGGCGCAGGTGAACATGGACGTGAACATGTGCGCCGGGACCTCCGCGAAGTCCAGCATGATCGCGGCCCAGAACTCCACGTTCGTCGCCAGGACCCGGTCCGGGCGGCGGTTGTGCAGCTCCTCCAGGGCGGCCTTCTCCAGTGCCTCGGCCACCTCGAAGCGCGGCGCGCCGAGCTCCTTGGCGGTGCGGCGCAGCACACGGGCGCGCGGGTCCTCGGCGCGGTAGACGCGGTGGCCGAAGCCCATCAGGCGCTCGCCCTTGTCGAGGGCCTGGCGGACGTAGGCGCCGGCGTCCCCGGTGCGCTCGATCTCCTCGATCATGCCGAGGACGCGGGACGGCGCCCCGCCGTGCAGCGGGCCCGACATGGCGCCGACGGCGCCCGACAGGGCCGCGGCCACGTCCGCTCCCGTGGAGGCGATGACGCGGGCGGTGAAGGTGGAGGCGTTCATGCCGTGCTCGGCGGCGGACGTCCAGTACGCGTCGACGGCCTTGACGTGCTTGGGGTCGGGCTCACCGCGCCAGCGGATCATGAACCGCTCGACGACCGACTCGGCCTTGTCGATCTCGCTCTGCGGGACCATCGGCAGACCCTGCCCGCGCGCCGACTGGGCGACGTACGACAGCGCCATCACGGCGGCGCGCGCGAGGTCGTGGCGGGCCTCCTCCTCGTCGATGTCGAGGAGCGGTTTCAGGCCCCACACGGGCGCCAGCATGGCGAGCGCGGACTGGACGTCGACGCGGATGTCACCGGAGTGCACCGGGATCGGGAACGGCTCGGCGGGCGGCAGGCCGGGGTTGAACGCACCGTCGACCAGCAGGCCCCAGACGTTGCCGAAGGACACCTGGCCCACCAGGTCCTCGATGTCGACGCCGCGGTACCGGAGCGCGCCGCCCTCCTTGTCCGGTTCGGCGATCTCCGTCTCGAACGCGACGACTCCTTCGAGTCCGGGTACGAAGTCGGACATCAGGCGGCTCCTCGTGAGGTGGTTCGGCAGGTCGGGGTGTTTTCCGGTGATGCGGTGATGCCCCGTAAGGCTGGTGGTCATCCTCACCGTCGTAGGGAGGGAACAGTGACCCAGCCCATGAGTCTGTCGGGTTCACCGGATGCGGGGAAGCGTGACATCCGGCACACTGCGCCGAACCGGTCCAGCGGGATTAGTGGCACGCGGTGCCGGGCAGACTGGGGTGCTACGGCAGGATGATGCTGTGACAGACGCTCTCGATCCAGCAGCTCTCGATCCCGCCGACATGCGCGAGCAGTACCGCACCGCCGAGCTCACGGAGGCGGACCTCGCGGCCGAACCGATGGAACAGTTCGCACGCTGGTTCGCCCAGGCCACCGACAGCGAAGCGATCGTCGAGCCCAACGCCATGATCGTCTCGACGGCCACGCCCGAGGGCCGGCCCTCCTCCCGGACGGTGCTGCTGAAGCACTACGACGAACGGGGCTTCGTCTTCTTCACCAATTACGGCTCCCGCAAGGGCGTGGAGCTGGAGACCAACCCGTACGTCGCGCTCCTCTTCCCCTGGCACCCCGTCGCCCGCCAGGTCCTCGTCACCGGCACCGCGAGCCGCGTCGGCCGGGACGAGACGGCCGCCTACTTCCGCACCCGGCCGCACGGCTCCCAGCTCGGCGCCTGGGCGAGCGAGCAGTCCGCCGTGATCCCCTCGCGCGCCGAGCTGCTCGCCCGGTACGAGGATCTCGCGGCCCGCTACCCGGAGGGTGAGCAGGTGCCCGTCCCGCCGCACTGGGGCGGGTTCCGGATCGAGCCCGGCACGGTCGAGTTCTGGCAGGGCCACGAGAACCGCCTCCACGACCGGCTGCGGTACGTGTGCGAGGGCGGCACCTGGCGGATCGAGCGACTGGCGCCGTAGGCCCTACGCGAAGTCGACGGCCGCGAGCAGCGGTCCGCACACCATCAGCGCGTACTGGACGAACACCGCCCCGCGCCGCCCCCGGTGGCCCACCGCGTCGTGGGGCAGGCACATCGCCCAGAGCCCCACGAGTCCGGACAGGCCCAGGGACCACATGGCGAACGTCCCGAGAGGGCCGCTCGCGCCGTCGCCCACGTAGGCCTGCCGCAGCATCACCAGGACGGTCGCCAGGAAGGCGAACACCAGCAGCACCAGTCCGACCCCGGCGAAGACCCGCACGGCCGCGGTGCTGGGCGCGAAGGGGTCGCCGGCGGAGGGACCGGCACCGGCCGCGCCGGGCGCTCCCACCGTGCCGGCCGCGCCGGGCGCCGGGACAGCTCGGGCCGTGCCGGTGGCGCGGGGGCTGCCGGGCGTGGCGGTAGCTCCGGCCGTACCGGTGGTGCCGGGGGTGTCCGACACGCCGGTGGTGCCGGGGGTGTCGGTCGCTCCAGCCGTGCCGGTCGTGCCGGGCACGGCGGTCGCTCCGACCGTGCTGGTCGCGCCGGGGGTGCCGGGCGGGGCGGTCGTCCCGGCCGTGCCGGGCGTGTCTGCTGCGTTCACGCGGCCATCCTGCGCGGTGGCCGGCGGGGCGGGCATCGGCGCCGGTACTCAGGAACGCGGGGCCGGATACTCGAGCGAGCCCGCCGCGCGGCACGCCCGGACAGCGGAAACCCGCGGGCTCCGGCTCTCCTGACGGAGAGGCCGGCCGGATGTGCCGGCGAGCCCGCGGGTCGGTGACTGCTGGGATTGCGGCAGGAGGCCTGCCGACATTGCACAGGGTGCGACGACGGGCCTCAGCCCGCAGTCACCTCACGCATCCGAAAAGAAACCACTTCCGGATCACCTCCTTTCTTCGTGTGCCCCACACCCTAGGAACCCCGCCCGCGCCCCACAACCGGTTTTTCGCACCCGGTGATTTCGGGGAACCGGGTGTGCTCTGAGTCACGTTCCAGTTGAATGGCGGATGGCGTGCACGTGCACGTGAGTACACGTCCTGCAGGGGGTGCCGGGATGAGTGCGTCCAGGAGCGAGACCGCGAGGGCTCTGGGGCCCGGGGCGGATCTCCTCGCCGCGCTGCTCGACGGGATGGACGCCGCGCTGTGCGCGTTCGACGCCGACGGGGTGATCACCCACTGGAACCGGGAGGCCGAGCGGATCCTCGGGTGGAGCGCCGGGGAGGCCGTGGGGCGCAGCGGGTTCGCCGGGTGGGCCGTGCGCAGCGCGGACGCCGACGACGTGCACCGGCGTCTGATGGCCGTCATGGACGCGCCGGGCCGTCAGGTCCACGAGTTCGCCCTCGTCCGCAAGGACGGCGGGCGGGTGCTGGTGCGGACGCAGTCGGCCGGGGTGCGCGGCGCGGACGGCGGACCGGCCGGGGTGTACTGCGCGTTCAGCGAGGTGCACGCCCAGATCGACCTGGAGCGGTCGATCGCCCTGAGCGAAGCCCTCTTCGACGACGCCTCCTGGGGCGTCGTCCTCGTCGACGTCGACCTCCGCCCCACCGTGGTCAACGCCCACGCCGCGCAGGCCCTGGGCGCCTCCCGCACGTCGCTGCTGGGACGGCCGCTCGGAGAGCTGGTCGTGCAGGGTGTGGAGGAACTGGAGGGCGCCCTCCACCACGTACTGGCGGAAGGCGCGCCCCGGGCGCTCGTCGAGCTGTGGGTGACGCTCAGGACACCGGAGGGGGAGCGGCGGCGCTGTTGGCGCAGCGGCTTCCTGCGGCTGGCGTCCCCGCTCGCGGAGGAACCGGTGCCGCTGGGCATCGGCTGGCTGTTCCAGGACGTCACGGACGCGAAGCTGGCGGAACAGGAGGCCGACCGGCTCCGGTTCCGGACCAGCCAGCTGCACCGGGCGGGCAACGCCGCCGCGGAGTGCGAGGACCCGATGGAGGCGGCGGCCGTCCACCTGGACTTCGCGCTGGCCGGATTCGCCGACCACGCCCTGGTGGACCTGGTGGAGGGCGACCGCCTCGTACGGGCCGCGGCCTCCCCGGCCGGGGCGCCGGGCCCGGTGGCCCGCCTGCCCGGTGCCGGGATCCCGGTCCGGTACGCGGCGGGGCACCCCGCCCTGCAGGCCGTGGACCGGGTGGGTTCCGTGCGGGCGAGCGCCTCGTCATCGGCGTGGGCGGCCGAACGCCAGTGGCCCCGGGAGGCGGCGCACGCCCTGTGCACGGTGCTCCGCAGCCGTGGCCGGACGCTGGGCGTCGTGACCTTCCTGCGCTCCGGCAGCCGTCCCGCCTTCGGGCGCCCCGACGCGGTGTACGCCGAGAGCGTCGCGGTCCGGGTCGCCGCGGCGGTCGACCTCGCGCGCGGGGACGCCGGCTGAACGGGGCCCGCCCCCGCTCGCGGGCGCGTGCGCTGCCCCTAGTGGCGGAAGAAGATCCGGTCCGCGTACTCGCTCATCACGCGGCCGTTCCACTCGTGGCCGCCGTCGACGTTGCCCGAGCGCAGCAGCGGTGGCTCGATGCCGCGCGCCACCAGGGCCTCGGTGGCGGCCGCCATCACCGCCTGCATCAGGGCGCTGGTGACGACCGTGGAGGCGGGGGCGAACGGGGCGTCGACGCCCTCGTGGGTGAGCTCCGCGTCCCCCACGGCGATCTTGGAGTCCAGGACGATGTCGCAGTGGTCCTTGAGGAAGGTGCCCGACACGTGCCGCGACCGGGTCTCCTCCGCGTACGCCACCGACGTCACGCCGATGACCTTCAGGCCGAGCGCGCGGGCGTTCATCGCCATCTCGACGGGCAGGGCGTTGCGACCGGACAGCGAGACGACGATCAGTACGTCACTGGCCCTGGCGGGCGAGGAGTCGAGGACCGCACCGGCCAGGCCGTCCACCCGCTCCAGGGCGGAGCCCAGCGTCGCGGGCATGACGTCGACGCCGACGACCCCCGGCACGGCGAGCAGGTTCACCGGCGCCAGCCCGCCGGCCCGGTAGACCACGTCCTGGGCGGCGAGCGACGAGTGGCCGGCGCCGAACGCGAACAGCCGGCCGCCCTCGGCGACCGCGCCGGCGACGGCGGCGCCGGCGGCGGCGATGTTCGGGGCCTCCTCGTCCCGGACGCGCTGGAGCAGGCCGATCGCGGCGTCGAAGAACCGACCGGCGAGCTTGCTCTCGCCGCTGGTGTCAGGCATGGCGTCAGGCCCCTATCTCTGCGTGTCGCGGATCACGTTGCGGTCTGGACCATTGCTCTGTCAATACCGGCTTGTCCACGGGGCGGCACGGTTGTCGGCGCGATGCGCAAGAATTGAGTCAGGGCCAGCGCACGATTCTTTCGAGGGGCACGTATGTCCGGACTGATCGACACCACGGAGATGTATCTCCGCACCATCCTCGAGCTCGAAGAGGAAGGTGTGGTGCCCATGCGCGCCCGCATCGCCGAGCGGCTGGACCAGAGCGGGCCGACCGTCAGCCAGACGGTCGCCCGGATGGAGCGGGACGGCCTGGTGACCGTCGCGGGCGACCGTCACCTGGAGCTGACCGACGAGGGACGCCGCCTGGCCACCCGCGTGATGCGCAAGCACCGGCTCGCCGAGTGCCTGCTGGTCGATGTGATCGGCCTGGAGTGGGAGCAGGTCCACGCCGAGGCCTGCCGCTGGGAGCACGTGATGAGCGAGGCGGTGGAGCGCCGCGTGCTGGAGCTGCTGCGGCACCCCACGGAGTCTCCGTACGGGAACCCGATCCCGGGCCTGGAGGAGCTGGGCGAGAAGGCGGGGCCCGAGGCGTTCCTGGACGAGGGCATGGTGTCGCTGGCCGAACTCGACCCGGGCACGGAGGGCAAGACGGTGGTGGTGCGCCGCATCGGCGAGCCGATCCAGACGGACGCCCAGCTGATGTACACGCTGCGCCGCGCGGGTGTGCAGCCCGGCTCGGTGGTGAGCGTCACGGAGTCGGCGGGCGGTGTCCTGGTCGGCAGCAGCGGCGAGGCCGCGGAGCTGGGCGCGGACGTGGCGTCGCACGTGTTCGTCGCCAAGCGCTGACCCCTTCCGCCCGCTGACCCCCCGCCGGGTGGCCGGCGGCCCGTCGCCGTGCCCGGATGCGGCGATCGGTTTCACGCCGGGGTCCGGGACGTGGCCGGGAGCTGTTCCGGCGCCGCCGGCCTCCGCGCGATGACGGTCCGCGGGCGACGCCCGGACGCCCGCGCCGCAGGGCGGTGGTCCGGGGGCGGAACGCGCTTTCGAGCGGAACGGCAGCGCCGGGGCGGCTCCCGTGCCAGTCTTGGCTGAGGCATATGACCCGAGCGAGCGGCGGCCCGGGTTCCGCGCCCGGGGAGGGGGCAGGCGATGCGCCCTGAACAGGACGAGAGCCCCGGCGCCTTACGGCGCCGGGGCCCGACCTCCCCTGTGGTGACCCGGAGCCCCGAGCTCTCAGGGTCGTTCCCCTCGGACCGTTTTCCCCGAGCGGCCCGCCTCCCGATGAAGATCTCCCCTCGGCGGTGGCCGTCAATCCTTGAGTCGGGTCACTCGAACGAGCGGTGTTACGGGCGGGAGCCGTGTTTTCGAATGCAAGTTCGATAGTCTGGCTCGTGCGTGTGACAGAAGGGGGTGTCAGGACACATGGTGCGACGCATCGACCTGACCGGAGCCGACGGCTTAAACCTCGCCGCCTGGGAGTTCGCCGACCCGCCCAAGGGTCAGGAGTCCGGTGACGCCGACCGGGCGTCCGGGGTGCTGCTTCTCCACGGCCTGATGGGCCGCGCCTCGCACTGGGCCCCGACCGCGCGCTGGCTCTCCGAGCGGCACCGTGCGGTCGCGCTCGACCAGCGGGGGCACGGGCACAGTGGGAAGCCCGCCGAAGGCCCCTTCACCCGCGAGGCGTACGTCGCCGACGCCGTGGCCGCGGTCGAACAGCTGGGGCTCGCCCCGGTCACCCTCATCGGTCACTCCATGGGCGCCCTGACGGCCTGGCAGCTCGCCGCGGAGCGTCCCGACCTCGTGCGGGCCCTGATCATCTGCGACATGCGGGCCTCGGCCCTGGGCGCGGCGTCGCAGCGCGAGTGGGAGGACTGGTTCCGCTCCTGGCCGCTGCCGTTCGCCACGCTCGCCGACGTACGGAAGTGGTTCGGCGAGGACGATCCCCGGGTGGAGCGCCCGAACCCGGCTCGCGGCGAGTTCTTCGCCGAGGTCATGGCCGAGGGCCCCGACGGCTGGCGGCCCCTGTTCTCCCGCCGCCAGATGCTCACCTCCCGCGAGACCTGGGTCTACGACGCCCATTGGGACAGCCTCGGCCAGGTCCGCTGCCCCACCCTCGTCGTCCGCGGGCTCGACGGCGAACTGGGCCGCGCGGAGGCCCAGGAGATGGTCCGCGTCCTCCCCCGGGGGCGGTACGCCGAGGTCCCGGACGCCGGCCACCTCGTCCACTACGACCAGCCGGAGGGCTGGCGCGCCGCCATCACCCCCTTCCTGGAGGACGTCAGCCCCTGCTGACCGCCGCCAGGATCTCCGGCAGCCGGTCGGCGGTGCGTGGCGCGGCCAGTCGCAGGCCCGCCCAGGTCAGCAGCGCGCCCCAGGCGGTTCCCAGGGCCAGGAGGAGCAGACGCTCCGCCATCCCCCCACCCGTCACGTTCACCCAGACCGTGAGGGCGATCAGCGGGGCGCACAGCAGCGCCGCCGAGACCACGCCGAGCAGGATGGAGATCCACGCCAGCCCGGCCTGTCCCGGCGCCACGTTCTTGAACGCGCCGTCCTGCGGGATCGAGTACGGGAAGAGCGACGACGCCACCGCGCCCGCCCCCAGCATCGCCCCCAGCAGGCCGAACGACAGCCCCAGCGCCTCCGGCAAGGACCGCCAGTCGCCCAGTACCGCCGCGTTCGCGATGGTCACCAGCGCCACGAAGGGCAGGACGATCAGCAGCATGGCCAGTGCGCGCGCCCGCAGCTCCACATAGGCGTCCCGTGCCGAGGAGATCGTCATGGCGACCATCCAGAACGCCGAGGTGTCCTGGCCGAACTGGTTGTACATCATGAAGCCGAGCATCCCGGCGGCGAAGCACGCGAAGTACACCGACCCCGTGCCCTGCCACGCGTTGAACAGCGGCACGATCAGACCGATCGCCAGCGACGTCACCCACCCCGCCTTCGTCTTGGGGTCGCGGGCGATGTACCGCAGACTGCGCCGCATCACCGTGCCCGTACGGCCCTCGGGCCACAGGCCGGGCCGCGACGACGCCGGCTCACGCCGCGACGGGCCCGAGGCCACGGCCGACGTCGAACCGTCCGGGGCCGTCATCAGCTTCACCAGGCTGCGTCGCCAGGCGTACAGCAGCGCCCCCAGGCCCGCCACCGACAGCAGCAGCCCGGCCACGGCCTCCCCGTACGCGCCCTCGCCCGCCGCGCCGACGGCCGCGACCGCCGAGGCGGGCGGAATCCACCGCACCACCTCCGCCGCCGGATCCAGCGCCGACAGGCCACCCGCCTGCCCGAGCCGCTGCACGCCGAAGTTGACGAACTGCATCCCCACCGCGATCACCAGACCGCTCAGCACCGCCAGGTCCCGGCCCCTGCGGGACGTCAGCAGCCGGACGTTCCCCGCCGCGACCGCCCGCGCCAGCGCCACGCACACCAGCAGCACCAGCGGCACGGCCACCACCGCGACCGCCACGGCGAACGCCCCGCGCGCCAGCGCCACCGCCGAACCGACCGCCAGGCACAGCGTGAACAGCGGTCCGATCCCCACCAGCGAGGACACCAGCAGCGCCCGCACCAGCGACCCCGGGCGCAGCGGCAGCATCACCAGCCGCGTCGGATCCAGCGTCTCGTCCCCACTCGGGAAGAACAGCGGCATCACCGCCCACCCCAGCGCCAGCAGCCCCGTCAGCAACACCGTGACCGTGGCCGCGTGCTCACTGCCCCGCAGCAGCACCAGCCCCAGCAACTGCCCCGCCGCGCACAGCAGCGCCAGCACCGCGGAGGTGACGTACGCCGCCGTGCGCCCCGCCGACTGCCGCAGACCATTGCGCAACAGCGACAGCTTGAGCCGTACGAAGACCCCCGTCAGCGTCACCGGGCACCCCCCAGCCAGTCCAGCGACTCGCCCGCGTCCCGCCCCCGCGCGCCCACCAGCTCCAGGAACGCCGCCTGCAACGAGGGCGCGCCACCCCGCACCTCGGCGAGCGTGCCCTGCGCCCGGACCCGGCCCGCCGCCATCACCGCGACCCAGTCGCACAGCGACTCCACCAGCTCCATCACATGACTGGAGAACACCACCGTCGCGCCCGAGACCGTGTACCGCTCCAGCACCCCGCGGATGGTCTGCGCCGACACCGGGTCCACACCCTCGAACGGCTCGTCCAGGAAGAGGACTTCCGGGTTGTGGAGGAGAGCCGCGGCGAGGCCGATCTTCTTGCGCATACCGGTCGAGTAGTCCACGACCAGCTTGTGCTGCGCCCCCGCCAGGTCCAGCACGTCCAGCAGCTGGGCCGCCCGCTTGTCGACCTCGTCCCCGGGCAGCCCCCGCAGCCGCCCGGTGTACGCGAGGAGTTCCCGCCCCGACAGCCGCTCGAACAGCCGCAGCCCCTCCGGCAGCACCCCGATCCGGGCCTTCACCGCGGCCGGGTCGCGCCACACGTCGTGCCCCACGACCTCGACCCGGCCCTGGTCGGGACGGAGCAGTCCCGTCACCATGGACAGGGTCGTCGTCTTGCCCGCCCCGTTCGGCCCCACCAGCCCGATGAACCGGCCCGCCGGAAGCGTCAGATCGATCCCGGCGACGGCGATCTGCTCGCCGAACCGCTTCCACAGTCCCTCGACCCGCACCGCGGGTGCGAGAGCCTCCGCCATCTGGTCCGGCATGGTCACTGCCTCCCGTAGTCCCCGTGTGTACGCGAGTCAGCCTACGTACCCGCCGGTACGAACACAGGGGCCGGAAACGGCAGTCAGAGGCGGTCAGGCCTGCCGGGACCGGGCATCGGCGGCCTCCCGGGCGCACGCGTACGCCAACGGGCAGATCAGCTCCTCGACGTCCGGCAGCCACCGGTTCGCCGGCGTGGGGCGCCGCGCCCACTGCACCGCGCCGTGCCCGCCCACCCGGGTCGGTGGCGCCGCCACGTACAGACCCTCGCCCCTGGCCACCAGGTCGATCCCGCTCGGCGACCAGCCCAGCTTCCGTACCAGGTCCGGCACCTTGGCGGCGGCACCCGGCAGGACGAAGAACACCATCCGGCGGTCCGGGGTGCAGGTGACCGGGCCGAGCGTCAGATCCATCCGCTCCATCCGCGCCAGCGCCAGGAAACCCGCCGACTCCGGCACGTCCAGCGCGTCGAACGTGCGGCCCGTGGGCAGCAGGATCGACGCCTTGGGCTGCTTCCCCCACAGCCGGCGCGCCACCACCGCGCTGCCGGTCGCCTGCGTCGCCCAGTCCGGCCGCGCCGGGTGCGCCCCCGGCGAAGGGCAGGCGGTGTCACCGCACGAGCACCGCTCCGTGCCGTCGACCGCCTCCAGCCAGGTGCCGGGGAACACGTCCCAGTGCCGCTCTTCCGCGTACCGCACGGCGCTGTCCAGCAGCTGCTCCCCTCGCTGCTTGGGGATCTGTGCGGCTTCCGTGACTCCGATGGTCTCTTCCACGAAAGGACTCAACTCCCCACCTCACCGGGGGTTACGGGGCGCGGGAAGGGAGGCCGAGGAGCATCGATTCGGCATTCGGGGCGCATGGGTGCACGGACGGGGGCGCGCGTGAGCGCCGGGAGCGGAGCCCGGGTAGCCACAGTCGAGGAGGTGGGAATGTGGCGGTCTCACGCCATTACGCGACCTGTCGGCCTTGTCAGCATGTGATGCCCGACCAGCCGTTCCGGTGTCTTCCACTCGCTTCGGTAACGGTGCGTGCCCTTCGCCGGGGTTCCTCGGGTTCGTCAGTATTCGCAGGTCAACTTCTGCATTCTCCGTATATCAGCCGGGCAGTGATCAGCGGGACTGATCACCGCGGCAACAGGGGGTAGTCATGGCAGCGAGGCCGCTCGTCGCCCGTCAGCCGAACGAAAGGCTGCAGGCTCTCATCCAGGAAGCAGGATGCTCCAACGCCGGGCTCGCCCGCAGGGTGAACATGGTCGGGCAGGAGCGCGGACTCGACCTGCGGTACGACAAGACCTCGGTGGCCCGCTGGCTGCGCGGTCAGCAACCGCGCGGACGGGCGCCCGGGATCATCGCCGAAGCCCTCGGCCGCAAGCTGGGGCGGGCCGTCACGATCGACGAGATCGGCATGGCCAACGGCAAGAACCTCGCGTCCGGCGTGGGTCTGCAGTTCTCGCCGACCGTGGTCGGCGCCATCGAGCAGGTCTGCGAGCTGTGGCGCAGCGACGTGGGGCGGCGGGACTTCCTGTCTGGCTCGACCGTGGCCGCCTCCGCGCTCGTCGAACCCAGCCGGGACTGGCTGATCACGGCCGCCGACACGCAGGTCGCCCGGCAGGCGGGGGCGCGCGTCGGGATGGTGGACGTGGAGGCCGTACGGGCGATGACGGCGGCCCTGGTGGACCTGGACCACCGGTTCGGCAGCGGGCACGTGCGGCCCGTCGTCGTGCACTACCTGAACAGCGTGGTGTCGGGGCTGCTCTCCGGCTCGTACCGGGACGCCGTGGGCCGTCAGCTCTTCGCCGCGGTGGCCCGGCTGACGGAGCTCGCCGGATACATGGCGGTCGACACGGGGCAGCCCGGTCTGGCGCAGCGGTACTACATCCAGGCGCTCCGGCTCGCGCAGGCGGCCGGGGACCGCGGGTACGGGGGGTACGTACTGGCCGCGTCCATGAGCCACTTGGCGGCCCAGCTCGGCAACCCCCGGGAGATCGCCCAGCTGGCGCGGGCGGCGCAGGAAGGGGCGCGGGGGCACGTCCCACCGCGGGCGGAGGCGATGTTCCTGGCGGCCGAGGCGCGTGGGCACGCCCTCCTCGGCGATCTGCGCACATGCCAGGAGGTGGCCGCGCGGGCGGTGGCCGCGATGGATCGCGGTGACCCGGAGTCGGGCGACGACCCGGCGTGGATCGCGCACTTCGACCGGGCGTACCTCGCGGACGAACTGGCCCACTGCTACCGGGACCTGGGCCGCCCGGAGGAGGCGGCGCGGGCGGCGACCGAGGCGCTGGACGGGCACCCCGGGACGCGGGCCCGGCGGCGGGCGATCGGGCTGGTGCTGCTGGCCACGGCGCAGGTCCAGCAGCGGGAGGTGGAGGCCGCCTGCCACACGGGCACCCGCGCGGCCGAACTGCTGGGCACGCTGCGGTCGTCGAGGGGCGCGGAGTACCTGGACGACCTGCAGCAGCGCCTCGAGCCGTACGCGGACGAGCCCGTGGTGCGGGAGTTCGGCGCCCGGCTGGAGCTCCAGGCCGCCTAGCCGTCGGTGTGTGCCCCGTCTCATCAGCGTCATGAGGGCGGTTCTTGTTACCGCCACCACACACGTGTGCGCGGGCTCCTCGTCACCCGGTAGCGTGAGCCGACGCTTCCGTAGGTTTACAGGTTCACACGTAGGAGTCCCGGTGACGCAGAGCGGACAGGGCCCAGAGCCGCACCTTCCCGCGGCGCGGCCCGCGCACGAGGGTGTCGTGCTGCCCGCCGAGGGCGGCGAGGCCTGGGGCGCGGCAGGTGCCGGGCCGGCCGGGGGTGCGCCGTGGGGCGGCCCCTGGGGGCCCTCCCACGGTCAGCAGCAGTCCCCGCAGCACCACCAGCAGCCGGGCGCGTACGACCAGCAGCCGGGCGCGTACCAGCAGCAAGACGAGCAGCAGCACCAGCAGTACCAGCAGCACGAGGGTCGGCAACACCACCAGTACGGGCAGCCCGAGGCGTACCAGCAGCACCACCAGTACGGGCACCAGGAACACCAGCAGCAGCAGTATCAGGCGCAGGCGCCTCGCCAGCAGTACCCGCAGGAGCGGGAGCAGGGGCAGGACCGGCAGGAGCAGACGTACGGCGCGGGCGCCCAGCCGCTGCCGCCCGAGGTCCCGTCGGGCGGTGGTGACGCGGACGCCACCCAGTACCTCCCGCCGGTCGCCGCCCCCGGCGCCGGGCCGATGCCCCTGCCGGCGGAGAACCCGGCCGAGTCGACGCGGTTCCTCGGCGCCCGGCCGGCCGCCGCCCAGGACACGGACGCCACGCAGTACCTGCCGCCCGTCCCGCCGCAGCCGTCGGGCGCGCCCTTCGGGATACGCCCCGGAGCGCCCGGCGACCGGCAGCCCCCGGCCGAGTTCGACAGCCTGTTCCGCGACGACGCCGCCGCGACGCGGCACATGCCCCCGGTCGGGGCCCAGGCGCCGCGTCCGCAGGCCCAGCAGCCGTACCAGGCGCCGCACACGCCACAGGCCTCGCAGCCCGTGCAGCAGCAGTACCAGGAACCGGCGCCGCGCCGGTCGTCGAAGCTGCCGCTGATCGCCGCCGTGGTCGTGGGGTGCGCCGTCCTCGGGCTGGGCGCGGGCGCCCTGCTCAGCGGGGGCGAGGAAGCCCCCAAGGGCACGACCGACAAGGCCGGTGTCGCCGCCGCCAGTTCGCCGACCCCCGGCGTGGGCGCCCCGCAGGCCGCCCCGGACCCGGCCAGGACGCAGGCGGAGGCACTCGACAAGCTCCTCGCGGACAGCAACAACAGCCGCGACACGGTGATCCGTTCCGTGGAGAACATCAAGAAGTGCCAGAACCTCGACCGGGCCGCCGACGACCTGCGCGGCGCGGCCGGCCAGCGCCGCGACCTGGTGACCCGCCTCCAGGGCCTGACCGTCGACAAGCTGCCCGACCACGCCAGGCTGAGCGCCGCGCTGACCAAGGCGTGGCAGGCGTCCGCCTCGGCCGACGACCACTACGCGGCCTGGGCCGACCAGGTCAAGGGCAAGAAGGGCTGCAAGGACGGCAAGGCCCGCAGCACGGACGAGCTCGCCGAGGGCAACAGGGCCAGTGGCGAGGCGACGGCCGCGAAGAAGAAGGCCTCCGAGCTCTGGAACGGCATCGCGGCCACCCACGGCCTGTCCCCGCGCCAGCCGGCCCAGTTGTGACCCGCTAGTGGGCGGCGGCCTCGCGGAGCGTCGGGCCGACGTCCACGAAGTCCTCCTTCTGCGCCACCAGCCGCCCCTTGCGTACCACTTGGAACGTGACCTCGTGGTTGACCGCCCTCGGGGTGCTCGGCGTGCCGAGCATGTCCTCGTAGCGCCAGCGCAGCGGCGGGGTGAGGCCGCCGGTGTCCACCCGCGCCCCGCGGTCGAGCGCGCGGCCGAGCAGGCCGGGGGTGATCTTCTCGTCGCCGAGGGATTCGACGACCTCCGTCAGGACGGTGTACGCGATCCAGGTGGTCTGGACGCCGGTGTCGGCCGGGTCGATCCGGTTGTCGGCGAAGGCGTGCTCCCGCAGCACCTGCTTCATCGGGTCCCAGCGCGGGTCTCCCGCCTCCGGGTACCAGCCGGTGAGGTAGGCCCCTTCGAAGGGGCCGTTCGCGCCGCCGGTGCGGTCGATGAGCGGCTGGTCGACGCTGCCGAGGACCGAGGAGACCTTGATCTCCCTCCCGTCGGGCGGGAGCCGGCGGAAGGAGTCGAAGAAGTTCGCGGTGTGGTCGCCGAGCGCGGCGGTGACACAGCCGCCCTTCTCGCCGGCCTGGTGGCGGGCCCGCCGGGCCTCGTCGGTGTACTCGCCGGCGTCGTCGGCGGCCGGGATGTCCACGGCGGTCCGGTGATGCCCCTGGGCCAGACCTGTGTTGAGGATCCGGGGCAGGTCGGCACCGGTGAGGGTGTCGGGCCGTACGAGCGAGACGCGGTCGCACGAGTCCGCGAGCTGGATGCCGTTGCCGGCCAGCAGCGCGGCCTGGCCACCGTTGACGGGGTAGGAGACGGGGCTCCTGAACTCGTCGTCCGTGAGCCCGTAGCCCCCGATGTACGGGATGCCGGCGGCTTCCAGCGGAGGCATGAAGGCGCGGCCGTTCTGGCTGTACGAGCCGACGACGGCGACCACGCCCTCCTGGACCGCGCGCCGGGCGCACGCGGCGGCGGCCATGGGCTCGTTGCCCTCGTTGCAGGTGAGCACCCGCAGCTCACGGCCGTTGATGCCGCCCCGGGCGTTGATCCAGCGGGCGTACGCCTGCCCCATGGCGGGCATCCCGGGCATATTGGTCGCGCGGGTGTTGTCGGGCGCCCAGGTCATGACGGTGACGGGATCCCCGGAGCCCCCCGTGGCTCCAGGGAGAACCCCGCACCCGGCCAGGACGCAGGCCGAGCCGAATACCGCCGCGGTCCTGAGGGCGGAGAGGATGGAGGGAGCGCGTCGCCTGCCATTGCCGGTCATGGGCACGCACAATTCCGCCCCATGGGTAACGCGGCAGTGAGGTCGGTTCAACGCTGGGTGACACCGAGGTGAATTGCGGGGGCCGGTCCTCGCCGCACCCGGGGGAACGTACGATCGAAACGTGTCAGCTTCCGTGAACTCTTCCCGTCGCGGCCGTCGCTCCTCCACCATGGGCGGCATGCCGCTCACAGACATGCCGTGGTGGCGCTGGCGCGCCAACGTGCGCTCGGCGCTGCACATGCTCTCCGACCCCGTCTTCCATCAGGAGTGCTGGCTGGCGGGTCTGGAGGGGTACGGGGACGTCACCGACGCCGTGTACCGGCTGGTCGAGGACACCTGGCTGGACAACTGGTCCGCGGAGAAGTACGTCGGCACCATATTCAGGGACTCGGGCGAGGCCGCGCTGGTCGACGTCGCGGTGCTGCGGGTGCTGCGGATCATGCACCAGGTCGGCCCGGACGCGCCCGTCTCCGCCTACATGGGCCACCACGGCTGGCCGGAGGCCGTACGGGCGGCTCGTGACGCCCACGTACGGCTGGCCGCCAACGACGGCGAGGACCCGGACGCGCCGCCGCGCTCCCTGGACGTACTGCGGATCATGACCAGGTCCGCCTGACGGACCGGCGTCCTGCCGCCCCCGGCGTATATGGCATCCTGCCAGGATGACCGACCAGTACGTCCTCACGCTCTCCTGCCCGGACAAGCAGGGCATCGTGCACGCCGTTTCGAGTTACCTCTTCATCACCGGCTGCAACATCGAGGACAGTCAGCAGTTCGGAGACCGGGACACCGGCCTGTTCTTCATGCGGGTCCACTTCTCGGCCGAGGCTCCGGTCACGGTGGACAAGCTGCGCGCGAGCTTCGCGGCGGTCGGCGACTCCTTCGCGATGGACTGGCAGATCAACCGGGCCGACGAGCGCATGCGCGTCGTGCTGATGGTGTCGAAGTTCGGCCACTGCCTGAACGACCTGCTGTTCCGTACGCGGATCGGCGCGCTGCCGGTCGACGTCGTGGCGGTGGTCTCCAACCACACCGACTTCGCCGAACTGGTCGCCTCGTACGACATCCCGTTCCACCACATCCCGGTCACCAAGGACACCAAGCAGCAGGCGGAGGCCGAGCTGCTGGAGCTGGTACGCGCCGAGAACGTCGAGCTGGTCGTCCTCGCCCGGTACATGCAGGTCCTCTCCGACGACCTGTGCAAGCAGCTGAGCGGCCGGATCATCAACATCCACCACTCGTTCCTGCCGAGCTTCAAGGGCGCCAAGCCCTACCACCAGGCGCACGCGCGGGGAGTGAAGCTGATCGGCGCGACGGCCCACTACGTCACGGCCGACCTCGACGAGGGCCCGATCATCGAGCAGGAGGTCGAGCGGGTCGGGCACGAGGTCACACCGGAGCAACTGGTCGCCGTCGGCCGCGACGTCGAGTGCCAGGCCCTCGCCCGCGCGGTCAAGTGGCACGCGGAGCGCCGCATCCTCCTCAACGGCCGCCGCACGGTCGTCTTCACGTAGGGCTCCGCCCCTACGGCCCCCGGCCGCGCGCACGGCCGCCCGCCCACGGTGAACGCCCCTGACGGGTGGCCGATCCGTCCGTCCCCCCGAGGCGCGGAGCTGCCGCGCCCGGCGCCCCCGGGGCATCATCGGCCCCCCGCGTACCTCCCCCCGCCCGCACCCCACCGCGAGGGCCGCGGGCCCGGTGGGACCTACAGGCGGCTCAGGGAGGCGGCGGCGAAGAGGACGTCGCGGATGGCTTCGCGGTCGCCGTCCTGCCCGGCGGCGGCTTCCTCGGGCGCGATGTGGCCCGCCACCAGCTGGCAGAACTCCACGCCGTCCAGCGCCACTTGCGCGACCTTCAGGTCCGGGGAGCCGATCGCCGCCGGGGAGTCCAGGGCGATGTACCAGTCACCGCCGCCCGAGCCCTCGACCTCCAGGTGGAGCGTGCGGCCCGGCGCCCCGGCCGTCACCAGGTGGCGGGCCGAGCCCGCCAGGCCCGTGCGGCGCCGCTCGGCGAGGGCGGCCGGCAGCAGGCGGGCCGCCAGGTCGATCATGCCGTGCAGGTGCGCCCCGCTGGGCGGCTCGTACGGGTAGTCGACGGCGTTCGCGATGTCGTCCGCGTGCACCCAGCACTCGAAGGCCCGGTCGAGCAGCGCGTCCCGCAACGGCAGGGAGAAGTCGCCGTACGACACGGACAGTTCGGCCACGCCGCGGCCGGCGAAGGAGACCGTGCGGATCAGGGTGTGCGTCTGATCGCGCCACGGTCCGCGGACTGCTCTGGTGGGCGGGTGGTGCGCGCCCTGCCAGTAGGACTCGGTGCGTTCGGTGGGGGTCTTCGGTGACAGCGAGTCGTCCAGGCCGATCGCCGTCGCGACGAGGCTGTCGACGGCCTGGAGATGGCTGATCACCCCCGCGACGGTGGTCCGGCGGCTCACGGGCCGGTCGCGCTCGAACCACTTGAGCCGCACCGGCGCGTGCCACTCCGAGTCGCCGATGTCGCGCAGCAGCGCGTCGAGCCGGGCGGTCTCCGCGTCGTACGGGCCCGCCCAGTCGGGCACGGGGACCCGGGCGGGGCGGCGGCCCAGGCAGTTCTCCAGCACCCGGGAGCGCAGCAGCGGATCGAGGTCCAGGTCCCGCTCGTGGTGGAGCAGCCCGACCGCGTCCCGCAGCCGGAGGGCCTCCTCCGCGCACGGGGCGCACTCGGTCAGGTGCGCCTCGACGGCGGTCGTCTCCTCGGGCGAGCAGGCGGACAGCGCCCACGCGCCGAGCAGCGACTGGAGGACCTTGTGCGGCAGCGGCAGCGGCAGCGGCAGCGGCGGCGGCGGCACGTCCTCGGGAGCGGGGGCGGGAGCGGGGGCGGGCAGCGCCTCGTAGTTGTCGGCGGCCCGTCTCGGGGACGGTATGCGCGGCACTCCGCCCACCTCCTCGCGGCCGTCGTCGTGGCCACCGTCGTCGAGCGGTCCGGTCACAACGCCCGCCCGTCCAGCGGCCGGCTGTTCGCGGTGGCCAGCAACTGGAGTCCGAGCCGCAGCCGGCGCCGCGCCTCGTCCTCGGTCACGCCCAGGTCCGCGGCGGTCTGGCGGTAGTCCCGGCGCTGGAAGTAGGCCAGCTCCAGCGCGGCGCGCAGCGGCGCGGGCATGGACTGGACGATGAAGTCGGCGCGGGCGGACACCGCCGCGCGCCGCACCTTCTGCTCCAACTCCTCGGCGGAGCCGCCGCCCCGCTCCGCGTACGCCTTGGCCTCCGCCTGGCGCAGCCGGTGCACGGCCTGGCTGCGGGCCAGCTTCGCTATCCACGACCGCATGGCCCCCTCGCGCCTGGGGTCGTAGGCGTCCGGGTTCTCCCAGACGTACCCGAACACCTCGCGGGTGACCTGGTCGGCGGCCGACTCGTCGTCGAGGACGCGGTGCGCCGTGTTGTGCACGAGGGAGGCGAAGCGGTCGTAGAGCTCACCGAGGGCGGCCGCCTCGCCGCGTGCCAGCCGCTGCTGCATCTTGCGGTCCCAGCGCGGTGGTGTGTCCTTCGCCATTCGAAAGCCCTCCCGACCCGACTCCTCTCGAATGTAGTGCGCCCCGCCGACAACGCACCCATTTTTGTGCCAAGTGCCCTTCGTGCCCGTGCCGGATGGTAAGGAAACCGTCACTACGAGTGGATCGTGTTTCATGGGGGGACGAGAGGGCAGCAGCGGCGCGAAGGAAGCACCGCTTCCGTTTCGGGGGCCCCGGTTGGATCGGCGAAGGGTAGGCGTGTGACGCTCACGGTGGACGAAGCCGGGCGCGGCCCCTGGACGGTGCTGAGTATCCGGGGGGAACTGGACCTGGTTTCCTCACCCGAGGTCCGCAGACGCGTGCACGACGCCGTCGCCGACGGCAGGCGGGATGTCGTCCTGGACCTGTCCCAGGTGCTGTTCTGCGACTCCAGCGGTGTGGGCGTGCTGATCGCGTCCCGGCGGCTGCTGCACTCCTGCCGGGGAAGGCTGCGGCTGATCCTGCCCGCCCAGGGCGCCGTCGAGGGCTCGCACGTCAACCGGGTGCTCGCGGCCCTCGGCGTGCGGCGCCTGTTCGCGGTGTACGCGGACGTGGCGTCGGCCACCGGCGAGGAGGACGAGCAGCTCTCCGCGTGACGGCGCTCCCTTCGCGTCGTACCCTCCCGGCATGAACGCAGAGGAGTTGTACCAGCGCCGGATCACCTCACGGTTCGCCGCCTTCGACCAGGACGGCAGCGGCTATATCTCCCGCGAGGACTTCACGTCCGCGGCGGGCCGCCTGCTCGAGGAGTTCGGCACCTCGTTCCGTTCGGACAAGGGACAGGCCCTGGCCGCCGGGGCGGAGGCCTTCTGGCAGGGGCTGGCCGGCATCGCGGACGTGGACGGCGACCAGCGGGTGACCCGGGGCGAGTTCGTGAGCGGTGCCGTGAAGCGGCTGCGCGACAACCCGGACCGGTTCGCGGAGATCGCCCGCCCCTTCGTCCGCGCCGTGCTCGCCGTCGCCGACCGGGACGGCGACGGGAAGGTGGGGACGGCGGAGGTGGAGCGCGCGCTGCGGGTGCTGGGCATCGAGACGCACGCCGCCGCGCTCGCCGCGGAGTCGCTGGACCTGGACCGTAACGGGCTGGTCGACGAGGAGGAGACCGTCATGGCCTTCGCGCGGTACTTCATGACCCGCGAACCGTGAGCCGCAGGCCCCCGGGCGGTGCTCGCGCAGCCTGTCCGTGAGGGCTTCGCACGGCGTGCCCGGTCGCGCGGGGCGCATCGGTCGCGCGGGGTGTCCCGTCGCGCGGCGAGGTGCCGCCGCAGCCGCTGGGCTGCCGGGCCGCCGGGCGACGAGGCGGCCGTACGCGGCGCCCGCGACCGTCCGGCCCGGTCGGCCGGCTCTTCGGGCACGGTGGTCACGGAGCGTTGACAGCCGGGTCGTTGTCCTCGGGGACTTGTCACGGCCCGGAGCCGGGGTGCGCCTCCCGTACTCTCCGTGAGGAGCCCGTGGGTCGC
Organism: Streptomyces gobitricini; assembly: GCF_039532985.1. Classification (NCBI taxonomy): domain Bacteria; kingdom Bacillati; phylum Actinomycetota; class Actinomycetes; order Kitasatosporales; family Streptomycetaceae; genus Streptomyces; species Streptomyces gobitricini. The sequence continues at coordinate 86,173 of NZ_BAAASR010000006.1, read as the reverse complement.
GGTCCGGGGCGTTCCGGTGGGGGCCGTGCGGCGGCTCCAGGCCCGGGAGTTCCCGCCGCCCGGGATCTGCGGGCGGCGCGGTGCGTCCCTCTGTTCGACTACTCGCGGCGTGCGTCGCACAGTATGCAGCACGCGTACTCCTTCGCGCGGGAATATGCCCGAAGCGCTTGTTGCGGTGACTGTACGTCAACCATGCTGTGCCGCAGGGAAATCACGTTCAGTGACGACTGTTAAGGCTGTGGTCGCTGTGAGACGCGAGGCGTTGTGTCCGCCGGTTCGGATGGTGTGAGCGGTGCAGGTGCTTCAGGTTCAGTTGGAGATCGGCCCCGATCCGGCAGAGGTCGGACGTGCCCGAAGATGGGCGCGTTCACGGCTCGCCGGCTCCGGGATAGGGGTGGACGAGCCGCTGGCGGAGACGCTGGTGCTGCTCATTTCGGAACTCGTCACCAACGCCGTGGTGCACACCGGCTGCCCCGCCGTGCTGCGGATGCTCTTCGGCGCGGGCGTGGCGGAGGCGGGGACGGTGCGGGTGGAGGTCGCCGACACCAGCGCCCGCCCCCCGCGCCCCCGTCACGCCGATGGGGACGACACCAACGGCCGTGGCCTGGAGCTGGTCGACGGGCTCGCCGACCGATGGGGGTGGCAGCGGGAAGGGGCCGGCAAGAGCATCTGGTGCGAAGTGGACCGGAGCGCGCCGGTGGTGACGGGGGTGGTGCGTGAGCCTGGTGGGTACGCGCCGTCGTGCGCCGTCACAAATAGCGCATAAGGGACGTATGCAGGAATGGGTGTTGACGGGTCGTATCCGCCTGATCACCCTTGGAGCAGCGATTCGTGGCGAGGGGACGCCGAGGGCTTGACGCCCTCGGCGAGTGCGGGTCGTGGCTCGGTGGCGGCTCCATGCCGGGGCCCTCGGGGTTGAGCCCGCCGGAGCCGGGTGGCGGCCGCCGTGCCGTGCTCGGGGTGCGCATGCGTGCGCCGCCACCCAAGGATGCCGCCCTCCCCGGATCCGGCCGCCCGGCGAGGGGCGGGGACCCCGCCCAGCCGCAGGCCGCCCCGGCGCGGGGCGCCCGGCCGCGGGGGCGTTCCCGTCACGATGGCCTACAGTGCGGTGCCGTCGCCACCGGGGCGGGGCCGGGGGCCGAAGACCCCCAGGGGCCGCACGGGCGGCTCGGGGCGCGAGTACGGGCCGTGGGCGCGGTCGCGTCGCGTCGCCCGGAAAGGGCTCGGGCATCCCCGCCGGACGGAAGGCGCACCTCCGCTCCTGTGCGCTGCTTGTGGACGGTTCATCCGGAGCGGCCGCTGTCAGCGGGCCGTGTCCCGGGCGGCCGGGCGGCGGCGTCCAGTTCCGGTGGGTCCGGTGGGTCCGGTCGGCCCGGTCGGTCCTGCGGGTCCGGCAGGTCCGGTCGGTCCGGCAGGTCCGGTCGGTCCGGTTGGCTCGGTCGGTCCGGCGGGTCCGGTCGGGCCGGTGTTCGTGCGGGCGGCGCGGAAGGTGCGGCGGTAGACGGTCGGCGGCACCCCGAGCGTGGCCTGCAGATGCTGGCGCATCGACTGGGCGGTGCCGAACCCGGCATCGGCCGCGACCCGGTCGACCGGCAGGTCGGTGGACTCCAGCAGGTGCCGGGCGCGTTCCACCCGTTGCCGGGTGAGCCACTGGCCGGGGCTGACGCCCACCTCCTCGCGGAAGCGGCGGGTGAACGTCCGTACGCTCATGGTCTCCCGCTCCGCCATGTCCCGCAGTCGGATGGGCTCATGGAGGCGTTCGAGGGCCCAGGCGCGTGCCCTGGTCGTGGTGGCGAACCGCGGCTCGGGCACGGGCCGGTGGATGTACTGCGACTGGCCACCGTCCCGGTGCGGCGGTACGACGGTGCGGCGCGCGACCTCGTTGGCCACGGCCGATCCGTGGTCCCGGCGCACGATGTGCAGGCACAGGTCGAGCCCGGCGGCGACCCCCGCGGAGGTGAGGACGTCCCCGTCGTCGATGAACAGGACGTCCGCGTCGACGTCGACCGACGGGAACAGCCGCTGGAAGTGCTCGGCGGCGGCCCAGTGGGTCGTCGCGGGCCGGCCGTCGAGGAAACCGGCGGCGGCCAGGACGTACCCGCCCGTGCAGATCGAGACCAGGCGGGTACCGGGCCGGATGTGGGCGAGCGCGGCGGCCAGCTCCTCGGTGAGCCTGCCCTCGTCGTAGACCGGGCCGAGTTCGTAGGAGGCGGGCACGACGACCGTGTCGGCGGTGGCGAGCGCCTCCGGGCCGTGGTCGACGGCGACGAGGAAGTCCGCGTCGGTCGGGACCGTTCCCGCCGTCACGCCGCACGTGACGATCTCGTACAGGGGGTGGCCCTCGGAATCCCTGGCGCGGCCGAAGATGCGGTGCGGAATGCCCAGCTCGAACGGGAGGAGCCCGGCGAGGGCGAGAACGACGACGCGGTGCGGGACGGGCCGGCTCATGGCCCGATCCTAGCGAAGGGTGGCATCCGGGCCACTGGTACGGTGCTCGGCCGCTCGCGATCCTTCTGACGTGACCCAGACAACGCCCACGCCCACCCCCGCTCCGGACACCCCGCCCGCTCCGGCTCCCGGCAAGCCACCCGCGCGCACGCCCCGCGTCCACCGCGCCTGGTTCGTCGCCGCCGTCACGTTCGTGACGATCATCGGCGCGGCGGCCTTCGCCTCTCTTCCGGGTCTGCTGATCGAGCCGCTGCACGGGGAGTTCACCTGGTCGCGCGGCACGATCGGGTTCGCCGTCTCGGTCAACCTCGCGCTGTACGGCCTGACGGCGCCGTTCGCCGCCGCTCTGATGGACCGGTTCGGCGTCCGGCGGGTCGTGGCGGTGGCCCTCACGGTCATCGCCGCCGGGTCACTGCTGACGGTGTGGATGACGGCGGCCTGGCAGTTCGTCCTGTACTGGGGCGTCCTCGTCGGGCTCGGCAGCGGCTCCATGGCGCTCGCCTTCGCGGCCACCGTCACCAACCGGTGGTTCACGGCCCGGCGCGGCCTGGTGACCGGCATCCTCACCGCCGCCGGCGCCTCGGGCCAACTCGTCTTCCTGCCCCTGCTGTCCTGGCTCGTCACCCACCACGGCTGGCGCCCCGCCGCCGTCACGGTCGCCCTGTCCGCCCTCATCGTCGTCCCGCTCGTCTGGCTCCTGCTGCGCGACCACCCGGCGGACGTCGGGCTCAAGCCGTACGGCGCCGACGACTTCGTACCGAAGCCCGCCCCCGTACCGGGCGCGGCGCGACGTGCGCTGACGGTGTTGGCCTCCGCGGCCCGCACCGGCCCGTTCTGGCTCCTCGCCGGCACCTTCGCCATCTGCGGCGCGTCGACGAACGGCCTGGTCAAAACCCACTTCGTGCCCGCCGCCCACGACCACGGCATGCCGATGACCGCCGCCGCGTCGCTCCTCGCGGTGATCGGTGTCTTCGACGTCGTCGGCACCATCGCGTCCGGCTGGTTCACCGACCGGTTCGAGGCGCGGCGACTGCTCGCCGTCTACTACGCGCTGCGGGGCGTCTCGCTGCTCTTCCTGCCGATGCTGCTGGCGCCGACCGTGCACCCGCCGATGGTCTTCTTCATCGTCTTCTACGGACTGGACTGGGTCGCCACCGTGCCGCCGACGATCGCCCTGTGCCGCGAGCACTACGGGGAGGACTCGGCGATCGTCTTCGGCTGGGTCCTCGCCTCCCACCAGGTCGGCGCGGCGGTCGTCGCCTTCGCCGGCGGTGTGGCGCGTGACGCCTTCGGCTCGTACGACGTGGTCTGGTACGCCTCGGGCGCGCTGTGCGCGGCGGCCGCGCTGATGGCCCTGGTCATCCGGCGACGACAGCCGGTGGCCGTGGCCGCCTGACCCGGGGGCGGCGGCGTGCCCCTCCTCCCCCGGGAGGAAAATCCGCAGGTGTGAGGGGGAATCGCGAATGACGCGGCAACAGGCAGGTTCGGCGAAGGCCTGCTGGTTTCGTTGTCGGTCCTGTCCTTGGAGGCGGTGCTCGGCGTCATGGCACTGGTCTGGGTGGGGCTGACCCGGGAGGGGCCGGGCGGCGGCGGGACGGCCGCGGACAGGTCGGTGGACGACGGGGGCATCGGCTCATTCGGATTCCTGGTTCCGCTGTTCCTGGTGGCACTCGGGCTTGTCCTCGGCGCGTTCCTCCTGTTCGCCGTGGCGGTCGCGGTGCTGCCGCTGGCCGCGCTGAGCGCCTGGCTGGGACGCCGGGCCCCCGGCCGGGAGGCCTGGTTGTGGACGCCGGTCGTGGCCGCGGCGGTTGTCGGCGTCACCGTGGTGGGCTGCGGGTTCCTGGCCGGCGGTGGGAGAGAGACGATGGCCTGGATGTGGCTGGTGGGCATACAGCGGTAACGAGGGCGGCGCCTGCGTCGAAGTCGCCTACGACTGGCGCAAGTCCAGCTACAGCGGTAACGAAGGCGACGCGTGCGTCGAGGTCGCCGCCTGCCCCCATGCCGTCCACGTACGCGACTCCAAGGTCGCCGACGGGCCCACCTTCGCGGTGGGGGCCGACGCGTGGGCGGCGTTCGTGGCGGGGGCGGCGAGCCGCTGACGCCCGGCGGCTACTCGGTCGCCCGCCGCGCCTCGGAGCAGGTCCTCCGACGCGGCCCCCGCGCCCCCGTCCGGTGGCTCCCGGGGCGCAGGCGCGGGTCGGCGAAGGCGGCGAGGAGCAGCAGCAGGGCGGACGGCCAGAAGAGGAACGCGCCGAGCAGGAACCCCGGCAGCCCCAGCGCCAGGAGCCCCAGCCCCACGACCACGCCGACGCGGGCGAAGGCCGAGGGGCGGCGCGGCAGGAACAGGGGGACCGCCACGGCCATGGCCGTCAGGACGTACAGCGGCAAGAGATAACTGGTCAGCGTCCGGAGGAGTACCGGCAGGGTGGAGAGCACCGCGCCCGCGGCGAGTGCCCGCTGGAGCCCGTGCACCCGAGCGCCCACTTCCTCCATGCCCCACCCACTTTGTTGAACGCGTTCAATGGAACGCGTTCAAGCTACTCCACGGCCGGTCGGCGTTCGAGGTCCGGGTAGCCCCAGTCGAGTGTGATCTCGGCTCCTGGGGCGACCTGTCCGACCGCGAACTTCACATGACTCTCGAATTCCGGCTGCCAGAGGTGGAAGCGGGTGATGCTCAGTGGGAAGTCGGTCTCGCCCGAAACGAAGGCCTTGCCGTCCTCCCAGGCGACGCCCAGGTTCACCTGGTCCTGGATGCGCTCGTCCTCCATGACCTCGTCCAGCGAGCGAACGACCTCCCGAGCCTGGGACTCGTCCTTCAGGGCTGTGACGGTGAGGGTGAATGTGATGTTGACGGACATGGCTGAAGCGTACGAGGCGGCTCGGAGCGCCACGGTGGCGGTCGGCCACCCCGGGCGATCGCTGCACAGCGGCGACGGGTTGCCCAGTGCGTACCTAGTTTCGTATGTGGCAACCGGATGCGTAAGGTGATGGTGCGGTAGGCGACGACCACGAGAGGGTGACCATGGGGGAGTGCACGAACTCCGCGGAGCAGTTGCGCGCCATAGAGATGGCCCCGGTACTCACGCGAGCCGCGTCCGCCGGCGAGCGCGTCCTTGGCGTGCTGTCGGTCGGGGGGCTCCTCGCCGGGCTCGCCGCGTCGGCCGCGGCCGACCTTCCGGTGGTGCCGGGGATCGTCGTCCTGCTACTCGCGCTGGCCCTCGTGCTGGGCTGGCGGTGGTTCCACCTGGGCGCCCCCGGCCGGAGGCCGCACACCAAGGCGGAGGATCGGATCGCCTTCCTCGGTCCGGTGTCCCTGGCGATCCCGGCCCCCGGACTGCTGTGGAACAACCCGGCCGCGCTCCCGGGCTCCCTTGTCGCGGCCGCCGTGCCGGCCGCCGTTCTCGCCGGATACCTCGGGTCGCGCTGGAGGCGCTGACGTGTCGCCGCAGCCGCGTACCCGCCTGACGACCGTGATGCACTCACCCACGCGTCTCGCCATTCTGGGTGTCCTCAGGCATGTTCAGCAGATCAACTTCGCGGAGCTCCAGGAGTCCCTGGAGCTCTCCACCGCCGAACTCTCGCGTCAGCTGGGCATCCTGGAGAAGGCGGGCCTCGTCGAGCTCGCGAAGTTCCGTGAGCGTCGGCACGCTGTCACCCGCGTCCGCCTCTCGCCGTCCGGCCGGGAGCAGTTCCAGGAGTATCTGGAGGAACTGCGCAAGGTCGTGCAGGCGGAGCTGGAATAGCGGGGGGCGAGTGCGGCTCAGAGCACCACCGTGGCGGTCGTGACGGCTGTGACCGCCACCATCGCGGCCTGCATGTTCCGGATCGCCTCGCGGACGCCGTCGCCCGCCCACTGGCCGTCGGCGATCTTCGCCATGCGGGGCGCGACCAGCTTGCGCGGGACGTCCGGGAACGCCAGCCGGTCCAGCTTGGCCGCGTGCAGCAGGCCGACCAGTCCGCTCGTACGGTCGTCCGGCTCCATCCCGTGCACGACGACCGACGTCAGCCGTGCGCGCAGCTCCCGCTCCACCGAGCCGTCCGCCTCGGGGTAGCGGCGCACCGGGAAGAGACCGAGCATCTTGCTGCGCTCCTCCACGACGAGGCCGCGCTCGCACAGGCTCTCCACCGTCGCGGCGACGGCCTTCGACTGGTCCTTCGTCAGCCAGTCGGCCACTTTGCGGGCACCCTTGCGCCGGGTCCACTCGCCGAGCTGCTCAAGCCGCCCGTCGAGCAGCGCGGTCCCGGTCGGCGTCGGGTCCGTCACGGTCAGGCGCCCGTCCGACACGGAGATCCGCCCGGCCATCGCCAGCTCCAGCAGGATGCCGCCCGCCACGGCCCATCCGGCCGACGACCGCTCCCTGGCCGCCCCCGACTCGTCGTCCAGCGACAGCAGCGCGATTTCCTCGGCCAGCGTGACGGTCATGCCCAACTCCTCGGTCGTGTGCGGTCATACGTCTCGACGCCGAAACGGCCCCCGGAGTTCCGCGCCGTCGGGGCCGACACCGCGTGGTCGTCGCCGGCGGGCGGCTCCGGCGTCGCCCGGGGCTACGGCCACAGCAGGTCGCGCGTCCAGGTGCCGTCCGACGCGCGCCGGTACCGCAGGCGGAGGTGGCGGCGGCGGGCGTCGCCCTGGAAGAACTCCACCTCGTACGGTTCGAGCACGTACAGCGTCCAGGTCTCCACGTCCGCGTCCGGCTCCGCCCCCGCGCGCTCCCAGGCCGCCGCGCTCGCCCGTTCCAGCTCGCCGACCGAGGTCAGGGGCTCGCTCTGGCGGCCCACCAGCGCGGCGGCCAGCGCGCCCGTCGAGCGGGCGTGCAGGTCGGCGTACGCCTCCTCCGGCGTGCCCGTCACGACCTGGCCCCTCACCCGGACCTGGCGGCCCTGCGCCGGCCAGTAGAAGCCGAGCGCCGCGTGCGGGGCGGCGGCGAGCTGGCGCCCCTTGGTGCTGGTGGCGTGCGAGGCGAAGTGCCAGCCCCGCTCGTCGGCGCCGTGCAGCATCAGCGTCCGCACATCGGGCCGCCCGTCCGCGTCGACGGTGGCCAGCGACATGGTGTGCGGCTCCACCTGGCCGGCCCGCGCCGCCGCCACGAACCACTCCTGGAACAGCGGCAGCGGCTCCCCGGGTGCGGAGTCCGGGTCGAAGGCGGGCAGCCCCGTGTCCCATACGCGCAGCGAGCGGAGCGTGTCGTGGAAGTCGGTCATGGGGACATCATGCGCGACCGGGCGCCGCCGTTTCCCGTCGAGCGGAACGAGCCGCCCGTCCCGGACACCACGCCCAGCCGGGCGTCCGGGGCGGCGGACCGGGTGTTGGAGCGGACCGTCGCGTGCGTACGGCAGGTGGAGCAGTTCGGGCGCGGCCATCGGCTCGTTCCGGGCGGTCAGGCACCGGCTGGCCGACCTGTTACGTGCGGGTGCAGGCGGCGCGTTCGGCGGCGTGCTACGCGGCCTGGGCCCCGGACGCCGGAGGGCCGGCACTCGCACAGTGCTGGAGGCGCAGCACACCGTCGCCGCCCAGGGCATCCAACTGCACGGCGGCACCGGCTTCACCTGGGAGCACGGGGCGCACCTGTACTTCAAGCGGGCCACCGCCGACTCACTGCTCTTCGGCCCGGTCCAGCTGCTGCGCCCCCACGCGGAGGAAACCGCGGGGGTGTTCGCCCCCTGCGGAGGTCCGTCAGGCGGGGTAGCCGGGTGACCGGCGGTTCTTGGAGTCCTTGAGGAGCTGGACGGGCCGGCGCCGGAGGTGTTCGTATACCAGCGAGGCGCGGACGTCGGCGACGGCCGGGTACTGGGCGATGCGGTCCAGGACGAAGTCCTCGAGCCGCTGGGGGTCCTTCACCGCGACGAGGATCTGGAAGTCGTCGCTGCCGGTCACCACGAAGACGTCGAGCACCTCGGGCAGACCGAGGACGAACTGGCGGAAGGACTCCACGGCGTCACGGCTCTTGGGGTGGATCCGTACGGCGAGTATCGCGCGCAGTCCACGGTCCAGTGAGTCGAGGTTCACCTCCGCGTGGTAGCCGGTGATGATCCCCTCGTCCTGCAGGCTGCGCACGCGTTCGAGGCAGGTGGAGTCGGCGATGCCGAGCGTCCTGGCCAGTTCGCGGTTGCTCCGGCGCGCATTCTTCTGCAACTCGACGGTCAGGCGCTCGTTGATCTCATCAAAATTCGGCATGAGCCCCAACGTAGCGCACACGTTGCGGAGCGACTGTACGACCATCGAACTTCCTGTCAGCATTTGGCTCATGGACAGTAGCAACGAGCAAGTCAAACACTCCGAGCCTTCATTAGGGCGGCACACCGGCCCCCTCCTGGTGCTGGCGGCCGCTCTCATGTGGAGCACCACGGGCATCGCCGGCCAGCTTCTGCCCGACGTGTCTCCGGCGACCATTGCCACGCTGCGGCTGACGCTGGGTGCCGCCGTTCTGTGCCTGACCCTGTTGTTCGCGTCCCAGCGGGGCGGCGCCGGGTGGCGGAGCCTGAACCGGCAGCAGAAGGGCATCATCTGCCTGGCCGGCGTCTGCACGGCGGCGTTCCAGATCTTCTTCTTCTTCTCCGTACGGATGACCGGCGCGGCCCTCGGCACGCTGACCGTCCTGACGAGCGCGCCGCTGTGCGCGGCGGTCATCGACTGGCTGTCCCGCGGCGAACGGCCGTCGTCGCGCTGGTACGTGGGCACCGCTCTGGCCGTCACCGGGGTCTTCCTGCTGACGTTCGACGGCGGCGACTCGCTCAGGATGGGCGGCGTGGCGCTCGCGGTGCTGTGCGGCGCGTGTTACGCCGGGTACTCCGCCACCACGGGAGCGCTGGTCAAGACGGGGGTTCCCCGCACGTTCGTGGTCCGTACCTCCCTCACCATCGGCGGAGTGATGCTCGCCCCGATCCTGCTGGGCGCGGACTACGGGTCGCTGGGCGACACCCGCAGTGTGGCGATTGTGGCCTGGTTGGCCGTGGTGGGCACGGCGCTGCCCTACCTGGCGTTCGTCGCGGGTCTTCAGTACACGGCGGCACGCACGGCCGCGTCCGTGGGCCTCGCCCAGCCGCTGGCGGCGGCGGTGCTGGCGCTCGTCGTCCTGCACGAGCCGTTCACCGCGCCGATGATCGCCGCCACCGCGTTGCTCGTGGTGGGACTCCTCGTGGTGAGCCTGCCGGGCAGGGACAAGGCGGCGGCCGGCGGTACCGCTCCGCCGGCCTCGGAGATCGTGACCGCGCCGGTGGGCGACCGCGGCAACGCGGCGGTCACCACTGCGCAAGGAGAGCGATGAGACCGACCGTCGCCAAGAACCCGTGGCTGCCCTTCGGTACCGGAACCGACGCCGAACTGCGGCTGCTGTGCCTGCCGCACGCGGGCGCGGGCGCGTCGTCCTACCGTGCCTGGGGGGAGGGGATGTCCTCCCGGATCGCGGTGTGCCCGGTGCAGCCACCGGGCCGTGAGACCCGGCGCAGGGAGCCGCCGGAGACGCAGGTCGGCCCCCTGGTCGCCGACCTGGCGGCCGCGCTGTCGCAGGAGCCCCTCTCCCCGTACGCGGTGTTCGGCCACAGCACCGGGGCCCTGTCGGCCTTCGAGCTGTGCCGCCAACTGCGCAGGATGCAGGCGCCGCCACCGGTCCACCTGTTCGTCGCGGGCCGCCGGGCGCCACAGATACCCATGGACCAGACGCGGCTGCGCGGCCTTTCCGTCCCGGAGCTGGCCGACGTGCTGCGCCGGCTCGGGGGCACTCCGGAACAGGTCCTGTCCGATCCGGGCCTGCTGCGCATGCTGCATCCCCTGCTGATCGCGGACTTCGCGGTGAACGAGACGTACCACTACGTCCACGAGCCCCCGCTGGACTGTCCGATAACCGTCTTCGCCGCCGACGAGGACCCACGGGCCGACCTGGACCAGGCGGCGGCGTGGGAGCACCAGACCACGGGCGCCTTCACCTGGCACACCCTCCGCGGGGGGCACTTCGCCGTGTTCCAGCAGGCGGAGCGGGTCCATGGCTGGATCGCGGAGGCCCTGCGGCCCTGACGCCGGCGGGCCATCGGCGCGTGTTCTCCGGGCGGGCGCGCCCGACGTCAGGGGGGCGCTGCCCGGCCGAATTCGGTCATGATCGTGGCTGAATTCAACGGGGGCGAATTGCGTCATGACCAGACCCGAAAACATACCGGACGGAAGCATTCCCGTCCCGTGGGTTCGTTCGAGGGTGGCCGGTCTCAAAATGTGAGAGTCGCCGGGACGATTTCAGCGGTCCGCAGGGCGCCCTTTTTCACGCAGCGTATCAGTCGGTGGCCTATGCCAACAGCAAAGGTGCCATTAACCATTACGGAGCGTAGCGAAACCGGTTGCCTGGGGAACCGGAAGTGATTGACACTCCCTTGCGGGCTGTGATCAGCTTTCAACGTAGGGCGACACCAGGTGCCCGCTCGGAATCCATTGCACTGAGCTCAATCCCTTTTCAGGACTAGCTGAGAGAAAGACAATGCGACTTCAGGGCTGCTTGACGACCTCCCCCGCAACCCCCGTCCATCAGGCGTTCGAGTCCCATGCAGAGGCACGGCCCGAGCGGCCGGCGCTCGTGTGCGGCGAGGTGTCCTACACCTACGGGGAGCTGAACGAACGGGCGAACAGGCTGGCGCACTTCCTGCTGGCCCGGGGTGTGGGCCCCGGATCGGTCGTGGGTCTGTGCCTCGACCGTTCCGCGGAGCTCGTGGTCACCCTGCTCGCCGCGCTCAAGGTCGGCGCCGGCTACGCCCCGCTCGACCCCTCCTACCCGGCGGAGCGGCTCCAGCTGATGACGGAGCAGCTTGCCCACGCCGACTTGATCGCCGTCTCACCTGCGACGACGTCGCTCGTCGAGCACTGCGCCGACAAGCGCGTGGACATCGCCGCTCTGGACCTGGACGGCTTCCCGGCGACGGCGCCCGAGGTCGACGTCGACGTCGACGCGGTCTGCTACGTAGTGTTCACGTCAGGTTCCACGGGTGCTCCCAAAGCCACCGCCGTACGGCATCGTGGCTGGTACAACCTGCTGGAGTGGCTCACCGGCGAATTCGGCCTCGACGCCGACTCCAGCAACCTGATGATCAGTTCCTTCGGCTTCGACATCAGTCAGCGAAGCCTCATGGCGCCACTGTTCTCGGGCGCGACGCTGCATCTGCTGCCCAGCCGCAGCTTCGACGTCCTGATGGCCTCCCGGATCATCCGGGAACAGAAGATCCGCACCCTGCACTGTGCGCCGAGCGCGCTCTATCTGCTTCTCCAGCGCGATGAGGAATCGGGCGGGGAAATCCTCGACTCGCTTCAGCACGTATTCGTCGGCGGCGAGCCGTTCACGGTGAGCCGTATGGAAAACTGGGCCAAGAATTACTCGAGCTCAGGGAAAATCGTCAATGTCTACGGCGTGGCCGAATGCACGGACGTATCCTCTTTCCATGTGCTGACGGACTATCCCGATTATGCTGTCCGGGGTGTTCCCATCGGTCGGCCGGTGAACAATACTGACCTGTACATCCTCGACGAGGAACTCCGGAGCGTGGCGACCGGGGAGACCGGGGAGATATGCGTCGCGGGCGCCGGCATAGGCGCCGGGTATCTCAACGCCCCCGCGCTGAACGCGGAAAGGTTCGTCACCGCACGCCTCGACGACGGACGGGACGTGGCGCTCTACCGCACCGGCGACATGGGTTACGTCCGCGACGACGGCGAGCTGATGTGCGTCGGACGTGTCGACGCACAGGTCAAGATCCGCGGTATGCGCATCGACCTGGGAGAGGTCGAGAACGCGGTGCGCTCCTGCCGCGGGGTCCAGGACGCCGTCGCGCTGGTCGCCGGCGGCGAGCCCGGCGGCGAGGAGGCCCACCTGGTGGCCTTCGTGCTGCCGGAGCCGGGCGCCGAGGGCCGCCCCGCCGAACTGGACAGCCGTGCCCTGCGGTCCGAACTCCTGGCCGCCCACCCGCGCCATCTGGTGCCCAAGGCGTTCGTGGCGGTGCCGGCCTTCCCCCTCAGCCCCAACGGCAAGGTCGACCGCCGGGCGCTGGCCCGGCGCGCCGGATGAGCCACGCGCCGGTGCGCCGGACGACCTGACGGCCAGTCACCCCCACTATCGGCACCGGGTCCGTTGAGCCGAATGTATTTCGGCTCCGTCGCCAAAGTGCCGTTCATCGTGCGGAGGGCAAAAGAGCCCCCACCGCGCCCACCAACTCCGGGTCCTCACCCCGTCCGGTTCCGGACCCGGGTCCATACCCATCGCACGGTCCGCGTGACCGCGCGTATCCACCCACTCACTCAAGGAAGTCGCTCACCATGACGGAAACCGCTCCGCTCCCGCTGCCCCACGCACAGGTGGCCGGAAACGCGATCGTCCCCGACGACATCAAGGACGACATCCGCAGCTTCACCGAGAACGGCTTCGTCGGCCCGATCAAGCTCTACGAGCCCGAGGAGGCCGCGGAGATCATCCGCGAGATCCGTATCCAGAACCAGGACCGGTCCAAGGCGCTCTACCCGAACAGCGTCAACTACGACCGTCACTACGACATCTCGCACCTGTCCAGCCACATCATGCACCCGACGATCATCAAGTACCTGACGGCGATCCTCGGCCCGGACGTCCTGCTGTGGCGCACCGAGTTCTTCCCGAAGTTCCCGGGTTCCAGCGGCACCGAGTGGCACCAGGTGCGGGACTACAGCTACGCCAACGGCAAGCCGCAGCTGCTGCCGACGGAGTCCGAGTGGAACGCCTTCATCGACATCACGGTGTGGACGACGTTCACGCCGGCGACGAAGGACACCGGATGCATGCGGTTCGTCCGCGGCTCGCACCGCAACTGGTACTTCGACGAGCGCAAGCACACCAAGCAGGGCCGCGACGGCGACTACGACGTGACGGCCGTCGACACCGACTTCTTCGGTTACGACTTCTCCGACTTCTCCATCGAGCCCGGCTGGAAGCCGGCCGAGGAGGACGTCGTCGAACTGGAGATGAAGCCGGGCGAGGCCGTCATCTTCACCGCCAACTGCGTCCACGGCTCACTGCCCAACACCACCGAGCGCGAGACGCGGTTCGCCATCGCCGGCCGCTACGTCCCCACCCACGTCCGGGTCTACCCCGACCAGGACGGCTTCACCGCCCACGGTGCCCACTTCAACCTCGAGAAGTACGGCAGTGTCCTGGTCTCCGGCGAGGACCGCTTCGGGCACAACCGGCTGCGCACCCAGAACAACCGCGGTGAGGAGTTCGCGCCGCCCGCCGGCCACTGACTCGTACCCCACCCACAGCATCCGACCCGGCTTTCCCGTACAGAAAGGACCATGACGTGCTGAACGAGCGGATCCACCAGATCTGGGCGCGTGAGCTCAACCTCGAAGACTTCGCCGACACCGACGACTTCTTCGAACTCGGCGGCCACTCGCTGATCATGACCCGCATCCAGGCGGCCATCCAGCAGGAGATCGGCATCGAGGTCCCCATGGACGAGCTCTTCCGCAACCCCACGGTGGCCGAGATATCCGCCCACCTGGCGCAGGCGCCGACCGCCGCCTAGCCGATGGCTCGAAGGGGGCGGCTCCCGGCCGCCCCCTTCATGCCGCACCCCACCCGACAAGGAGGGCACACATGGGACTGTCACTGAGCGGCACGAAAATGGCGAAGGTATCCGGCCTGCGCAGCATCATGGAGGACATCGCCACCACGACGTCCGACACCGGCGGCGCATCCGGCTGGCTCAACCTCAGCATCGGCAACCCGGCGCTCATCAGCGAAGTGCAGGCCACCTGGCAGCAGTTGACGGCCGAATCCCTGGCCGAGGACTTCACCACCGCGAGTTGCCTCTACGGCCCTTCGCGCGGCGCTCCGGCACTGGTCGACGCGATCGTCGCGGACTTCAACGCCCGTTACGGGTGGGGCATCACCGCGGAGAACGTCGTCGTCGGCCCCGGCAGCCAGATGCTGTGCTTCATCGCCGCGGCCCTGTTCACCGGACCCGCCACGGACGGAACACAGCAGATCGTCCTGCCCATGACCCCGGACTACACCGGCTACCAGGGCCTGTGCATGCACTCCGGGGGCATTTCCGGCGTCCCGCCCAAGATCGAGCAGGGCGAGGACCGGTCCTTCCGTTACGCCTTCGACTTCGACGCCCTCCAGCAGCGCAACGACATCGGAATGATGCTGCTCTCCAGCCCCAGCAACCCCACCGGGCGGAGCATCGACAGCGCCGAACTCGACCGTCTCATCGGCGTCGCCCGCCGACGCGACGTCCCCCTGATCATCGACCACGCGTATGGGGCGCCCTTCCCCCAGATCGCCGCGACGGCCACCGCCCCGGCCTGGGACGAGCACGTCATCAACTGCTTCACGCTGTCCAAGGCCGGCCTGCCCGGGGAGCGCATCGGTTTCGCCATCGGCCCTGCCCACCACATCAACGCGATGGTGTCCTTCCTGGCCAACTCGGCGTTGCACGCCCCGCAACTGGCCCAGAACGTCGCCGCCCGCGCCCTCACCACGGGCCGGCTCCAGGACATGGCCACCGAAGTGATCAGCCCCTTCTACCGCGACCGACGCCAGACGGCGGAGAAGCTGCTGACCGAACTGCTCCCCGACGACATGGACTGGCGGCTGCACAGCAGCGAGGGCGGCATGTTCTGCTGGCTGTGGATCAACCACGCCTGGTTCGACGACATGGCGCTGTACCGGCAGCTGAAGACCAAGCGCGTCTTCATCGTCCCGGGCCGCCACTTCTTCGTGGACCCCCTCTACACCGCCCGCCTGGCCAACCATGGGAAGCAGTGCTTCCGCATCAGCCTGAGCGCGGACGAATCGGTCATCGGCGAGGGCATCGTCAGGATCGCCGAAGCTCTCCGGGAGATGCGCAGTGCTTCATGAGAGCGTCGAGCGGGACGGCCTGCGGCTGAGAATCCTGCGGGGTGAGCCGTCCCCGCACCGCGACACCGCCGCCACCACCGAGACCGTCCTCTTCGTCAACGCGGTGGGCATGCCCATCGACCTCCTCGACGACATGGCCCGGCAGTTCACCGCCGAGGGCCTCGACTTCGTCACCTGGGAACTGCGCGGCAGTCCCGGCCCCGGCCGACGCCCCGACGACTCCCGGCTCGCCGACCACGTCGCGGACGGGCTGGCCGTCCTCGACCACCTGGGCGTGACGGCCGCCCACCTCGCCGGCTGGTGCACCGGCGCCTCCGTCGCCCTCGCCATGGCAGGGCTCGACGACAGCCCGGCCCTGTCCCTGACCTCCGTGGACGGCGCGTACCTGTTCAACGGGGTACCCGGCGGACCCATGGGCAACGCCATGTTCGAGATGTGCGGCGAGATCGTCGCCGACCCGGCCGCGGGGGAGCGCTACCACGAACTGACCCGGCCCCGCGGCAACGAAGCGCAGGTCATGGGCCTGCTGGGCAGCAGCACCGAGCTGGTCGAACGGCTCACCCTGCCCTACCGCGGCACCACCATGGACCTGGTCCGTTACGCCCACGCCATCCGCTCCGCCTGCGACTACGACCCCCTCGCCGCCTGGTCGCAGATCACCTGCCCCGTCCTGCTCACCGCCCGCACCGACGACCGCATGGTCTCGTACCGCAACTCCGCCCGCGCGGCCGAACTGGTCACCGGAGCCCGCCTCACGGTCCAGCACAGCGGCGGCCACTACGGGCTGTTCACCGACCCGGAAGCCGTGCCCGCGATGGCCGGGTTCATGCGCGCCGTCGCGGACGAGACGGTGCCCTGCGAGGCGGTGTCCCGCTCATGAGCGCTCCCATGACGAGCGGGGAGGTGATCCTCCACGCGCTGCCCGCCCTGTGCCTCATCGTCGTCGCCGCGCAACTGGCGGGACGGCTCGCCGCGCGCATGGGACAGCCGCGGGTGCTCGGCGAGATCGTCGCGGGCATCGCCCTCGGTCCGAGCCTCCTGGGGCTGCTGTGGCCGCAGGCCCACGCGTACGTCTTCCCCTCCCAAGTCCTCGGGGCGATGAACGTACTGGCCCAGCTGGGCCTCGTCCTGTTCATGTTCCTGCTCGGTCTGGAGATCGAGTGGTCCGCCCTGCGCGGACAGGGCCGCAAGGCGGTCGCCATCAGCCAGGTGTCGGTGCTGCTGCCACTGCTGCTCGGTGCCGGGACGGCCCTGTGGCTGTATCCCCGGATGGGCGGCGACGGCGGCGGGGGCGGGGTACTGGGCTTCGCCCTGTTCCTCGGCGCCGCCATGTCCATCACCGCCTTCCCCGTACTGGCCAGGCTGCTGCTGGAGACGGGGCTGCACCGCACCCGTATCGGTGTGCTCACCATCGCCTGCGCCGCGGTCGACGACGTCACCGCGTGGTGCCTGCTCGCCGTGGTCGTCGCGGTCGTCGGCTCGGCCGGTGTCCTTCAGGCGCTGCTGACGCTGACCCTGGCCATCGCGTACGTCTGCCTCATGCTCTTCGTCGTCCGGCCGCTGCTCGCCCACCGGCGCCCCCCGCTGTGGGCGGTGCTGTCGATCGTGCTGATGAGCGCCTGGACCACCGAGCTCATCGGAATCCACGCGATCTTCGGCGGCTTCCTCGCCGGGGTGATCATGCCGCGTCGGCAGGCGTGGCGTACCGAGGTCCACCACCGGCTCGACGCGATGGTCTCCCAGCTGCTGCTGCCCGTGTTCTTCGTGACCGTGGGCGTCACCACCCGCATCGACGCCCTGAACTCCTGGTACTTCTGGGGCATCACGGCCCTGCTGACCGCAGTCGCCATCGCGGGCAAGCTGGGCGGCGCCACGGTCACCGCCCGGCTCACCGGCGAATCGTGGAGGGACTCCACCGTCATCGGTGTACTGATGAACACCCGGGGGCTCACGGAGATCGTCATCCTCACCGTCGGTCTGCAACTCGGCGTCATCACCGAGACTCTCTTCACCGCCATGGTGGTGATGGCCCTGATCACCACCTTCATGGCGGCACCGCTGCTGCGCCGGCTCGGCGTCGGGCAGATGGCCGGCGAGGGTCCACCGGAACACCGTCCCGCGCCCACGGCAGCGGACGCGCAGCCTGTCGCGGTCGGACCTGAGCGGTCCGACTACGCGACGCACAGCCCCCGTTGACGACCCGCCATGTCCTCTCCGGCCAGGTGGGCGTTAACTACGGGAGAAACGCAAGAGCACCATGGAGGTACGCGTGAATCACATCGTTCTGTCCCTCGGAGAGGCGCAAGCGCCGGCGGTCGCACTGCGCTGCCGCAGCCACGCCGCCTTCATCAGCAGGCTCGCCACCTACGACGGGGGCACCAGCGACGTCGTGTACGGACCGGGTGACCCCGCCGAGGCCCTGGCGGCCCTGGCTGCCGCGGCCGGTGTGGTCGGCGACCCCGGGAGCGCCGACGAAGCCGTCCGCTACGTACCGACGCAAGCGGCCCGCGGGCGGGTCGGGGCCGAGGAGGACGGCAACTGGCCGCAGTCGCCGGCCTCCCGCCAGCGCAAGACGCTGCGCCGCACCCCCGGGGCCCTCTTCACCTTCCCGCTGGAGAAGCCCGCCGCGGACACCACCGCTCCGCTCCAGGTCTTCATCACCGACTGGTCGCCCAGCCCCGCCGCCTGCGCCGTCGCCGTCCACCCGGGCCACCCCCTCAGCGACGGTCTCCCCTCCGGCCGCGACGCCGCGTTCACCGGCCGGTACTGCCGCCACCCGCTGACCGGCGATCTGCTGCCCATCTGGGTGGCCGACTGGGTCAAGCCCGAGTTCGGCACGGGCGCGGTCCTGGTCAACCCCGGTCATGACGCCGTCGACCTCGCCTTCGGTCGGTCCGTCGGCCTGCCGATCCGCTTCGCCCTCGCCCCCCATGACTACGACGAGGCCCCCGCGAACTGGCTGAACCCGCCGGTCGTCAAGACCGGCCGGGCCATTCGCACCGGCACCACCGACGGCCTGGACTTCGCCGAGGCGCGCGCCGCGTACTTCCGGATCCTCTCCGAGCGGGGCCTGGCCGTGGAGCACACCGACATCGGTGCCGGCTCGTTCCCCGTGGCCACGTTCGGCGAGGACGGCCCGGCCAAGCTCGGGTGGCAGCCGGAGCGGCGTACCGTGGCGGGCGACGGCCAGGACACCGGGACCCCGGTCCGGCTGTCGGCGTCGCCCGCGCTGGCCGCCGCCGACCCGCGGGTGCGGCAGGCCTCGCTCGCCGTGGTCGCCGCGTCCACGACCGTCGAGACCGACCTGCTGGCCCTGCGCCTGATGCTCGCCGAGCCCGCCCTGGGACCGGTCCACGAGCAGGCCCCCGAGGTCACCATGGTGGGCCCGGTCACCGGCGCCACTGAAGGGGTGGACGCCCCGGTGCTCGGCCTGGCGCTGCTCACCGCGGCGGGCGCCACGGAGTCCCTCGCGGTCAAGGCGCCGCAACTGGAGGCGGCGCAGCGGTTCCTGGACGCCCATGAGCGGATCGCCGGCGTGGTGCCGTCGGACGGCGACGCGGACCCGGCCACGGCGAAGGCGGCGGCCCAGATCAGGGGGCTCCTCCGGCGCCAGGACACCAAGCAGGCGTTCACCCAGCTCTACCGGCTGCAGAAGACCCTGGCCAAAGCCGAGTCGGTGGCCGAGGGCAGCGTCGTGATCTATGAGGTGCTGGCCCGGATCGTGGCGGGCCTGCCCAGCCGGTACGCGGAGGAGCGACTGGCCGCGGCCTGGCAGCAGCTCTGAACCGATGCGCCGGCCGCGCCCCCAGCGGCGCGGCCGGCGCCGGCCCGCTCCGAGGAACGCGAACGGGAAGAACGCGAGCAGCACCAGGGACGCGAAGAGCAGGAAGCGCACGACGAGCACGACGACCACGTAGAACGCGAGGAAGGAGATCACATGGCACACCACGACGGGGGACCCATGGCGGACGACGAGTGGCTCGGCGCCCCTTCCCCGGCTGCGGCGCTCGTCACCGGGGGGACCCCGGCCGACGACTTCCACGTCTTCGACACGACGCTGCGGGACGGGGCCCAGCGGGAGGGCATCAGCCTGTCCGTCGACGACAAGCTGACCATCGCCCGGCTCCTCGACGGTTTCGGCGTGGGTTTCGTCGAGGGCGGCTGGCCCGGCGCCAACCCGCGTGACACCGAGTTCTTCGCCCGGGCCCGGGAGGAGATCCGGTTCCAGCACGCGCAGCTCGTCGCCTTCGGCGCCACCCGGCGGGCCGGTGGAAGTGCCGCCGAGGACCTACAGGTCAAGGCGCTCCTCGACTCCTGCGCCCCGGTCATCACGCTGGTCGCCAAAGCGCACGACAGGCATGTCGAGCTGGCCCTGCGGACGACCCTGGACGAGAACCTCGCGATGGTCGCGGACACCGTTGCCTACCTGCGTGAGGAGGGCCGCCGGGTCTTCGTGGACTGCGAGCACTTCTTCGACGGGTACCGGGCCAACCCGGAGTACGCCAAGGCCGTCGTGCGGACCGCGCACGAGGCGGGCGCCGAGGTGGTCGTCCTGTGCGACACCAACGGCGGCATGCTGCCGGCTCGCGTCCAGGAAGTGGTCTCCGCCGTCCTCGCCGACACCGGCGCCCGTCTCGGGATGCACGCCCAGGACGACTCCGGCTGCGCCGTCGCCAACACCCTGGCCGCCGTTGAGGCGGGTGCCACGCATGTGCAGTGCACGGCGAACGGGTACGGCGAGCGTGTGGGTAACGCCAACCTCTTCCCGGTGGTCGCCGCGCTGGAGCTCAAGTACGGAAAAAACGTTTTGCCTCCGGGCGGCCTCGCCCGCATGACGCAGGTCTCGCACGCCATCGCCGAGGTGGTCAACCTGACCCCCTCCACCCACCAGCCGTACGTCGGTGTCTCCGCCTTCGCGCACAAGGCCGGCCTGCACGCCTCCGCCATCAAGGTCGACCCCGACCTGTACCAGCACATCGACCCCGAGCGCGTCGGCAACACCATGCGGATGCTCGTCTCCGACATGGCCGGCCGCGCCTCCGTCGAGCTCAAGGGCAAGGAGCTCGGATTCGACCTCGGCGGCGACCGCGAGCTGGTCGGCCGGGTCGTCGAGCGCGTCAAGGAGCGGGAGCTGAAGGGATACACCTACGAGTCGGCCGACGCCTCCTTCGAACTGCTGCTGCGCGAGGAGATCGACGGCCGGCCGCTGGAGTACTTCCGTATCGAGTCGTGGCGCACCATCGCCGAGAACCGCGCCGACGGCAGCCACGCCAACGAGGCGACCGTCCGCCTCGTGGCCAAGGGCGAACGGATCCTCTCGACCGCCGAGGGCAACGGCGCGGTCAACGCCCTCGACCGGGCCCTTCGCGCGGCGGTCGAACAGATCTACCCGCCGCTCGCGGAGATCGAGATGGCCAACTACCGGGTGCGGCTCCTCAGCGGCTCCGGCGGCAGCGGATCGACCGCACGCGTCACCACCGCCCTCCGTGGCGACGGCCATGCGTGGACCACCATCGGTGTCGGCTCCAACATCCTCGCCGCCTCCTGGGAAGCCCTCGTCGACGGGTACACCTACGGCCTGTCGCACCTCGGCGTGGACCCCCTCTGACCCCATCGATTTTCTCTCACCACCCCACGAGCCAGGAGGCCAGGACCGGTGGGCAAGGACGTCATCATCATCGGCGGAGGCGCCAACGCCGTCAGCGCCTACACCCGTATCCCCG
The DNA here is from genome assembly GCF_039532985.1 of Streptomyces gobitricini. Lineage (NCBI taxonomy): Bacteria > Bacillati > Actinomycetota > Actinomycetes > Kitasatosporales > Streptomycetaceae > Streptomyces > Streptomyces gobitricini. Next base: position 65,136 of record NZ_BAAASR010000006.1, on the reverse strand, counting down.
CGGGCCCCGGCATCTCCTCCGTCACCTTCGTGGCCCCGCACCCGATCGGCCTCGGCGGTGCCTTCGGCACCACCGACCCGGAGCTGCTGTGCAACACCTCCGTGGACGTCACCTCGCTCGACCCGGAGGGCGCGTCCGGCCTGCTGACGTACCTCACCGCACGCGGCTGGCCGACGGGCCGTGACGACTTCGTGCCCCGCTACCTCGTCGGCCAGTACTGCCGCGAGCGCTACCGTCAGGCCCGGACCGCCGCCCACGAGCGCGGCACCACGACGCGCCACCTCACCGCCCGGGCCCGTACCGTCCGCCGCGACGGGGACCGCTACACCGTCCGGCTCGACGACGGCCGGGAGGTGACCGGCAGCGACGTCCTGGTCTGCCTCGGTCTCGACCGGCCCCGCCTCCCCGACCAGCTGCGGCCCCACCGTGCCCACCCCGAGCTGCTGACCAGCCCCTACCCGATCCGCCGACTGCGCGCACTGCCCACCGACGCGACGGTGCTGCTGTACGGGACCAAACTGTCCGCCATCGACGCCGCCCTCGTGCTGCTCGCCGGGGACTCGGGCCGCCGTGTCGTCATGACGTCCCCGTCCGGCGCCCTTCCCGCCGTACGCACCCGGCTGTGCCGGCCCGACAAGGCGCTGCTGGAGACCGATCGCTGGCTGGCCCTCGACCCCCGCTCCCCGTACCTGGACACTCAGATCACCAGGATCCTGGTGAGCGCGCTGTCCCGGCACGCCCCCCGGCGCGGCCTCGGGCGCCAGACCAGCACCGCCTCCACGCCGGCCACCCGGCTGGCCGAGGAACTGCACCTGGCCACCACCGGCGCAGCCGCATGGCAGGACGTCATCGCCGAAACCATCGACACCATCAACGAGTGGGCCGCGCCGTGGTCCCCGCAGACGCGCACCGACGTCCTCAGCCGGTTCCGGGAACCGATCACCCGGTACATCTCCGCCATCCCGGCCGCCAACGCCCGCCGGCTGGCCGCACACCAGGCAACCGGCGCGCTCCACATCGCCGACGCCATGCCCAAGCAGGTCCGGCCCCGCCCGGACGGCGGCTGGCTCGTACGGTGGCCCGGCGGCCGCGAGGAGCACGTCGACCGGGTCGTCTGCGCCGCCGGCTACCACGCGCCCCGGCTGACCTGGGGCGACGACGGGGCGCTCCACTTGGACGGCTCCGGCGGGACCGACGCCCACATTACCGAGGACCTGCGCGTCACGCCGGACCCGTCCGTCCCCGGCGAACGCGTCTGGGCCATCGGCGCCGCCGCCCACCGGCGTACCCCCATCGTCAACTACCTCCGAACCGCGGCCTTCCACGCCCGGGAGGTGGGCGCCCAGCTCGCCCGCCCCTGATCCCCGCCGCCCGCCCGCCACCCCACCCGCCGAGGAGCCCCACCCATGCTGGTCCTGGTCAACCCGGTCTCCACCGGAACCCGCCTCACCGAGGCGTTCCGCGAGGAAGGCGCGGACTTCGTCAGCCTCTACGAGCCCCACCTGGCCGCCGCCCGTGACGCGGACACCACCTCACCGCGCACCATGACGCACCACAGCACCGAGACCACCCTGGCCGCCCTGCGCGAACTCAAGCCGACGGCCGTCATCGCCGCCAGCGAGTACGGAGTCCTCCTGGCCGACGCCCTCGCACACGAGCTCGGGCTGGACCACCACGCCCCCGAACAGGCCGCCGCGCGCCGCGACAAGCAGCTCATGGTCCAGGCCCTCGAAGGGGCCGCCCTGCCCGCCGCCCGCACCCGCTCCGTCGCCACCGAGCGGGAGCTGCGCCAGGCCCTGTCCGAGCTTCACGTCTACCCCGTCATGGTCAAGCCGCGGGACAGCGCCGGCAGCGACGGCTGCACCATCTGCCACACCCCGGAGGAGGCGGTCGAGGCCTACCGCGCGACCGCCCACCGGACGAACCTCATGGGCGGGACCAACGAGCAGGTGCTCGTTCAGGAATTCCTCACCGGCACCCAGTACATCGTCAACACCGTCAGCATGGCCGGCCGACACCTCCTCACCGAGGTCTATGCCGAACGCATCGACCACACCGAGGGCGCGCCCGTACTGCGCCACATCGTCTCCCGGCCCGTCCTCACGCCCGCCGAGGCCGAGATGGCGGACTACGTCTTCCGCTGCCTGGACGCGCTCGGCATCCGGGAGGGCGCCGCCCACACCGAGGTGATGCTGACCGCGGGCGGCCCACGCCTCGTCGAGGTCAACTCCCGCATCATGGGGCCGTCACTCGCCCCCGACCCGTACCACGCCGCCTTCGGCTACAGCCACCAGCACCTCGTCGCGGAACGGTTCCTCCGACCCGACGACTTCGCCCGCCGCTTCGATGCCCCCTACGGTGCCGCACGAGCCGTCGCGAAGATCTTCCTGCGCCCCGACCGCCCCGGTGTGCTGCTGTCCGCCGACGGGGTACGCACCCTGCGCCGCCTGCCCGGCTTCCACAGTGTCGACCGCCTGCCGGCCGTCGGCGAACCGCTCAAGGACCGCCACCTCACCACCGGCGCCTGCGGCATAGCCTTCCTCGTTCACGAGGACGAGGAACTCCTGCGGAACTCCCTCGATGTCGTCCACGACATGGAGGACGCCGGCCTGTTCTACCGCCTCGGCCCCGAGGAATGACATGCCCATCGTTCTGATCGTCACCTCACTGCTGCTCCAGGCCGGTACCGAGGGGTATCTCACCGGTCGGGTCGACGTGGGCGACAGCCTGATGTTCTCGTGCGGGGCCTTCGCCGCGACCAGCCTCCTGTTCAACGGGGCCCTGCTGGCGCGGCGTGCTGTCGGCGGGGGCGCGGTCGCCCCCGCCGCGGCCCACCGGCCCGCGGCCCTGCGGCTGGTCCTCGCCATGAACGTGGCGACCGCGGTCACTTTCCTCGGCTTCTACGTCTCGCTCGCCTGGGTGCCGGCCGTCCTCGCCAACAGCGTCATGGCGGGTGTGGGGCCCCTCGCCGTCGCCCTGCTGGGCCCCCGCCACCGTACGTCCCGGGCGGGCTGGGCCCGGGCCGCCATGCTCCTCGCCGCCTCCCTCGTGGTCGCCGCCCTGACGCACGACGGTGCCGAGAGGGCCGGCCTCGCGGTCCTCCCGGGCCTGGTGCTGGTCGTCCTCGCCGGATTCAGCGCCGCCTACATCGCCCAGCTCTCCAGCCGCCTCGCCGACGTGGGCGCCCCGCCGGCCTGGGTGACCGCCCACCGTTTCCATCTGACCTACGCGGCCGCGGCTCTGTTGTTGCTGATGCGGACGGACGGCCCGGCCGACGGCGGACTCTCGCTGCCCGCCACGGCGCTGGCCGCGATCGCCGGAGTCACCGTTCCGCTCTACTTGCTCCAGATCGGACTACAGCGCACCCGGCCCGCGATCGCCATGGTCCTGCTGACCACCCTGCCGGGACTCGCCTACGCGGGGCAGGTCGCCTTCGGGGACACCTTCGACCCGTGGCGCCTCGCCGTCGTGTGCGCCTTCATGCTCCTGGCCGGCTACTGCGCCCGCGCCGAGAACCGGGCCGCCGCCCGCCCCCGCCCCGTACCGCCCCTCGTCCCTGCCCACGACCAGCCCCTGAAAGCGAACCCATGACCAACGTCCTGGTCCTCGGCGGTGCCGCAGCCCCCGACACCGGCTTCGTGCGAGACATCTGCGAACGCGCCATGAACCAGTTCACGGACCGGGGCGCCCGGGTCGTGCTCACGGACACCGCCGAGAACCTCGCGGCCGCCCCGGACCTGGCCGCACGGGCCGCCGAGACCCACGTACTCGACTTCGCCGACCCCGCCGCCTGCCGCGCCTGGGCCGTCGAGCACGCGCGCACCCATACGGTCGACGCCGTCGTCGGCTACCGGGAGAGCGCGGGCCCGGGCGTCGCCGCCGTCGCCCAGGCGCTCGGCCTGCCCGGCAACTCCCCCGACGCCGTTCGTCGCATACGGGTCAAGGACGCCGCCCGGAGGCATCTCGCCGACTGCGGCTTCCTCCAGCCGGCCCTGCGGCTGTGCGCCGGCCCGGAGGAGATCCTCGCGTTCCTCGCCGAATGCGACGGCCCCGTCGTCGTCAAGCCGCGTACCGGCTCCAACAGCCAGGGGGTCTCCCGGGTCGACCGCGCCGAGGACGCCGTCCCCGCCTACCGGGCCGCCAAGGACGACGGGGGGCTGGTCCTGGCGGAGGAATTCGTCCACGGCCGTGAGTACAGCGTCGAAGGCCTGATTGTCGGAGGCACGCCGCACATCCTCGCCGTCACCGCCAAGCAGCTCTTCGACGGCACCTTCGTCGAGGCGGGACACGCGATGCCCGCACCGCTCACCGCCCGCGACGAGGGCGACATCGTCCTGGAGACCCGGGCCGCCCTCCTCGCCCTCGGGATCACCACGGGCCCGTTCCACGTGGAGTGCTGGACCACCGAGCGGGGCGTCGTCCTGGGGGAGTTCCACGCCCGTCAGGGCGGCGACTGGATCCACGCCATGCTCGAATGGTGCAACCCCGGTTTCGAGCTGTACGGAACGTGTCTGGACGACCTGCTGGGCCGGCCCGTCCCGCTGCCCAAGTCGCCCTCCCGGGCCGCGGTTTCGCAGTTCTTCTCCCTGCCGCCGGGTGTCTGTCGGCCCCGCGGCTGGGAGGAGGTCCTCGCCCACCCCCGGGTCATGGCCGGCTCGCTGGCCACCACCCTCACCGCGGGCGGACCAGTCACGTCCAACCTCGCCCGCCACGGTTCCCTCGTCGTCACCGGAGCCGACATCGCCGAGGCCCGGCGGCTGGCCGACCGGCTGCTGGCCGGCCTCATACATGGGAACGCCGGTGGCGGTCGGAAGCGGACCGCCACCGGCGTGACAGGACGTACAGGGTGAGGAGTTACTTCGACGGCTTCTTGCCGGTGATCCCGAGGTGGACCAACAGGGCGAGGTTCGGCCGGAGTTCGGCCTGCTTGACACCCCAGGTCTGGAGGCCCTTCTGGTGGGAGGCGACCGCCGCCAGCATGGCGACCAGGGAACCCGCCATCGCCGCCGGACTGACGTCCTTGTCGACCTTGTTCTTGGACTGGAGCTCCTTGACGGCGTCCGTGAGGGAGGTGGTGACGGAACTGAGGATCTTCATGCGGATCTTGGCGAACCGCTTGTCGCCCTCGGCGGCACCCAGGTCGATCACTCGGAGGATGGCGTCGTTCTTCCGCCAGAAGTCGAGGAATCCCTCGACCAGTTCCTCCGAGGACTGCCAGGCCGCCTTGCCGACCCAGGTGCGGCCGGAGGCGAGTTCCGTCAACCCGGCGCCCTTCTTGGCCATTTCTTCCGCGATCTCGAGGACCGCGCCCTCGACGTCCGGGAAGTACTGGTAGAACGTCGCCGGGGAAGTGCCCGCCTTCCGGGCCACGTCGATGACTTTGACGTCCCGGTACGGCGAGGAGCTGAGCATCTCGCTGAGGCAGTCGAGCAGCTTCTGCCGCGTCGCCTGTCCGCGTCGACCGGCCACGCGGCCGTCGACGGTGCGTACTTGTCCTGTCATGTCGTCAGCTTACCGAGGGGTGATCGGCGCGCGATTCGGCCGACTGCAAATGGGGTGACGGCCCTCCCGCGCGGGCGTCCGCCAGGCCTTCCGTACGCGCCCCGCCCTTGCCCGCGCTGGGCCGGGAGGCCTCGGTGCGGGCTCCGGGGAGAAGCGGGCGGGCCGTTCATTACCGCGATTTTCAGCCACGTCGGAGGCCGTGCACAACCCCGATAGGCTTATTAACAGCCTGTGGATAACTTTGGTGGACAACCCGCGCGAACACGGGCCCGGGGCGGCCTCCCGGCCCTCTGGCCGAATGCCAGTTCGATTGTTCTTCCCTGCGGGGGACGCCCGGCGCCATTAGCGTGACCAATGACGGGCACCACACGCCCCGCCCGTACACGGAAAGGGATACAGGCCCATGTCCGCATTCACAGAGGGCACGCCGTGCTGGGCGGATGCGATGCTCCCCGACCTCGAAGCCGGCAAGCGGTTCTACGGTGAGCTCTTCGGCTGGACTTTCGACGACGGCGACCCGGCGTACGGCAACTACACCAACGCCTACAGCGACGGAAAGCGCGTCGCCGGTCTGGCGCCCAAACGGGACGGCCGCATGCCCACCGTCTGGGGCGTCTACTTCGCCACCCCCGACGCCGTCGCCACGACCCGCAGGATCCGGGAGGCGGGCGGCCAGATGGTGATGGACCCCATGCCGATCGGCTCCTTCGGCACCATGGCCCAGGCCGCCGACCCCGGCGGTGCCGTCTTCGGCCTCTGGGAGGCCGGCGGGCACACCGGCTTCGAGAAACAGGGCGAACCATCCTCCTTCTGCTGGACCGAGGTCTACACACGGCAGAAGGACACGGTGGACTCCTTCTACGAGACCGTCTTCGGGTTCCAGGTCCGCGACCTCGACGACGCCTCGATCGACTTCCGGGTCTGGTCGCCCGCCGGTACGCAGGCGAGCGACGAGACGGCCATCGGTGGCCGCAGCGTGATCACCGACGCCTTCCCCGCCGAGATGCCGGCCCACTTCCTCATCTACTTCGCGGTCGAGGACTGCGACGACACGGCGGCCCTCGCCACCGGCCTCGGCGGCCGGGTCACCGAGGAGCCGTTCGACACGCCGTACGGCAGGATCGCCCTGATCTCCGACAACCAGGGCGCCGTCTTCGCCGTGCTGGCGGAGCCGAAGGCCGCCTGAGAACTCCCCCGGAGGTGTCCGGATCGGGGTGAGACACCCCGATCCGCCCCCGGGTTCGCAACCACCGCCCCGGACAGGAAGAATCAGGGGGCACAGGGCCGTACTCTCATGGCCCTGACGGGGAGGTGGCAGGCAAGTGGAACAGCTGACGCAGCACGACCCGAGACGGATCGGCCCGTTCGAGGTGCTGGGCCGGCTCGGTGCCGGAGGCATGGGCCTGGTCTATCTCGCGCGATCGGCGTCGGGGCGGCGCGTGGCGATCAAGACGGTACGGACCGAGCTCGCCGAGGACCAGCTGTTCCGTGTCCGCTTCACGCGCGAGGTCGAGGCCGCGCGGGCGGTGTCCGGCTTCTACACGGCGGCCGTGGTGGACGCCGACCCCCGGGCGGCGGTGCCGTGGCTGGCGACCGCGTACGTCCCGGCCCCCTCGCTCGAGGAGATAGTGAATGAATGCGGGCCGCTCCCGGCCCAGGCGGTGCGCTGGCTGGCCGCCGGCATCGCCGAGGCGCTCCAGTCCATCCACGGCGCCGGCCTGGTCCACCGCGACCTGAAGCCCTCGAACGTGCTCGTCGTCGAGGACGGACCGCGCGTCATCGACTTCGGCATCGCCTCCGGCGTCTCCAACACCCGGCTGACGATGACCAACGTCGCCGTGGGCACGCCCGCCTACATGTCACCCGAACAGGCGAAGGACTCCCGCAGCGTGACCGGCGCGAGTGACGTCTTCTCGCTCGGCTCCACCCTGGTCTTCGCGGCCACCGGGCACGCCCCCTACCACGGGGCCAACCCGGTCGAGACCGTCTTCATGCTGCTGCGCGAGGGCCCGGACCTGGAGGGGCTGCCGGACGAACTGCGGCCACTGATCGAGTCGTGCATGCAGATGGAGGCGGGCCTGCGGCCCTCGCCCGCCGACCTGCAGTCGCAGCTGGCACCGCACCTGTTCTCCGGGAGCGACGACAGCGGTACGGCGTCGGCGTGGCTGCCGTCCCGGGCGACCGCGATGATCGAGACCCGCCGGGGCGGCCGCCCCAGCACCCCGCCGCCCCCGGCCGCGCCGACCCCGCCGCCGCG
>NZ_BAAASR010000006.1:0-57371 GCF_039532985.1 Streptomyces gobitricini | reverse complement strand
GCACCCCGCCGCCCCCGGCCGCGCCGCCCCCGCCGCCGTCCGCCCCGCCCCCGCCGGCCGCGCCCCCGCCCGGCCCCCGGCACGGCCGTGACTGGGAGGCGCCCCGCCGGGGCGGCAACGGCGACCCCCGTACCGGTCAGGCGGCCCCCGCCGCTCCCGTGCGGCTGCCCGGCGCCCCCGTGCCGATCGGCCCCGGGCCCCGCGTCGCCGACACCCGCGCCGCGTTCGCCGTCGACGCCGGTCCGGCCACCGGCTGGATCCGCCGCCCCGCCGGCGGCCCCCACGGCGCCGACCCGGCCCCGCCGGTCCCGGCCCAGCCCGCGCCGCCGGCGGGCCCGCCCGTCCCCGCCCCCACCGCCTCCCAGGAGCCCGAGGGCCCCGGGCACTGGCGGCCGTGGCGGTTCCGGATGTCCAACGACGTGTGGGGCACCCCGGCCGTCGCCGGCGACCTGCTGTACGTCACGTCCTTCGAGGTCCACGCGCTGGACGTCGGCACCGGGCGCCGCCAGTTCAAGACCCGGGACGTCGCCTGGTCCATGGTGGTGGCCGACGGGCGCATCCACGCCTCGGACGGGCCGTCCCTCTACGCCCTCGACGCGCTCGACGGCAGCGAGCGGTGGCGGCTGCGGACCGACGCCTGGGTGTACTGCCTCCGGGTCGACCGCGGCACCGTCGTCACCGGCACGCGCGGTGGCGGAGTGCAGGGCTGGGAGGCCGCCAACGGCGCCAGGCTGTGGGAGATCACGGGCGCCCAGACGGACTTCGAGACGCCCGAGGGCGGGCCGGTGATCCACGGCGACACCGTGTACGTGTGGCAGGACGCGCGGCTGCGCGCCCTCGACGCCCGTACGGGCACCGAGCGCTGGTCGTACCCGATCGGCGACGCCGCCTCCTGCGGCGGCGTTCCCGTGCGCGTCACGCCCGCCGAGGACGGTTACGTGTACGTGGCGGCCGGCACCCGGGTGCTGTCCGTCGACACCAGGTCCGGCCACGTCCGCTGGCACTTCGAGGCCCCGGCGGTCTTCCTCTCCCCACCCGCCTTCGCCCCCGGTCCGGCGGTCACCGGCGGCGGGGTCTACCTCGCCGACTACCTGGGCACGGTGTACGCGCTCGACGCCACGACCGGCAAGGACCGCTGGCGCATCGCCACCGAGTCCCGCCAGTCGACCGAACCGGTGCTCGTCGCGGACGGCAACGTCCACGTCGCCGGCGGCAGCGCGGTGTACACGCTCGACGCGGTGACCGGCACCCCGAAGTGGCGGTTCCCGGCCGGCGGGCCGATCATCGGCGCCCCGGTCGTGGCGGACGGCCGTCTGCACTTCGGCTCGGCCGACCACGTGCTGTACACGCTGGACGCGAGCGGCGGCCAGCTCCGCTGGAAGCTCACCACGGGCGGCGAGATCACCGGCTCGCTGGTCGCGCGCGCCGGGGTCGTCTACGCGTGCAGCAAGGACCGGTGCGTCTACGCGCTCGACGCGGTCAAGGGCACGGCGACGGGCCGGGGCGGCGCCGGCGGGCGCTAGTCGCGCCCGCGGCGCGGCCAGCGCGGCCGGTGGCCGGGTCCGTCCTGCCCGCGGCCCGGTTCGTCCGGCCCCGGGTCCGGCCCGCCCGGACGGTCGCCGTACCCCTCGTCGTGGCGGGGGTACTCGGCCGTCGGGGCGTCGCCCGCGTACGGCCGCTGTCCGTAGGCATGCCTGCCGGAGTCGTCGTACGGCTCACCGTGGGGCTCCCGGTACGGCTCCTCGTGGGGCTCCCGGTACGGCTCCTCGTGGCGCTCGGGTGCGCCCGTGCCGTGGCCGTGCCGGTGCCCGTGCAGCCGACCGTGCCCGCCCGCTTCGTGGGGTTCCCGCTCCACGTGCCTGCGGCCGGCCATCAGCGCGGCGGCCAGCAGCAGGAGTATGCCGCCGCCCGCCGCCAGGCCGGCGCCCTGGCCGAGGCCCGAGCCGTCGGACTCGACGCTCAGACCGCCGGCGGCCTGCCCCTGGCGGACCATCCACAGGATGGTGAAGCCCAGCACGATGAGCCCCGCGAGGGCGATCAGCCCCCGCGACCGCAGCATCAGGCCCACCAGCGTCACCAGCGCGGCGAAGGCGAACGGCAGGAGGAGCGAGGTCCAGAGATCGGCCTGCGAGCCGGTGATCCCGCCGAACAGGTCGGCGATGCGGTAATCACGGCCGTGACGGCCGTCGTACCAGGCACGGAAGGGGCTCCAGACGGCGGCCGTCGCTCCGACGAGAGCAAGGAGCGAGGCGATGACATTGCGGACCATCCTCAGCCTCCCTAAGAGGGTGCGGCTCTCGATCACGACGCTACGCCGCCCGGGGGAGGGGCGCCACACGGCGGGGCGGCGCCGGACCGCCGCCCCGGCTCGCTGAGGCGATGCCGTACAGCGGCACGGCACGGGCGACGGTGGCGAGTACGAGGAGCATCCCGCCGACCGCGCGACGAGGACCCCCTCTGACGGCCCCCGCCCGCCCTCACCGGACGCGCCGCCCCGCACCCCGGCACGGTCCCGGCCCGGCGAACGCCGAAGGGTGCCGAACGAGGTCGCTGCCCCGCCCCGCCCCACCCCACCGGACGCGGCGCCCCGTCCCGGCCTCGCCCCGGCACGGTCCCGGGGACGCCGAAAGGGTGCCGGACCGGCTCGGTCCGGCACCCTTTCAGCGGCTGCCTACTGGCGGGGGCCGATGGGCGCGTGGTTGTCGCTCAGCGTGGTGGGGCCGCCGGTGATGTACACGCTCTTCGTCGCGGTGGTGGGTCTGTCCCGGTCGCCGGCCGCCGCCGCGTGCGCGGACGTCACGACTCCGGTGACGGCGGCCACGACGAAGGCCATGGCCGGCAGGCGAGTGGTGCGGATCATGCCAACTCCTGTGCGGTTGCGTGACGCGCGTGCCGCGGCCGCGGCGGCTCCCCCTCCGCGCCGCCGCGGCCGCACCCCGTCGGACAGAGGACTCAGAGACCGGCAGGCGGGGCCGGCGTGTGGTTGTCGCCCATGGTGGTCACGAGGCCGTCCTTGGGCGGGACCGGAGTGTGGTTGTCGCCCAGGGTCACGAGGCCGTCCTTCGGCGGTGCCGGAGTGTGGTTGTCCCCCATCGTCACCATGCCGTCCTTGGGCGGGGCCGGCGTGTGGTTGTCCCCCATCGTGACGATCTCTTCGTTCCTCGTGTCGCTCATCGCAACTCCCCGTTGTCATGCGGTGCTGGGCTGCGCCCGTTCGGCCACTCCCCCGAGGATTTCCGAACGGGCGCATTGGGACCGCTCACCTTAGCGGTGAGTCCCAGGCGAACCGTCTGCCCCCCGACGCGACGGATCGTTGGATAAGAGAGTGCCGGGTGCGGATAAACGAACGCTGAACGTCCGCGTCGTGGCGGCTCAGGCGGCCGCGAGCGGCAGCAGCAGGCCCCGTACCCGCTCGGCCTCCGGGGCGTTCATCTGCTCGTAGAGAGCGAGCGCCTCGCACCAGCACGCCCGGGCTCGGTCCCGCTGGCCGAGGGCGTTGAGCGCCTGGCCCAGGGTGGTCAGCACATTGCCCCGCATGCGGTCCCCGCCGATGCAACCGTGCGCGAGAGCCTGCTCGGCGTGCTGCGCCGCGATGGCGGGACGACGGGCGGACAGGTGGGTCTCGGCGATACGGAAGTAGGTGGTCCCCTCCCAGAGTCGCTGGCGGTTCTTCCCGAAGCTGTACAGGGCCTCGTTGAACCGCTCCAGGGCCTCCGCGTGACGGCCGGCCCGGGCCAGCGCGACCCCCAGGGCGTAAAGGCCGTTGGCCAGCCGCAGTTCGCTGCCGATGTGCTCGTAGAGCTCGATGCCGTGGCGGGCGAGCGTGATGGCGCTGGCCGGGCGGCCGGTGATCAGATGAAGCCGGGAGAGGTTGCACAGGGCGCTCGCCTCCCCGGGCGGGTTCCCGTCCGCGCGCGAGCCCTCCCTCCCGCTGAGCAGGTGTTCCTCGGCCTCGGCGAACCGGCCCTGGTTGAGGGCGATGATCCCCCGGTCGTTGTCCGCCCAGTACACCGGCGCCACGTCGCCCACCTCGACGGCCAGCGCCCGTGCGGTGCGGGCCTCGTCGTCGGCCTCGTCGTAACGGCCCGCCACCAGGTGGACGTTGGTCAGGGTCGTACGGGCACGGGCCTCGGCGCGGGGGTCGCCGGCGGCGCGGGCCGCCTCGCGGGCGGCCACGGCAGCCGCTTCGTACTGCTTGGAGTTCGCGCCCGACTCCGCGAGGTCCTTCGCCGCCCACAGCAGGTCCACCGCGCGTCGCAGGCCCGCGCCGCCCGTGGCCTGCCGCGCACAGGCGAGGAGGCAGTTCGCCTCCGCGTAGAGCCAGTCGAGGGCCATGTGGCGATCGGTGAAGGTCAGACCGGCGTAGGTCGTCGGCTCCAGGTGGTCGACCAGACGGTCGCCGGGGCGCTCGATCGCGTAGACCCGGGCGGCCGTCGACAGGTAGAAGTCGAGGAGGCGGGAGAGGGCCAGGTCCCGCTCCGAGGGGGGCTGTTCGTCCCGGTCGGCGCACGCACGCGCGTAGAGGCGGACCAGGTCGTGGTAGCGGTAGCGGCCCGCGGCGGCCGACTCCAGGAGCGAGGTGTCGACCAGGGACTCCAGGAGGTCCTCCGCCTCGTGGAGGGGAAGGTCCAGCACGGCCGCCGCGGCCGCGAGGGAGATGTCGGGACCGTCGGCGAGGCCCAGGAGGCGGAACGCGCGGGCCTGGGCGGGCTCCAACTGGCCGTAGCCCAGCTCGAAGGTGGCCTTGACGGCGAGGTCGCCCGCCTGGAGCTCGTCCAGACGGCGGCGCTCGTCGGCGAGCTTGGCCGCGAGCACCGCGACCGTCCAGGTGCGCCGCGCCGCCAGGCGCGAGGCGGCGATACGGATCGCCAGGGGCAGGAAGCCGCACGCGGCGACCACGTCGAGCGCCGCCTCCCGTTCCGCCCGGACCCGCTCGGCGCCCACGATCTTGGTGAAGAGCTGGAGGGCCTCCTCCGGCGACATCACGTCCAGGTCCACCAGGTGCGCGCCCGCCAGGTCGACCATCCGGACCCGGCTGGTGACCAGGGCGGCGCACCCCTCCGTACCCGGCAGCAGCGGCCGCACCTGCGCGGCGTCCCGCGCGTTGTCCAGCAGGACCAGCACCCGCCGCCCGGCGAGCGCCGACCGGTACAGCGCGGCCCGCTCGTCGAGGGTGTCGGGGATGGCCGAGTCCTGGGTGCCCAGCGCCCGGAGGAAGGCGCCCAGCACCGTCTCGGGCTCCGCGGCGCGCGCGCCCGCGCCCTGGAGGTCCACGTACAGCTGCCCGTCCGGGAAGCGCGGGCGCGCCGCGTGGGCGACGTGCACGGCGAGCGTCGTCTTGCCGACCCCGCCGATGCCGGCGAGCGCCGACACGGCCATCACCGAGCCCTCGGCCGTGGCCAGCCGGTCGCTCAGCTCCCGTACGAACGCCGCCCGCCCGGTGAAGTCCGGCACCGTGGCGGGCAGCTGGGCCGGGCGCGAGACGGCGGGGGCGGGGGACGGCTCCTCCACCGGCCGGGCCAGCTCCGCGTCCGCCCGCAGGATGCGCTGCTGGAGCCGCGCCAGCTCGGGGCGCGGGTCGACGCCCAGCTCGTCGGCGAGGAGCCGGCGGGTGTCGGCGTACACGGCGAGTGCCTCCGCCTGCCGCCCGCTGCGGTACAGGGCCAGCATCAGCAGCTCCCGCAGCCGCTCGCGCAGCGGGTGCGCGGCGGTCAGCGCGGTCAGCTCCGACACCGCCTCGGCGTGGTGGCCGTACTCCAGGTCCAGGTCGAGCCGGGTCTCCTGCAGCTGGAGCCGCCACTCCTCCAGGCGGGCGCGCTGCGTCTCGGCGTAGGGGCCGGGGACGGACGCGAGGGGTTCGCCGTCCCAAAGGCCGAGCGACCGGTCGATCAACCCCCGGGCCCGGGCCCGGTCGCCGCCCACCCGCGCCTTCTCCGCCTCGGCGGCCAGCTCCTGCGCGACGTTCAGGTCGAGGGCGTCGGAGCGGCCCCGGATCGCGTACCCGCCCGACTCGCTGACCAGCACGCCCGGCGGGAGGACCTTGCGCAGCCGGGAGGCGTACGTCCGCACCGCGGCGAGGGCCTGCGAGGGCGGCTCCTCGCCCCAGATGGCGTCGATCAGTTCGGCGGCCGTCGCCGTGCGCCCGTCGCGCAGCAGCAGCGCGGCCAGCAGGGCCCGCTGCTGCGGGGATCCGGACGGCAGCGGTTCGCCACCGCGCCAGGCGCGTACCGGACCGAGCACGCCGAACCGCAGGTCGCCGCGCGGGCAGCCGTCGTACTCGCCGTGCCGTGCGTCGCGCGGGCCGTCGTGCTCGCCGTGCGGGCCGCCGCGCGGGTCGCCCGCGCCGGCGCCGCCGCCCGCCGCGGGACCCGGCTGTGGAGCGCGCTGCTCCGGCACTCGCGGCCCGTCTTCACGGTCCATAGCTCCCCCTGCCCGTACCGCTGGTCTCGCCCCCGACAGTCTGCCTTGTCGGTGGCGTTTGCGTCAGCAGTGGGTGACGCTCTGCACAAGGTCGTGACACGATCTCCCACCGGAGCGCCTGACAGCCCGTCAGGTGTGAGCCGCGGCGCTCGGCGGGGACACTGCCGTGTCCGTCGTCCTCGGGAGAGTCCTCGGGAGTCCGTCGCCCTCGGCCCGGCGGGCCCCTGCCTCCCGTGTTGGACGGTGAGGGCGTCCGGACCGATGGGAAGCCGCCTCCTCTCCACCCCCGCGCCGACGGCCCGGGCCGCTGTCAGTGGCGGCCGGTTCAATGGACCGCATGGTGAGCGAACGCGATCTCGTGGTCCGTGGTGAGGACTGGTACGGCCGGGAGCTGGGCTCCGGGACGACGTACACGGGCTGCACCTTCTACGACACGGACTGGACCGAGGTGGTGAACGAGGGGGCGGTCTTCGACGAGTGCGTCTTCTCGGGGGTGCGGTTCAACGCCTCGCGGCACACCGCCGCGGCGTTCACCAATTGCTCCTTCCGCAAGTGCGGCTTCTTCGACGCGCGCTTCGAGCAGTGCAAGCTCGTCGGCAGCCGCTTCGAGCAGTCGACGTTCGGGCTCCTGCAGGTCACCGGCGGCGACTGGTCGTTCGCCGGCTTCCGGGGCGCTGACCTGCGGAAGGCCGGCTTCGACGGCGTCCGGCTCCGCGAGGCCGACCTGACCGCCGCCCGCATGGAGGGCGCGAGCGTCGTGCGGTGCGACCTGTCCGGCGCGGCGCTCGGCGGCGCCACGCTGAAGGACGCGGACCTGCGGGGCAGCGACCTGTCCTCGCTGGACCCCCTGGCGGTGGAGGTGGCGGGCGCCCGGATCGACCTGGAGCAGGCGGCGGTCATCGCGACGGCGCTGGGGTTCGCGCTGGGCTGACGTCAGGGGCGGCGGGGGGTGGGGATGCGGGGTGGCGGTGGCCGGCGGGGGACGGCCGGTGGGGGACGGGGTCGCCGGTGGGGTCGGGCGGTGGCCGGTGGGGGACGGGGTCGCCGGGGCGCGGATGGCATGGCGGTGGGGTTTGGGTGCCGGGGCGCGGCGGCAGCATCCCGCCATGACTCTGACGCTCGCCGAAGCCGACAAGATCCTCGCCGACAACTTCGCGCCGTGGGTGCTGGAGCTCGGTCTGTCCGTCGTGGAGGCGGGTGAGGCGCACGCCGTTCTGCGGTTGCCGTGGGACGGGCGCCTGGCGCGGGAAGGGGGCGGGCTGTCGGGGCAGGCACTGATGGCGGCGGCCGACACCGCCACGGTGGTCGCGGTGTCCTCGGCGCGAGGGGCGTTCGTGCCCATGACCACCGTGCAGCAGTCCACCAGCTTCATGCGCGCGGTGACCGGCGCCGACGTGCTGGTGGACGCGCGGATCACCAAGCTGGGCAAGCGGATGGCGTTCGCGGAGATCACGATGACGGCGGAGGGGGCGGCGGAGCCCGCGGCCCGGGCCTCCACGGTGTACGCGCTGCTCGGCTGAGGCCCGCCCCCCTGGGTGGCGCGGCGGCCATCCCGCCGGACCCCGGGGGCGGGTGCGGTGACCGGCGGACGGCCCTGGGATCCGGTAGGGCGCGGCTGCCCGGGCGGGTGCGGGTCCGGTGCGGACTGGCGCGGGCCGGGGCCGGCGCGGGTGCGGGTGCGGGTGGTGGGGGCGGGGCCTCCGGGCTCGACTTCGCGAGGCCGGCGGCCTCGGGCCCCGTGTGTACGGGAGTCCTCCCGCCGGCCTCGCCCCCCGTGGGGACGGCCCCGCACGGCCCGTCGGGCCGGACGCGGGTGCGGGCCGGTGCCGGTCGCGATCGGGTCCGGACGGATCGCGGGGGCCGTCGTGGGCGCGCCGTCCGAGGCTTCGAGGGGGTCGGTGCGGGCCCGGGACACCGGGGCGCGACGCCGCACGCGTACAACGAGCCGCCGTCGTTCGTGCTGCCCGGCCGAAAACAGTGCGGGAAAATTTAGAAACGGGCAATTCGGACACCGCTGCGGTTCCCGCATATCGGACGGTGCGGTTTTCACCTACCAATCGGTCGGCGCAGGTTGGAGGCGATCTTATTTTCATTGCCAGGAGGCACATCCGTCCGTGCAATGCAAGGCAAAGATCGCGGACTTCCTTCTTCCGGATGTGGAAACCGCAGCACCTAACGTCCTTCACATGACTCAGGTGGAAGCGCGGCCCCAGGCCGGAGACACGGTAATGAGCGGCTCCCAAGGGGGCGTACGCAAGAAGGGGCTCGGCGACAACTCGGTCGGGCTCATGGGCGGTGCCGTCATCGGCGTGTCCACCGTCGCCCCCGTCTACTGCCTGACGGCCACACTCGGCCCCACGGTCAGTGAGGTCGGGCTGCAGATGCCCGCCATCTTCCTCGCCGGCTTCCTGCCGATGCTCCTGGTGGCCTTCGCCTACCGCGAGCTGAACCGCGCGGTGCCGGACTGTGGAACGTCCTTCACCTGGTCGGTGAAGGCCTTCGGGCCGCGTGTCGGATGGATGTGCGGCTGGGGCCTGCTCGTGGCCACCATCGTGGTGCTCTCCAACCTCGCGGGTGTCGCGACCTCCTACTTCTACCTGCTCCTCGGTGAGGTCACGGGCAGCGGTTCGATCGCGGCCCTCGACGGCAACAAGGCCGTGCACATCGCCACCACCCTCGCCTTCATCGCGATCGCCACGGCCATCAGCTACCGGGGCATCACCGCCACCAAGTGGGTCCAGTACGCCCTGGTCGGCCTTCAGCTCTCCGTCCTGGTGATCTTCGCCTTCATGGCGATCACCAAGGCCCCGGAGGCCGCCGGGTCGCTCGACTTCTCCTGGTCCTGGATGAACCCCTTCGGCGTGGAGTCCTTCGCCGCCTTCACCGCCGGCCTCTCCCTGTCGATCTTCATCTACTGGGGCTGGGACGCCTGTCTGTCCATCAACGAGGAGAGCACCGGCAGCGCCCGGACGCCCGGCCGCGCCGCCATGCTCGCCATGGTCGTGATCGTCGCCTCGTACCTGATGATCGCCATCGCCTCCCAGATGTACGCGGGCATCGGCGATACGGGCACCGGCCTGGGCAACCCCGACACCGCGGACAACGTGTTCGCCGTGCTCGCCGAACCGATCATGGGCTCCGGCCTCGGCGTCCTGCTCTTCCTCGCCGTCGTCGCCTCCGCGGCCGCGAGCCTGCAGACCACCTTCATCCCGGTGGCGCGCACCGCCCTCGCCATGAGCACGTACAAGGCCATGCCGTCGTCCTTCGCCAAGATCCACCCGCGCTTCAGGACCCCCGGCCGCGCCACGGTCGTCGCGGGCGTCGCCACCGGCCTCTTCTACGCCGTGATGTCGCTGGTCAGCGAGAACGTCCTCATCGACACCATCTACGCGCTCGGCCTGATGATCTGCTTCTACTACGCGATCACCGCCTTCGCCTGCGTCTGGTTCTTCCGCCGCGAGCTGCGCCGCTCGGCGCGTGACCTGGCGGTCAAGGGCATCTTCCCCGGCCTCGGCGGTCTGATGCTCACCGCCGTCTTCGGGCAGACGCTGTACGACATCCGGGACCCGGCCTACGGCAGCGGTTCGTCGGTGTTCGGCATCGGCTCGGTCTTCGTGATCGGTGTGGGCCTGCTGCTGCTCGGCGTGGTGATCATGATGGTGATGCAGCGCCGCAGCCCGGAGTTCTTCCGCGGTGAGGTCCTCACCCAGGAGACCCCGGCCCTCGTCGTCGCGGACTGACACACACCTGAGCCGGAAGGGCGGGCACCGTGGGACGGCACGGTGTCCGCCCTTCCGTATGCGTACGATCCGGCAGCGGGGCAAGGTGGACGGTATGTACGACCTCAACGCCATCGCAGAGGAACACCTCGTCAACGCCCACGCCGACGAGCACGGCCGCAGCGCCAACCTGATCCTGCGCGACCCGCCACTGCGGCAGAGCGTCATCGCGCTCACCGCCGGCACCTCGCTCGACGAGCACAACACCCCGCCCGCCGCGTCCCTTCAGGTGCTGCGGGGCGTGGTGAGGGTGACGGCCCAGTCCGGAGACGTGGAGCTGACCATGGGCTCCCTGTACCTGCTGCCGCCCGAACGGCACGGGGTGACGGCGGTGACGGACGCGGCGGTCCTGCTCACCGCCGTCAACGACTGAGGGACGTCACCCGCGCGGGCCTGCCCACGGTGTCGCGTCCGCGTGCCACCGGGTGGACGCCGACGCCGACGCCGCCGTGCCCGGGACCCCCGGCCCGGCGGGCCCGCCGGTCACTCCTCCCCGAGGAACACCGGGTTCGTGAACGCCGCGAGCGCGCCCGGCAGCCCCGGCG
Source organism: Streptomyces gobitricini (assembly GCF_039532985.1). NCBI lineage: Bacteria > Bacillati > Actinomycetota > Actinomycetes > Kitasatosporales > Streptomycetaceae > Streptomyces > Streptomyces gobitricini. The sequence goes on along the minus strand of NZ_BAAASR010000006.1, from coordinate 46,627 downwards.
CCAGGGTGACGCCACGTTTTTCCGAGGAGCGCGGGACGGGGCGGGCAGTGGAAGTGCCGGCTGACTGCGGGTGGCTCTCGAGTGTCATCGCTCTCCAGTGCGACGGAATCGGCACCCGGACAGCGAGCAGGTGCCCCCCAGCCTCGCTGCGCCGTGAAGCAGACGCAGGAGCGCCCCGAACCGTCCGATCCAGGATGTTTCCGTGTGCTGCTGAGTACTCCAGCCGTGGATCGTTATGTGCCCCGGTCGCGGGATTGTCCGCCGCTGGCGGAAACTCGGATGATCCGAACGCACCATCCGGTTAGGGTCGGCCGGTGCCCAAACTGAAGCGGCTGCATGCCGGCCATGCCCCGGCGGTCCTCGCCTTCGAGCTGGCGAACCGCGCCTACTTCGCTGCCTCGGTCCCCGACCGCGGCGATGACTTCTTCGACAAGTTCACCGACCGGTACGGTGCCCTGCTGGCCGAGCAGGAGGCCGGCATCTGCGCCTTCTACGTGCTCGTTGCCGAGGACGGCTCGGTTCTGGGCCGGTTCAACCTGTACGACATCGAAAACGGCACTGCTGAGCTCGGTTACCGGGTCGCGCAGCACGTCGCCGGCCGCGGCGTGGCGACCACGACCATCCGGGAGCTGTGCCGGCTGGCGGTGGCGCGGCACGGGCTGCGCACCCTGCGGGCGGGTACCTCCCGTGAGAACGTCGCGTCCCAGAGGGTGCTGATCAAGGCCGGGTTTGCCCTGGTCGGCCCGGCCGACCTCGGTGGTAGGTCAGGCCCCTGGTACCAGCGCGACTTGGTACTGCAGCAGTAGAGCGTGATCGTGCTGGTGGGCCGGCTGCGGGAAGGCCGCGGCCACCGCTGATCGTGGGTGTGTGAAGACAAACGATCGTGCCGCTTCAGGCCTCCGGGTCGATGCCCGACGGCAGCGCCTCCACGACGAAGAACAGGAAGCAGGGCTTGGTCGAAAGGTCGCGGAAGCCGTCGGGGAACAGATCACGGGCGGCTGGGGCAGGCTGCGGCTCGCGGATGACGGACAGACGGAATCCCGCGCTGGTGAAAGCGTCGATCATCGCGTGCAGCGGCTTGCGCCATACGTGCTCTGGAGGGAGGGCCGGTTGGACTTCGGGGCGGTGCAGTCCCGCGCCGCCTCCCCCAACCGGGCGCGAGTCCTGGCGGTGGAGCTCCCCAGCGACCTACGCGGACTGGGACGTCCTGTACCACCCGCCTGGAGGAGCGGTAGTCCCGGGACTTCGCCGCGAGGCTCCGCGCTTCGGCCCTCAAGCCTGCGACCCGCTCCCGTTCTACGGTGCGCCGAGAACACGCTTGGTGGTCTGGCGGCGGTGTTCCTGGGGGTCCCCTGTTACGGGCAGGCACTCGGCGAGCAGGTCGACGACGTCGCGCCAGGCTCGCTGCGCGTGCCGTGGGTGGTAGCCGACGCCGGGGACCACGGGGTGGCCGACCGGCGGGTGGTGGAAGGCGTGCAAGGCGCCGCCGTAGACCGCGAGGCGCCAGTCGACACCCGCGGCCTGCATCTCAGCGGTGAACGCGTTCCGTTGCGCGGGCGGCATGATCGGGTCTTCCGACCCGACCCCGGCCCACACCGGGCAGCGAATGCGTGCCGCCTCGCCCGGTCGGCCCGTGGTCAGTGCGTTGACTGTGCCGATCGCGCGCAGGCTGACGCCGCCGCGCCCGAGTTCCAGCGCGATGGCGCCCCCGGTGCCGTAGCCGACGGCGGCGATCCGGTCGGGGTCGGTCCGCGGTTCGGTGCGCAACACGTCGAGTGCCGCACGGCCGATGCCCCGCATCCGGTCGGGATCAGCGAGCAGGGGCATGCAACGGGCCAGCATCTCCTCGGGGTCGCCCAAATAGCGCCCGCCGTGAAGGTCGAAGGCCAGTGCTACATATCCCAGCTCGGCGAGAGCATCGGCCCGGCGGCGCTCGACGTCACTGAGCCCCATGCCCTCCGGTCCGAGCAGTACCGCGGGCCGGCGGTCGACACCGGCCGGGAGCGCGAGGTGCCCGGTCATCGTCAAACCGTCGGCCGGATACTCGACCGTACGCGTCGTAATCGTCGTCATGAACTGGACCGTAGTGATCGTCGAGCCCGGTCCGGCCGGGTGTTCTGCCGGTGGCAGAACAGCGCGGGTTTCCTTCTGAAGTACGGCGAGGCTCGCGGAACGAGACTGTAGTAGTTGGAGAAGCTGGTGGAGCCGGTGTTCAGGCCGGGTCGGCATCCGCCGGCGCCGCCCGGTCTGTCGGTGTGGAGCGGATGAACTCTCCGATCAAGGCGGAGATCAGCTCGGGCTGGTCGCGCATGACCCAAGTGAGGCTGTCAGGGACGGCCTCCAGCCGGGCGTCGGGCAGCATCGCCGTCAGCCGCTCTGCGTGCTCGAACGGGAAGAGCCGGTCCTCGGGTGCGAAGGCGATCAGGGCGGGCTTGTCGAAGGAGGTGAGCCTCCTCGCGGCGTCGAGGAGGGCAGCGGGGACGAAATCTCGCGTGACCTTGACGCAGTCGTGCCGGACACCGGGGTCGCCGAAGAACGCCTCGACCCACTCGTCGATGAGGTCGTCGGGCAGCGCGCGCTTGGTCAACCAGCCGTACGCGCAGGGCAAGCGGCGCGCGGCGCGCAGCCGCAGTGACTGGAAGGCCAGGGTGAGCAGTCCCGGAACGCGGGATGCCGGCACGAGCGGTCTGAACCAGGCCGGCGGGCAGTTGTCGAAGCACTCGCCGTCGGTGAGTACCAGACGGCCAATCCGCTCGGGATGGTTGGCCGCGACGATCTGGGCAAGCCCGGCGCCCATGTCGTTGCCGACCAGCGTCACTTCGCGCAGGTCGAGACCGGCGAGCAGGTTGGCGACCAGGTGGGCGATCCCTGGCAGGCTGAGGTCAGTGTCAGGGTTCAGAGGGGTCCGGTGGGCGCCGAGCGGCAGGTCGGGTCTGATGCACCGGAATCGTGGTGTCAGCCGGTCGACGACCGGGTCCCACAGTCGGCCGTCCATGAGGTAGCCGTGCAAGAAGAGGACCGGTTCCCCCTCTCCGGTGTCGCGGTAGTGGATGGTTCCCTGTGCGAGCGCGACCTCCGGCATTCATGCACTCCTCGCGCTAGAATTAAATACATACTGCATGTACGCAGATTACGTGCAGGCTGTATGGACATCAAGGGGGCAGGATGGAATCCACCAGCAGTAAGCACGCGCAGCGTTCCCAGGCCACCCGGGCGGCGCTCGTGACGGCCGCCCGGCAGCTTTTCGCCGAGCGCGGGTATGCAGGCGTCGGAACCGAGGAGATTGTCCGGGCCGCAGGCGTGACCCGCGGAGCGCTCTACCACCAGTTCCGCGACAAGGCCGACCTGTTCGACGCCGCGGTGCAGGCGGTCGAGGCCGAAGTCACCCAGCGGATCGCCACCCAGGTCCTGGCGACTGCGGCCGATCCGGTCCAGGCCCTCCAGGCTGGGGCGCGCGCCTTCCTCGACATCTTTGCCGAGCCGGAGTTGGAGCGCATCCTGCTGCTGGATGCCCCAGGGGTTTTGGGCTGGCAACGCTGGCGTGAGATCGGTGCGGACCACGGCCTCGGGGTGATCACGGCGACCTTGGAGGCGGCGATCGCGGCCGGGGCTCTGGCTTCCCAGCCCGTACGCCCGTTGGCCCACCTCCTTCTGGGCGCGCTCGACGAGGCTGCCCTCATGGTCGCCCACGCCGAGGACCCCGAGGCCACGCGCGCGGAGATGGCTGCAGCCCTGGAACGTCTGCTGGAGGGGTTGCTCGCCCCGCGTGGGACTGAAACGTCCGACTCTGCCCCGTAGTCGGTGGTAGCTGTACGGAAGCCCGGACCAGGCTGAGGCGTGCTTGGAGGTCAATCCCTCGGGGGTGTGGTGTTTTCGGCGCTGTTCGCGCCGGTCGTCGAGGGTGTGGCGGACGAAGGTGATCTGGTCCGGGTAGTGGCAACCGTCCGGCCATGGAAACCGTGCACCCGCCTGGTCGGCGTCCCACAGACCGGACACGGCACCGGATCCCCCCGGGTACACGCGTACGCGTACGACACCCGGATCCCCCGCAGCCCGCGCGGCACTTCCACCGGCAGGTACACGTAGTCGGGCGAACCGGTCGGCAGGGTGCCGCGCAGCACCCGCTCGGTGTCCCCGGCGGCGAACCTCGCACCGCCGCCCACGGCCAGGCCGCCCGCCGCGCCCGTCACGAACCGCGACCGGTGAACTTCCCGCCAACCCGGAGCTACGGTCTCGGAATTCCGCGCCGCGCGCCATACGTTGGGCCGTCATGCGCATCGCGACGACGATTTTCCTCACCGACCAGACCATCACCCCGGTACGGCTCGCACGTGAACTGGAGCAGCGCGGCTTCGCCGGCCTCTACCTGCCGGAGCACACCCACATCCCCGTCGAACGCACCAGCCCCTACCCGGCGGGTGGCGACCTGCCGCCCGAGTACGGCCGCACCCTGGACCCCTTCGTCGCGCTCGGCCAGGCGGCGGCCGTCACGGAGCGGCTGGGCCTGGGCACCGGCATCACGCTCGTCGCCCAGCACGACCCGATCGACCTGGCCAAGCAGGTCGCCACCCTCGACCACCTCTCCGGCGGCCGCTTCACCCTGGGCGTCGGTTACGGCTGGAACCGCGAGGAGGCCGCCGACCACGGTGTGCCCTGGACCGCCCGCCGCGAGCGGACCCGTGACCGGATGGCCCTGATGCGCGCCCTGTGGGCCGCCGAGCCCAGGGCGTACGAGGGCGAGACCGCCTCCGTGCGCGCGTCCTTCGCCTACCCCAAGCCGGCCGGCGGCGCCCCCCGCACGCTGATCGGCGGCGCCGCGGGCCCCAAGCTGTTCGCCCACATCGCCGAGTACGCCGACGGCTGGCTGCCCATCGGCGGCCGGGGCCTGACCGAGACGCTCCCGGTGCTGCGCGAGACCTGGGAGAAGGCGGGCCGCGACCCGGACGCCCTCCAGGTCGTCCCGTACGCCGTCCACCCCTCGGCGGGGAAGCTCGCGCACTTCGCCGACCTGGGCGTCACCGAGACGGTCGTCCAACTCCCGCCGTCCGGCGAGACCGACGTGCTGCGTACGCTCGACGAGTACGCCCGGTACGTGTAGGGACCCCGTACTCGTATGCTCGGGCCATGACCGACGACCAGCCCGGACGCCCCACCGCCAACGCCATGCGACGTGCCCTGAAGCGGGCCAGAGACGGTGTGGCGCTGGACGTCACCGAGGCCGCCGTCCTGCTTCAGGCGCGGGGCGCGGACCTGGAGGACCTGGCCGCGTCGGCCGGGCGGGTGCGGGACGCCGGCCTGGCGGCCGCCGGGCGGCCCGGGGTCATCACGTACTCGAAGAGCGTGTTCATCCCGCTCACCCGGCTGTGCCGGGACACGTGTCACTACTGCACGTTCGTGACCGTGCCCGGCAAGCTGCGGCGCGCCGGGCACGGGATGTTCATGTCGCCCGACGAGGTGCTGGACATCGCGCGCCGGGGCGCCGCGCTGGGCTGCAAGGAAGCCCTGATCACCCTGGGCGACAAGCCCGAGGACCGCTGGCCCGAGGCGCGGGAGTGGCTGGACGCCCACGGCTACGACGACACCCTCGCGTACGTACGCGCCATGGCGATCCGCGTCCTGGAGGAGACCGGGCTGCTGCCCCACCTCAACCCGGGCGTGATGTCGTGGACCGACTTCCAGCGGCTCAAGCCCGTGGCGCCGTCCATGGGGATGATGCTGGAGACGACGGCGACCCGCCTGTGGTCCGAACCGGGCGGCCCGCACCACGGTTCGCCCGACAAGGAGCCGGCGGTGCGGCTGAGGGTGCTGGAGGACGCCGGCCGTTCGTCGGTGCCCTTCACCAGCGGGCTGCTCATCGGGATCGGCGAGACGTACGAGGAGCGGGCGGAGTCGCTGTTCGCGCTGCGCCGCGTGGCGCGGGCGTACCACGGCATCCAGGAGCTGATCATCCAGAACTTCCGCGCCAAGCCGGACACGGCGATGCGCGGCATGCCGGACGCCGGCGTGGACGACCTCGTCGCCACGGTCGCCGTCGCCCGGCACGTCATGGGCCCCTCCGCCTGCCTCCAGGCCCCGCCGAACCTGGTCGACGAGGAGTACGGGCGGCTCATCGGCGCGGGCATCGACGACTGGGGCGGGGTGTCGCCGGTCACCATCGACCACGTCAACCCCGAGCGCCCCTGGCCGGCGATCGAGGCGCTGGCGGAGAGGTCGGCGGCCGCCGGGTTCGAGCTGCGTGAACGTCTCTGTGTGTACCCGGAGTTCGTGACGCGCGGCGAGCCCTGGCTCGACCCGCGTCTGCTGCCGCACGTCCGCGCGCTCGCCGACCCGGCCACGGGGCTCGCGAACCCCGGCGCGGAGGTGCGCGGCCTGCCCTGGCAGGAGCCCGACGAGGGCTTCACCGCCACCGGCCGCACCGACCTGCACCGCACCATCGACACCACCGGCCGCACCGCCGACCGGCGCGACGACTTCGACGAGGTGTACGGCGACTGGGAGGCGCTGCGGGAGGCCGCCGCGCCCGGCATGGTGCCGCAGCGCATCGACACCGACGTACGCGAGGCCCTCACGGTCGCCGCCGGCGACCCGACGAGGCTCACCGACGACCAGGCCCTCGCCCTGCTGCACGCCGACGGCCCGGCGCTGGACGCGCTGTGCCGGATCGCCGACGACATCCGCCGTGACGCGGTCGGTGACGACGTCACCTACATCGTCACCCGCAACATCAACTTCACCAACGTCTGCTACACCGGCTGCCGGTTCTGCGCCTTCGCCCAGCGCCGTACGGACGCCGACGCCTACACCCTCTCCCTCGACCAGGTCGCCGACCGCGCCCAGCAGGCGTGGGAGGTCGGCGCGGTCGAGGTGTGCATGCAGGGCGGCATCCACCCGGACCTGCCGGGCACGGCGTACTTCGACATCGCCCGCGCCGTGAAGACCCGCGTCCCCGGCATGCACGTCCACGCCTTCTCGCCGATGGAGGTCGTCAACGGCGCCACGCGCACGGGCCTGTCGATCCGCGAGTGGCTGACGGCCGCCAAGGAGGCCGGCCTCGACTCCATCCCGGGCACCGCCGCCGAGATCCTCGACGACGAGGTGCGCTGGGTCCTGACGAAGGGCAAGCTGCCGACGGCGACCTGGATCGAGGTGATCACCACCGCGCACGAGCTCGGCATCCGGTCGAGTTCGACGATGATGTACGGGCACGTCGACCAGCCCCGCCACTGGCTCGGGCACTTCCGCACCCTCTCCCGTGTCCAGCGGGAGACCGGTGGGTTCACCGAGTTCGTCACCCTGCCCTTCATCCACACCAACGCCCCCGTCTACCTCGCCGGCATCGCCCGCCCCGGCCCCACCGCCCGTGACAACCGCGCCGTCACCGCCATGGCCCGCGTCCTGCTCCACCCGCACATCCCCAACATCCAGACCAGCTGGGTGAAGCTCGGCACCGACGGTGCCGCCGAAATGCTCCGCTCCGGCGCCAACGACCTGGGCGGCACCCTCATGGAGGAGACCATCTCCCGTATGGCGGGCTCCTCCTACGGCTCCTACAAGTCGGTCCGGGACCTCGTCGCCGTCGCCGAGGCCGCCGGCCGTCCGGCCCGCCCCCGTACCACCCTGTACGGCGAGGTCCCGGAGGAGCGGCGGCGGGCGGCGGCGGCGTCCGACGGTCACCTCCCGGAACTGCTGCCGGTGCTGACAGACTGATCCCATGAGGACCGGGGCGGGGGCGGCGCGGCCGTCGATGCAAGAACTGCTGCAACGGCGCAAACGCGCCGGCTTCGTCGGACGTCGTGACGAACTCGCCCGGTACCGCGAGAACTTCGACGTTCCGGTGGAGGACGACCGGCACCGGTTCGTCTTCCACGTCAGGGGCATCGCGGGCGTCGGCAAGACCACGCTGGTACGCGAGTGGCAGGACACCGCCCGCGGGCGCGGTGCCCTCACCGCGTACATCGACGAGAGCGTCAACAGTGTCCCCGAGGTGCTGGCGGAGATCAGCGCGTGCTTCGCCCAGCAGGGACACCCGCTCAAGGCCCTGGAACGGCAGCTGGCCACCTATCGGCAGCGGCGGCACGAGGCGGAAGCGGCGTCCGCCTCCGTGACCGACCCGGAACGGCAGGAGGCGGCCGCGCCGAGCGCGAGCGGCATGGCCATCGCCCAGGCCGGGCTGATCGGCGCCGGCATGCTGCCCGTCGTCGGGGCCTTCGCCGGGGCGGCCGACCCCACCCGGATCGCCCAGGGAACCGACCGGCTGCGAGCCGTGCTCAGCGCGCGCTTCCGCAACCAGGACGACGTCCAGCTCGTACTCGACCCGCTCCAGGCCCTCACACCCGTTCTGGTGAGCGAGCTGGACCGGGTGGCGGCCGAGGTGCCGTGGGTGGCGTTCTTCTTCGACACCTACGAACGCACGGCGCCGTTCCTCGACGTCTGGCTGCGCGACCTGATCACCACCGAGGACCGGTACGGAGCACTCCCCTCCAACGTGGTCCTGACGCTCGCCGGGCAGACCCGGCTCGACCCGGCCTGCTGGGCGGACTACGCCGAGTTCGTCGGGGACATCCCGCTCGAACCGTTCACCGAACCGGAGAGCCGGCAACTGCTCGCCGCCAAGGGGGTCGTGGACGAGACGGTCGTGCGGGACGTGCTGCGGCTCGCCGGCGGCCTGCCGGTCCTCGTGTCGACCCTCGCGGAGACACCCGGAGAGGTGGACGTCCCGAGCGCCACTGCCGTGGACCGCTTCCTCAAATGGGAGACCGACCCCGTCCGCCGGGCCGCCGCCCTGTCCTGCGCCCTGCCCCGCCGCCTCGACGAGGACGTGTTCACGGCGACCACCGAAGCGGACACCGACCTGTTCGACTGGCTGCGCTCCCTGCCCTTCGTCTCCGAGAGGGACGGCCGCGCCCGCTACCACGACGTCGTACGCGGCCCGATGCTCCGCCTCCAGCGTTCACGGTCACCGCGCCGTTGGAGCGCCGAACACGCCCGCCTCGCGGGGGTCTTCGCCGACTGGGCGGAGGCGGCCGCCGCCGGCGTACCGGCCGACGAGCTGTGGAGCCGGGAGGCGTGGCGCGCACCGCGCCTGGAGGAGCTCTACCACCGGCTGTGCGCCCAGCCCGTCACGGCGCTGCCGGGTGTGTTGCGGACCGGCGTGGCCGCGTGCGAGGAGGAGGACCCGGCGACGGCCCGCCGCTGGGCCCGGGTCCTCGCCGACGCGGGCGAGGACGCCGACGCACCGGAACTGCGCGCCTGGGGGTGGGACGCGTCGGCCGCCCTGGACGGCGAGGAGCGGCCCGTAGAGCTGTTGGGCCTGCTGCTGGCACGGGCCGGGTTCGGCCGGGAGGACCAGGTGGCGGCCCTGGTCGTCCGGGGCATGCACCACCGGCGGGCGAACGACCACGAGAGGGCGGTCGCCGACTACGAGCGGGCGCTGGCCCTGGACCCGGACTGCGTGCGGGCGCACTACGGGCTGGCGATGGTGCTCCGGGCGGAGCGCGACTACGCCGGTGCGCTCACCCGCCTGGACCGTGCGGACGAACTCGCCCCCGACACGGCGTGGATCCTGGAGGCGCGCGGGGACGTCCACCGGCTGCTGGGGCAGCACCAAAGGGCCGTGGCGGACTGCGACCGGGCGTTGCACCTCCGGCCCGACAACAGCGTCGCGCTGGCCACCCGAGGACAGGCCAAGCACCTCATGGAGCACGACCGGGAAGCCCTGGCGGATCTGGACCGCGCCATCGAGCTCGACCCCGGGTACTGGTGGGCGCTGGTGAGGCGCTCGGAGGTGCGCTGGCACCTGGGGGACGAGGAGGGGGCGCTGAACGACCTGGACCGGGCCGAAGAGGCCGAACCCGGCCGGGCGTGGGTCATCGGTGAACGTGCCCGCCTCCACTGGCGGTGCGGCCGTCACGAGCAGGCGCTCGCGGACTTCGACCGGGCCCTGGAGCTGGACCCCGGGTACGCGTGGGCGCTGGCCAGCCGGTCCGTCGTCTGGGAGTCCCTGGGGCGGTACGACGAGGCGATGGCGGATCTCGACCGGGCCATCGAGCTGAACCCCGCCTACACGTGGGCCCTGACCCAGCGGGCGGGCCTCCACCGCGCCCTCGGGGACGCGGACGCCGAACGTGCGGACCTGGACCGGGCCGTCCACAGCGGGGACAGTCCCGCGTGGGGGTACGCCATGCGCGGTGCCGGGCACCGCCTGGCGCGGCGCTATGAGGAGGCCGTCGCCGACTTCGACCGGGCGGTCGCGCTCGCTCCCGGCTACGGGTGGGCCATCGCCTCGCGCGGGGTGACGTACCTGGCCATGGAGCGGCTGCCCGAGGCGTTGGCGGACCTGGAGCGGGCCGCGCTTCTCCTGCCGGACACGCCCTGGGTGCTGACCGAACGCGAGACCGTCTACCGGGAGCTGCGCGTGGCCGGCAGGGACGCCTCGCCGGTCGACGAGATCGCCGCGAGCGTGCCCGGCGACGTGGGGTCCTGGATCCGGCGGGCTTCGGCCCGGGCGGTCTGCGGCCGGTTCGACGACGCGTTGGCGGACTACGACCGCGCGCTGGCCCTGGACCCGGGACACGGCTGGGCGCGGGCGAGCAGGGCGTGGCTCCGCGGGCGGCTCGGTGACACACGGGGGCAGTTCACCGATCTGGACGAGGTGGTCGCCTCGAAGAGGAACCTCGCCTGGGCACTGAGCAGACGGGTGCTGGCGTACCAGTCGGCCGGACTGCTGGAGCGCGCCCTCGCGGACCTGGACCGGTTCGCCGCACTCGGCCACGACCCGTCCTGGGCCCGTGGCCGCCGGGCGGCCGTTCTGCTGACCCTGCACCGCGCGGAGGAGGCCCTGGCGGTACTGGACGAACTGCCGCCCGGCGACCGCGACGACGGCACCCTGGGACTCGTCTCGGAGGCCCTGAGGATGCTCGGCCGTTTCGACGAGGCACACGCGGCGGCGGTGCGGCTGCGGGAGAGGGAACCTGTCGAGGGCCTGTTCCATCTGGCGATGGCCGAGAGCCGGATCCGGGGGACGGAGTCCGCGACGGCGCACTGGCAGGACCTCGGACGGCAGTGTGCGGCCGTCGCCCCGCGCGAGCCCTGGGCGCACGAGGTCGGGCAGTCGTGCGTCCTGTCCGCCGCGCTCGGTGAATGGGCCGAGGCGCGACGGCACCTGGACCGGATGCTCTCGTCGCGCCCCGACTGGGAGGACCTCACCGACCTGGGAGGGCGTCTGTCGGAGCTCGCCGCCTGCCCCGGCGCCGACCGGGACGCCCTGGCCCGGCTGCTGGACCCGGTGTGGGCGGCGCGGGCCGCGCTGACGTCCGACGACGGGACATGAGCCCCGAAGGCGCGGCTGACGCCCAGATCCGTACCTGTGGGGCGTCCCACCCATAACACTCCGCGCCCCGGACCCCCCGGATCCCTTCGATTACAGTGCTGCGCGCCGGACGTACGGCGACGGGCGACGGGAGGGACGCGAGGTGAGTGCAGCAGCGGCGGCTGTCTGGGGCCGGGCCGAGCAGCAGGACTTCCGCGCCCGGGTACGGGGCTGCCTGCTGGGCGCCGCGATCGGGGATGCCCTCGGAGCGGGCGTCTCGGGGCTGTCCGTCGAGGCGATCCGCGCGGCACACGGGCCCGACGGGCTCGCCGACCTGACGCCCGCGTACGGGCGGCGCGGTGCCGTGACGTCCGCGACCCAGTTGTCGCTGTTCACCGTGGACGGTCTGATACGCGCCCAGGTGCGCCGCGACACCGGCGCCTGGCACCCGCCCACCGACGTGCACCGCGCCCATCTGCGGTGGGCCGCCACCCAGCGCGACTGGGGTCCCGACGAGCGCCGCAAGGACAACGGCTGGCTGGCTTGCGAGGAGTGGCTGTACGCCCGCCGTGACCCGGCGCGCGCCACCCTCACCGGGCTGGGCGACGAGATCCTCGGCACCGTCGACAAGCCGAAGAACCCGACGGCCCGGGACGCCGGCGCCCTGGTGCGGTCCGCCCCGTACGGGCTGCTCGTCGGCTGGGAGCCGCAGCTGGTGTGCCAGCTCGCCGTGGAGTGCGCCGTGCAGACCCATGGCCACCCCGCCGCCTATTTGGCGGCCGGTGCCTTCGCCGTCGTCGTCCACGGCCTGGCCCGCGGCGAGTCCGTCGACGGCTCCGTGCAGCGGGCCCTCGCGCAGTTGGCGGCCCGCCCCGGGCACGAGCCGGTCAGCGCGGCGCTGAAGCACGCCCTGGGCGCCGTACGGCAGGGCATCCCCAGCCCCGCCAGGATCGCCTCGCTCGGCGACACCGACGGCGAGCACGCCGAGGACGCGCTGGCCATCGCCGTCTACTGCGCGCTCGTCGGGGAGGACGTACGGCACGGGCTGCGCCTCGCGGTCAACCACGACGGCCCGTCGGAGACCACCGGCACCCTCACCGGCGCGCTGCTCGGCGCCCAGCACGGCGAGACGGCCCTCCCGCCGGCCTGGCTGGCCGAGCTGGAAGGGCGGCCCACGATCCTGGAGCTGGCGGACGACTTCGCGATGGAGATGACGCAGGGCCCCGCCCTGCACGGCCCGGCCACCTCCGCGCCGGGCTGGCTGGCCCGCTACCCGAGAGGCTGACGCTCGGGCGTCTCGGGTGCCTCGGGTGTCTCGGGTGCCTTGGGAACAGCGCCCGCCGGACTGCCGTCGTCCGAGTGGAGCTTGTCCAGCACCGCGTCCCGCTCCGGGGTGTCCTCCGGCTTGATGAAGCCGATCACGACGTACAGGATCAGCGACGTCGCCAGCGGCGAGACGATCTGGATCTGGAGCTCGATGCCGCCGAGCCCGTAGTTCGTCAGCCAGAACGCGAACAGGCCCGCCGCCCACGACACCAGCGCCGCCGTCGGCCCGGACCTGCGGAACGCCCGCAGCAGACCGAGCATGAACGGGATCGCGATGGGCCCCATCAGGCCGGCCACCCACTTGATCACGACGGTGATGATGTCCTGGAAGGTGGGGGAGTTGACCTGGGTGGCGACCGCCATCGACAGGGCGAGGAAGGCGACGGTGGACCAGCGGGCGGCCAGCAGCCCGGCCCGGTGCGACCAGCCGCGTGCCGCCCTGCTCATGGCGGGGGCGATGTCACGGGTGAAGACGGCGGCGATGGCGTTGGCGTCGGAGGAGCACATGGCCATGGTGTGGGAGAAGAACCCGACGATGACCAGGCCCAGGAGGCCGTGCGGCAGCAGTTGTTCGGTCATCAGCGCGTAGGAGTCGGAGGCGTCCGGCTTCTCCGGCTTCACCAGCAGCGGCGCGCACCACATCGGGAAGAACAGCACCAGCGGCCAGACGAACCACAGCACCGCCGACAGCCGCCCGGAGCGGGTGGCCTCGCGGGCGGTGGGAGTGGCCATGTAGCGCTGCGCCTGGTTCCACATGCCGCCGCTGTACTCGAAGGTCTTGATGAAGAGGTACGCGAGGAGGAAGGTCACCGTGTACGGGCCGGCGGTCGGCTCGGTGTGCCCCTGCATCTCGGGCCGGTCCCACACGGTCCACAGCGCGCTGAAGCCGCCCAGCTCGGCCATGACGGCGATGAGCATGGCGATGCCGGCGAAGAACTGGATGATGAACTGGCCGAGTTCCGTGAGGGCGTCGGCCCACAGCCCGCCGACCGTGCAGTAGATGCCGGTGATGACACCGGTGATGAGGATGCCCTGGTTGAGCGAGATGCCGGTGAAGACGGACAGGAGGGTGGCGATGGCCGCCCACTTCGCGCCCACGTCGACGATCTTCAGCAGGACGCCGGACCAGGCGAGGGCCTGCTGGGTGGGCAGGTCGTAGCGGTTCTTCAGGTACTCCAGCGGTGAGGCCACATGGAGGCGGGACCGCATCCGGTTGAGCCGGGGAGCGAAGAGGTGGGCGCCGATGGCGATCCCGATGGCGATGGGGAAGGACCAGGTGACGTACGAGGTGACGCCGTAGGTGTAGGCGATGCCCGCGTAGCCGGTGAACATCACCGCGCTGTAGCCGGACATGTGGTGCGAGATGCCCGACAGCCACCACGGCATCTTGCCGCCGGCGGTGAAGAAGTCGCTGACGTTGTCGACGCGTTTGTGCGACCAGACGCCGATCGCGACCATCACACCGAAGTAGCCGATGAGCACGGCCCAGTCGAGACTGTTCATGTGCCCCCTCCAGGGGTCCGCCTTGTGAACGTCGAAGCGCGTCGTCAGTACGTCCGGTCAGCGGGGCCCCCGTGCGGGAGCGGGGACTTCGGGGATTGAACCGTCAGTCCGGGCGGCCGGTCAAGGGTCGTCCGGGTCACGTAGGTGAACGCAAGTCAGGAAGTGGAACAGTTTTACCCTTTCTTGACCCGCGTGGCCGTTGTCGTGTCCGTGACGGGGGCCACAGGATGATCGGGCGCTTCGTCAGGTCCGTACGCCACATGACACAGCGACCGCACGGGACGCGGGTCCCGTGCGGTCGGCGAAGGAAGGGAGGGGGCTCGCCTCACCGGCTCGCCCGCGTCGACCGGCGACGGCCGGCCCGCTCGTCATGGCCACGCGCCCGGCCGGAGGGCATCACGGCAGGGGTGAGGAACGCCGCCGCCTCGGCCGCGTCCGCGTCCGTCGCCGCCTCCGGCGAGCACCCACCGCTCGGCCGGCCGCGCCCGGCACCCGGCTCCCGCCAGGCGACGCACGCCCGGACCGGAGCCCCGGCACCCAGCCGGACGGCACGGCACGGCCCCGGACCCGGTACGGCCGGCCCGGGACCCGGTGCGGCCGGCCCGGGTCGGGCGACCCGGCGCCACCACGTGCTGGACCACTCCCAGGCGGGCCTTGTCCTCCGGGGCCGACGCCGGAGGCGCGGGAGGACGGGCCGGACCGCTGGCGTGGCTGCGCTCCCGGCATCCGCCTCGGCGCCTCACCGGCTCCCCGGCCGCCGCGTTGGCCGCCATCTTCCTCGACCGGCCGGCGCTCGTGCCGGGCGGCAGACGTTTCGTACCGTTCAGCTCGGCCGTGCCGGGAACCGGCCGGTGCGCCGGTCAACTGCTTCCGCGCATGGCCGAGCCCCCTCGGCCGGGACGGCGGACCAGTCGAGAGGGCTCATCGGTGACGCATGCCGACAGGGTCAGAGGGCCCCCGTGCCCACTTCGCGCACGAACGCGTTCCACGACTCGGGGACGAAGGTGATCGACGGACCGGCGGGGACCTTCGAGTCCCGAACCGCGATCGCCGCGACGACGGGGGACTTGACCTCGACGCACGCGCCGTTCCCGCCGGAATACGAGGACTTGGTCCAGGTGTCCGTGGCGCCCTGAATGATTGCCATCTTCCGCTCCGGTTCTCGACAGTGACAGCAGTGACTCGCACCGACCTGACCTGCAGGCTGGCGTGATCGACGCTACTCGTCGGAATCTGCGCGCGGGACGGACGTTCACTCGACTGGATGGCATATTCCATGGAGGTCTTCCGCTGGAAGCCGACCAGGGTGTACCGTTCCGGCTTCTTCCCCGGCAGGCGGGGCAAACCCCCGCCATTCCGAACGGAAGAGGCATACCCGGGATATCGCCACGGACTTCGCAATGTGGCGTCAGGGTGTCACGGCGTCACCGCGTCACGTCCGTGTAGTCCTTGATGACCTCGCCGATGAAATGCCGCGTCTGTTCCACATTCAGCGCCTGGGCCCGCAGATGCTCGTACATCACGCTGTACCGCTGCACGTCGTTCGCCTTCTCCAGGTACAGGTCACTGGTGACCCCCTCGATGTAGACGACCGAGGAGTCGGAGGCGTCCGGGAACTCCAGGATCGCGTAATGGCCGCTGATGCCGGGGTGCGCCCCCATGTCGAACGGCAGCACCTGCACGGTGACGTGCGGCAGGTGGGACTGCTCGACCAGATGCTCCAGTTGCTCGATCATCAGTTGCCGGTCGCCGACCACCCGGCGCAGCGCCGACTCGTCGATCACCGCCCACAGGCGCAGCGGTGTCTCCGCGTCCCGGATGCGCTCCTGGCGCCGCGCGCGGACGTTGACCCGCTTCTCGATGTCGGCCGCCGACGACTCCGGCAGGGCGCCGGTGATCAGCGCCTCGGCGTACTGCCGGGTCTGCAGCAGCCCGGGCACGACCTGGGGCTCGTACACCCGCAGCGAGGCCGCGTCCGTCTCCAGACCGATGTAGACGCTGTAGGGGATGTCGCCGAACGCGTGCCACCAGCCCTGCTGGCGCGAGTCCTTCGCCATCTGCATCAGCGAATCGACGATACGGTGGTCCTCGACCTCGTACACCCCGCACAAGTCACGGACGTCGCGCTGGCTGATGGAGCGGCGGCCGTTCTCAAGGCGGCTGATCTTCGACTGCGAGACGAGCAGGCGCTCCGCCACCTCCTCCGCCGTCATGCCCTTGAGCTCACGGAGCCGGCGCAGCTCCTGGCCCAATCTGCGTCGCCTGACGGTGGGGTTGACGTTGGACGCCACGGGAAACTGCACCTCCGGCTGCTTGGCTGCGGTAGCGGGCGTAGCTCTGCGTATCTACTGCTCAGCAGACTGCCACCAATAGGCTTTGCGCGCTGGAAAATGGCCACACGCGCCCCTCGCCGTACGCACGTACGGACGCGAGCGCGCGGGGCGGCGTGATGACCGCCCCGCGCGCGCTGACGCGGCTCCGAACCGGGCCGTGGGGTGTGCGCCTGGTGCTCGTTTCAGCCTTGCCTGTGGGGCTCTTGAGCCCCTGGTGTCACTCGTGCCACTCGCCGCTCAGTGCGCGACGACGCGGGCCATCGACCCGCTGCGTGCCTGCGGCTGCATCGGTACGGCCGTGGCCGGACGGCCACCACCTCCCGCGCCGGGGCCGCGGCGCGGCTGTGCGCCCACGCCGTTCTGGACGTCCATCACGGCGTGCGCCACGAGGCCGCCCATCGGGTCGTGCCTGATCAGATCCCGGAGCCGGGAGCGTGAGGAACGCCCCTCGTTGCCGGGATAGAGGTGCTTGCCGAGTCCGACCGCGTGGGCCAGCGCGGCGAGCGCCGCGGTCCGCGGGTCCGGCGGTACACCGGTGCGGATCGCACTGTCCAGCCGGGCTCTGATCTCCCGACTGATCGCCGTCTCCGTCGCCTGGTAGCGCGTCGTCGGCAGCACCCCGCACATCTGGCCCTCGACGGCATGCACCATGCCGCACCGCTCCAGATGCGAGAGATACGTCTGGCGGAGCCCCAGTCGGGGCCCGCCGATCCAGTGGACGGCCCGCACCGGACTGCCACGCCTGCGCAGCAGCTCGAGCGCGGAGTCCAGTGTCGGATCTCCGGTCGGCCGTGGCATCACCACGGCGATACGATCCCCGTCAGGGGCTATCCGTCCTGCCAGAGCCAGCTCCACTAGCTGTGCTCCGGCCAGGCCGAGGTCGAGCGACTGCGGCTGCGCTGTGGTACCCGTGGCCGGGTCCAGAGCGAGCAACAGCAGCTCCTCCGGAAGTGTTCTGCGGCTCCTGCCCATCCATGCCTCCCCGCGTGGATGAATGACAGGGTGACCCCTCTCACATTGGTCTGTCGAGAGCGCCTGGGTGCTTCGGACGGGAACCGGTAGGTATGTCGTTCTCGTCTTGCACGTGAGCCAAGCGCTCACACAGGGACACTGGTACATGGTTCGGGCAGTGCGTTGATCGAAGGAGGCACGGTGGCGGGCGAGTCCCCCGACAAGTCGGAGCAGCAGAAGTCGCCGGGGGAGACGGCTTCGGACGAACGTGATCCGAGGCTTGCCGTACGTGGTGACGCCGCGTCCCCGGCCGGGGACGCGGAGCGCTCGGTCGACCAGCCGACAGCGGTGTTCAAGGCGGTTCCTGAGACGGTTCCGGAGGGTTCGGCGGTTTCGGAGGGTTCGGAGGTTCCGGGCGACCGTGACGGTGACGCGCGGCTGAGGGACGCCGTCGCGGCGTGGGTCACCAAGGCGGACGAGCCGGGCGGAAACGACCCCGCCGCGTCCGGAGTGGCGGCCCCCGGGCCCGTCGGCGCGGCCGCCGCCGAGCCTGCCGGGCCTGCCGGGCCTGCCGGGCCCGTCGGCGCCGAGGAGGCCGCGGACCGCCCATCGGGTGCGGATGACGCGGACAGTGCGGGCGGCGCGGACGACGCGGACGACGCGCCCGTGCGTTCGGCGGAGGTGTCCTCCGAGGCTGCCGAGCGCGCCGCCGGGGCCGCCGACGAGGTTGTCGGACCGTCGGCCGAGGCCGCCGAGCCGTCCACCGAGGCCGCCGGGCGCGCCGAGCCCGCCGATGAGCCCGTCGAGCCGTCCCGCAGGGGTGGCGCCTCCGCGGGGGCCGCTGAGCCGAGCCCACGGGCCGGGGCGGGGTCCTCCGCCGGTGACGGGAAGCCGCGCGAGCCCGCCGACGAGGCCGCCGAGCCGTCCGCCAAGGACGAGCCGTCCGGCGAGGGCGAGGCCACCGCCAAGGGCAGCGGGCCGGCCACGCCGGCCGAGGAGCCCGCGCGGGAGGGTGGGCGCGAGCCCGTCGACCAGCCGACCGCCGTGTTCCGGGCCGTCCAGCGCAAGCCCGTGGACCAGCCGACGACCGCGCTGAAGGCCATCACGCCCACGGCGCAGGCGGCAGACGCGGCCGAGGCCGCGGAGTCCCCCGCCGAGCGGACGAGCAAGTTCGTACCGCTGCGCCCGGACGACGCGCGCCCGGCCGCGAAGAAGCGCGAGACGCCGGCCGCCGCCACGGCCGCTACGGCCGCCGCGCTGACCGAGCCCGAGCGGACCAGACAGCAGCCCCTGCCACCCCGGCCGCCGCTGGACATGCTCGCCGAGCTGACGAACACGCCGCCCCCGCCGGAGACCCCGGTCCGCACGGCGGTCCGGCGCGTCAAGATCTGGACGCCGCTGGCCCTCCTGCTGGTGATCATCTTTGCGATCGTGCAGTTCGTGCGGCCGCTGCCCGCGCCCACGCTGGAGATGACCGCCAAGTCGTCCTACGCCTTCGACGGAGGTGAGCCGTCCCTGCCGTGGCCGAACGAGGGCCAGGGCTACATGTCGGCGACCGGCCTCGGCACCGTCGACTCCTTCGGCGAGCAGAAGCCCGTGCCGATCGGCTCCGTCGCGAAGGCCATGACGGCCTACGTGATCCTCAAGGAGCACCCCCTGAAGAAGGGGTCCAAGGGCGAGATGATCGAGATCGACGCCCTCGCGGAGAAGGAGGGTGGTTACGACGCGCAGAACGAGTCCACCCTCAACACGGTGAAGGCCGGCGACAAGATCACCGAGTACGACGCGCTCGCCGCCATCATGATCCCCTCCGCCAACAACATCGCCCGGCTGCTCGCGCGCTGGGACGCCGGTTCCGAGGCGGCGTTCGTCAAGAAGATGAACGACACCGCCAAGGAACTGGGGATGAAGAACACCACGTACACCGATCCCTCCGGCCTGAACCACACCACCGTCAGCTCCGCCGAGGACCAGGTGAAGCTGGGCGAGAAGCTGGTGGAGATCCCCGCGCTGCTGGAGATCACCGCCATGCCCTGGTGGACGGACCCGTCGGGCAAGAAGTGGCGCAACTACAACGACCTCGTCCCGTACGACGGGGCGCTGGGCATCAAGACCGGCAGCACCACCAGGGCGGGTGGCAACCTGCTCTTCGCCGCGCACAAGAAGGTCGGGGAGACCGACCAGCTGATCGTCGGTGCCGTCCTCGCCCAGTACAAGACGCCGATCCTCGGCAGTGCGATCGCCGCCAGCAAGGAGGCGATGCTCGCCACGCAGGACCTGCTGGCGAGCCGGACGGTCGTCAAGAAGGGTGATGTCGTCGGCCACGTCGACGACGGCCTCGGCGGTACGACGCCGGTGGTCGTGACCAAGGACGTGAAGGTCGTCGGCTGGTCGGGCCTGACGGTCAAGCTGGAACTGGGCAACGGCGGCCGCGCGCTGCCCCACTCGGCGCCCGCCGGTACGCAGGTCGGCGTCCTGACCGTGGGCGAGGGCGCCAGCCAGGTCCGGGTGCCGGTGGCGCTGCGGAGCGCCCTGGCCGAACCGGGGCTCGGTGACAAGCTCACCCGTCTCGGCTGAACCGTCCCTGGGCGCCCCGGATTTCCGGGGCGCCCCCGTGTTAGCGTCCGGACACGTCCGGGCAACGGATGTCGCCGGAACGACGTCTTCGCGTACAGCACGTGGCAAGGGCGTGGGGGAAGACGCAGAGAGCAGAGAGCCGCAGTGACCACCACTGAGCCGACCAGCGCTGAGCCGGCCCGCGCGGAGAGCGCCTCGACTTCGCGCGCGCGAATAAGGCCACCGGCTGGGTTGTCCAAGATGCCGGAGGCGCTTGAGGCGCTTGAGGTGCCGGAGGCCCTTGAGGTGTCCGGGGCTTCCGCGGCCCCTGAGGTCTCCGCGGCGCCCGGGCGCGCCGATGGCCCGACAAGCGCGGGGGCGCCCGTGGCCCCGGCACGCCGCGAGCCCTCCGGGGCCCCGGCCGCACCCCGTGCTCCCGGCACGCACCGGACGGCACCCGCCTCCGTCTCCGCCTCCGCCTCGTGCGCCACCTCGTCCGCCACGACCGGACCCACGCCCGTGTCCGTGTCGGCGCCCCGGACCGCGCCCCGCCCGGGGCTTCTCCGGCACCCGGTGACGGTCGCGGCAGGGCTCGCCGCGCTCACCCACATCGTCTGGTTCTTCTTCTTCGCCAACAGCGGTGGCGACCTCGCCGCGCAGGACGCGTGGGCCGAGTTCGTCGGGCGGCACCCGGACTCCGCGTACAACCTCGCCTGGTACGGCGGGATGCACCCGGTCTCGTACAGCGTCGTGTCCCCGTACCTGATGTCGCTGCTCGGCGTGCGGACCACGATGATGATCGCCGGGACGGCGTCCGCCGCGCTGACCGCGATGATCCTGGTGCGCGTCCGGGCGGTGCGCAATCCGCTGGCGTGCTCGCTCGCCGGGGTCTTCGCGTTCCTGTGCAACGCGCTGTCCGGCCGCGTCACGTTCGGTCTCGGCATGATGTTCGCGCTGGGCGCGGTGGCCGCCGTGTTCTGCTGGCCGCACCGGTGGCGCAGGAAGCGGTGGGCCAAGGCCGTCGTCGCGGCGCCGCTCGCCGGGCTGGCCACCGCCGCGAGTCCGGTCGCCGGACTGTTCCTGGGCGTCGCGGCGGCGGCGCTGTTCCTCAACAAGCGGCGCCCCGGCGCGTACGCGCTCGGTCTCGCGCCGGTCGTCGTCGTGGCGCTGTCGTCGTGGCTGTTCCCCTTCTCCGGTACGCAGCCGATGTCGTTCGGGTCGACGATGCTGCCGTTCGCCTTCGGGGTCCTCGTCCTCGTCCTCGTACCGGAGGACTGGCGCACCATCCGGACCGGCGCGGCCGTGTACGCGCTCGGCACGCTGCTCACCTGGCTGGTCGACTCGCAGATCGGGTCGAACGTCTCACGGCTGCCGATGCTGTTCGCGGGCGTCGTCCTGCTGGCCGCCCTGCCGTACACGGCCCGCCGCACCCGTAAGTGGTACGCACTCGTCCTCGCCTTCGCCGTCCTGAATGTGTGGATCGGCTTCAAGAGCGCCGACGACATCGTCCGTACCGCGCCGGACGCGTCGTGGGCGCGGGAGGCCGCGCCGCTGATCAACCAACTGCAGCAGCTGGGGGCGGAGAAGGCCCGGGTGGAGGTGGTACCGGCGCGCAGCCACCGGGAGGCGTCGGCGCTGACCCCGTACATCAACCTCGCCCGCGGCTGGAACCGCCAGGCGGACATGGAGCGCAACCCGGTCTTCTACGACGACACGCTCAACTCCGCCACCTACCGCGACTGGCTGCACCGGTGGGCCGTCCACTACGTGGTGCTGCCGAAGGGCGATCCGGACACCGGTGCCGAACAGGAGGCGGAGCTCGTCAGGGACGGCCAGCCGTACCTCCGCCCGGTGTGGTCCGACGCCAACTGGCGGCTGTTCGCGGTGGAGGACCCCACGCCGCTGGCCGAACCGCCGGCGACGGTGGTCCGGGCGGGCGCCGGTGAGGTGACCATCCGCGTGGGGACGGCGGGGCGGGTGCTGATCCGCGTCCCGTACTCGCCCTGGCTGGCCCTCCTCGACGAGGAGGGCAAGAAGGTGGAGCCGCCGGAGGAGACCGAGGCGTCGCTCCAGCGCGAGAAGGGGCCCAAGTCCTTCGTCAACTTGCACGGTTGCCTGTTGAAGGCGGAGGAGGACCGGGAGGGCGACGAGTGGACGGAACTGCTCGCGCCGAAGCCGGGGGTGTACCGGCTGGCCGCGCCGTACAAGATCTTCCCGCGCGGTACGCCGTGCCCGGAGGAATTGCGCTGACCGACCGACCCTCATGGTTACCGCGAGTCGTGCCGCACAGTGGTCCGCCGTGGCGAGTACGCGTGCGGTGCCGGCAGCCGGCAGCCGGTTCCGTCGTGGTCGCGGGCTGCCTGATCACTCCGGTGCTCCTGCCGGACGGCAACGGCCCCCCGGACACCGGCCCCGTCGGTCGGCTGCCGGCTGCCGGCTGCCGGAGCGGAGCCTGCCGTCCCGCATCGCCCCGCCGCGTCCGCCCGCGTAACGGACCGGTCCCGACCGCACTCGCTCGGGACCCGGCCCGCGTACCGCACCCTGGTTCGCGTGCCGGACCCGGCCCGCGTACCGCACCCGGACGGATCAGCCGAGCTTGGCGGCCTGCGCCTCGATGACGACGGTCGGCTGCTGGAACGCCTGGCCCCGAGTGACCGCGGCGATGTTGAACGACGAGAACCCGGCGAGCGTGGTGCCCTGACGGAAGACGGCGACCTTCGTGCTGCCCATGGTGCCGTCCTGCTTCGTCAGGACCGTCCAGGCGACGGCGTCCTCACCCACGGAGAGCTTCTCCTCGATGACCTTGGTGACCTGCTGCTTCTCCCCGTCGATCGTCATGGGGAAGCCGTCGGCGCACTTCTTGCCGGTCTCCCGCAGCGTGGCGAGGGCCTGGCCGGCGCCCTCGGCGTCGTAGGACCACAGCGAGGTCATCGTCTTGGTGATGTCGAGCGAGTCGATCGTCGCCTCCTCGACCTCCTTCTCCGTCATGCCCGCGAGCTCTGCCATGGAGGGCAGGCCCTTCTTGGCCGCCGCGGATTCGCGGACGACGAGCCGCTGGACGCTCGCCGCCGGCTTGCCCACCGGCAGGGCCGACAGCACCTGGGCGACGGGCTCGCACTCGGCCTTGGCGACGGAGAGGGCGCCGGGCTCGGAGACGTCGTCCTTCCCAGGCTCCTTGATCTCGTGGTCCTTCACGTCGCCTTGCGCGACCACCAGTTTCTGCAACTCGGCAGCGGTGAGCGCCTTGGCCGCCGGCTTCCCGGAGTCCGCGCCACCGCCACCCTTCGCCGCCTTGTCCTCGCCTTCCTGCGCTCCGCCACCGCAGCCGGTGACCAGGAGGGTCAAGGCAACCGCCGAAGCGGTCATGACGGTACGACGAATGCCAACGGCTCTCACTGCGCAACTCCCTGTGCGGAACCCCGCGCGCGGGCGCGGCGCGGGTGTACGCATGGGGAGACCGGCGGAGGGGGCCGATGGTTGTACCGGGAACCCAAGTGATTGATCACGGCGTGGACACGCCCCCACCGGACCGGAGCCGCGCCCTCCCCTGGCTCGGGCCGTCCGCTCACGCGTCGCTCACGCGCTGTCGGCTGCTGAGCAGCCCGTCGGTCAGATCTGACCGAGGTCGATCTCTACCGGGAAGGGGGCCGCTGCCTTGAGGGCGCCGGTGAACACGTCTCCGTCTCGGTAGATCTTCGTCGCGGGGTCGAGAACGTAGGTGTACAGGAGGGGAACGCCTGTCGCGGCCTGCTCGATCCGCCAGTAGAAGGCGATACCTGCCTTGGCGTACTGGTCGACCTTCACGATCCGGTCGGTGGTCTCCGAGCCTGGCGACACCACCTCCGCGACCAGCAGCACGTGCTCAGGGCGGTTGGAGGTGATGCCGAGCCCGCCCCCGGTCACGGTCCACGTCGAAAACCCGGCCGTTTCCAGCGCGGCGTCGGCCCGGGCCGCCACGTCCGGGTCCGCCTCGACGGTCGTGACGTTGTCTTCGCCGAGGCAGTGGCACATCAGCGCGGATTCGCCGCGGACGAACTCCTCGAGGCTGTACGCGACGAGCAGGGGCTGACGGGGTATGCCCAGGTCGAGCGTCAGGACGTACGCCGGGAGTGAGGTGCGGGCGGCGTTTCGTCAGACCTTCTCGACGCGCACGGAGTGTCCCGCGAGTAGTTGAGCCATGTCATCGGTGTCGGACGTGAAGACGGTTGCCTCAGCTCCCTGCACGGCTTCCCGCCCTGCCACAGCCGCCAGGATGGCGTCGATGGCGTACTTGTGACCATGGAGACCGGCCGCCTTCAGCATGTCGCGCGCCATGGCGATCACCTGGTCGTCCGTGTGCACGACGCGGATCCGGGACAGCGTCCAGTTCCACAGCGCCTGCTTCGACGTTTCGCGAGGGTCCCATGCTTCCAAGGTCGTGAGCGCCGACGTGACGATCGGGATGTCGAGCCGCGGAGCCGTTTTGATCAGCGCGGCCATCTCCCGATCGCCGTGAACCGCCTTGGAGAGGGCCTCGGAGTCGAACACGAAGACGCGGTGTCGCGGCCGGTGCAGTTTCGCTCGGGCGGTGCGGTTCACGCGGCCTCGTCTGAATGCGAGTGCTGCTCGTCGTGCCAGCCGTCAATCGCGGCGATACGGTCCAGCGCTGCTTGCTGCTCGTCGTCCGTCACGGCGCCGTGCTCTTCTTCGAGGCGCTCAGCCAGCTCGCGCAGTCGGTCCATGGCGTCCTGATGGGCGGCGGCGGCCGCAATGTAACTGGACACCCCGCGCGCATCGACACGTTCCTTGATCGATTCCACCAGCTCTTCCGGCACAGTGATAGTGATCTTCCGAGTCGCCATACTTTGAGTATGTCATGTCTTGTGTGTTGATGGGTGGGTGCCTCGGGTGCCGCCATCCTCGGCAGCCGCTTCACGCTTTGCCAGGGAAGGTCGGAGTCAGGGAGTGAGGGGCGCAGAGGCCTTGCGGTGCGCGTGGGGCTTGGCGATCCGCCCGCTCACGCAAACGGCCCCGGACGAGGGGTCCGAGGCCGAGTAGGAGCCCTCCCCAGGAGAGAGACCCCACAGGTCAGGGCGGTACTGCGTTGTGCCCCCGGCAGGATTCGAACCTGCGACACCCGCTTTAGGAGTTCGATTCGCGCTTGGTCCGGCCGTGGCGTCGTGCGGCGGCGCCAGTCGTGTCAGGCCATGCAAGGGTGTCGACGTCCCGTGCTGTTGATGTCACCTATGGATGTCAGGCTGGGCTAGCGCTTCTTGCGTACCTTGCGCTTCTTCTCCTTGGCTTCCTTTTCCTTGCGCTGGGCTACGCCATACGCCGACCACGGGCCCTGGTGCAGTGCGCAGCGAGAGGTGTTTGAAACCACTGGCTTCTGACAACGACCGCCAGTCTTGGTCCGTGCGCCGCACTTTGCCATGCTGTCTCCCCCACTCAGCCTGATCTTCCAATCCACACAGCTCTAGAGCACCGTGGCGGACTTGCTGGGGGCTGGGAAGGCGCAAAGAGGTTCGATCTGGAGCGCGCGGGCGCGCATACCGGCGAGCATGAGCTTGGGAATCACCGCGCTGCTGTGCCTGAGTGGTGGCCCGACCAGCGGCAACGGGTGCCAAGCAGCGACCATCAGCTCTTCCCAGTGCCCGCAGTTGACCCTGGCTTACCAGGCTGACGGGCACGGATCGGGCACGGCAGGTGACGTGCCTTCTTGTCCTGCGTGGCCTAGCACGTCAAGGCCAGCTTTGGCTACTTGGACTGCTCGATGTCAGTGCCGTCTGCCATGCTTCCGGTGCGGTTTCAAGAGGTGCCTAGGGGGCTCCGTGGCGAAAAAGATGCGACAGCAGGCGCGGAAGAGGAAGGCGCAGAAGGGCGTTGCGATTTACCATGACATGAAGATCTACGAAAATTTCGAGCGAAGCGCTCGCCGCATCTTTGAGTGCTTAAAGGCGGCCGAGAGGAATTCGCCTGGCGCTCCGCGTTTTCTCTTTATCGACGTCCAGGGCCACAGGAATGAGGCTGGAGGGTACGATCACGACGCGTTTGAATTAATCAATGAATTCGCGCTCGGGTTCCTGGGGGATTATCTAACGGAGATTAGCACCCCTCTCTACCGCGCACGGAATCCGGGCAAGCAGCGCAACGATATACCGGACATCTTACGGATCGGCCATCCGGATGATGGTAGTAAGTACGGCTACGACGCTGGTTCGCTGGGAGTGCAGCCCCGCGAGACGGAGCCTGCGAGCCGGAAGACGGCGCCAACTGTTCGGGCCATTGCTGACTATCTGGGCTTGGAGGAGGCTGCCTGCCTGGTGTGTTGGCGTAAAACCGTGGAGCGCGCACATGTCGTCCCGACTGCCTTGGGAGGCTCTATGGATGTCAGGAACTTCGCGCTGCTGTGCCCGGATCATCACGCCGAGGCTCCCGATGTGGCTGATGCGGAGAGCTTCTGGGCGTGGATCGACTATGCAGAGCTTCGGGATAGCCCGGACAAATGGGTGGACGCGCCAGACGAAGTTAAAGCACTCCTGCGGAGACATAATGTTCGGATTGGAAAGGGATCCCGTGAGCCCCTATCTTTCTTCTCTGCTGTGAAGGAGGAGCTGAAGGCGCTTTATGGTTGGACAGATGGCGACTTCGGGGCGGTAGCTTGGCCGGACCTCATGGATGAGTTTCATCGTGTCTTGGATGCGGCGACAGGGCGACACTTCTCTATTGACAAAAAGGTTTCCACTTACGCGTGGGCCTACGACATCGCCCTGAGGAGGGTCAAAGGAGAGGCTGACCGCGTCATCCGTGACGCTCCATGACGTAGGTCGGCGGAGCGGGTTTGGCCGGTGGCCTGCCCGGTTTGGGGCCGAGCATGATCAGGGGGCCGTACGCTGGTTGGCAACTCGGGCAGGCTTTGGACCTGCCCGTAATGAGCACGAGTGGCCCCCTGGTCTTGCTCGGCGCGGGACCCGGACCGGGGAGGTGGCTAAAGCCGTGGAGCCGACCGCCCCAGCCGCAGCGGGTTTCTCCCACCATCAACCCGAGCTGCTAGGCGTGCGGCCGGCGGCCGGGCCGGAGCGGGGCGGAGACAGGAGCGTCGGCCCGGGCGACGGGCCGCGCGCGCCGCGCTGTGCGCGGCGGGTGCCTTGATGAAGTAGGGAAAGTTCTACCGCGCTGGAAGCAGGTGGCGTCCGTCGTGGCTCCGGACGTGCGGGCCTTCCCCGTCCAGGGCGTCCAGCAGCCGGACTGCGTAGACCTCGGACATCCGCTCGGTGATCTCTGCGGGCGTGAGCCAGTCGACTGCCAGCGACTCTGCCGATGTGCGTTCCGTGCCCCCGGAGGGCTTGCAGCGGAACACCAGGGCGACGATGCCCCGCGCCGTGTTCTTGTAGACGCCGGTCAGCTCGTCGACCTCGACGCGGATGCCGGTCTCTTCCCAGACCTCGCGGGCTACACCTTCCTCCGGCGACTCCGCCAGTTCCAGCACTCCGCCTGGCAGCTCCCAAGTCCCGTTGTCGGCCCGCCTGATCGCCAGGAGTCGTCCGTCCTCCCGCACCACCGCTCCCGCCACGGACACGGAGTGCAGCGGCGTTGACTTGTGTTGCTGGGAACCCGTACTCATGTACAGGAGCATAGGAGGAAGAGAAGGACTATGGGAACTTCGGTAGGAGGTGGCAAGGCCGTACCCCGATACCTACAGATCGCTGACGAGATCGTTCAGCAGATCCGGGCAGGCGTCCTGAAGCCTGGTGACATGGTGCCGAGTGAGTCCGAGCTGGTGGACCGCTACGGCGTCTCCGGCGGAACGATTCGCAAGGCCATGGTGGAGGTCCGAGCCAGTGGGCTCGTCGAGACCCGCCACGGTAAGGGCTCGATCGTGAAGGATCGGCCGCCCGTACGACTCCGGTCTTCGGACCGGTTCCGGGCGTCGCATCGACGGGGCGGCAAGGCCGCGTACCTCGCCGAGTCCGAGCAGTCCGGGGCGACCGCCAAGGTGAGCGTCCTCTATATCGGCCCCATGGAGGCGCCGGAAGACGTCGCCGAACGGCTCGGCATCGAGGCCGGCACCCAGGTGCTCGCGCGACGGCGCCTGTACTTCCGCAACGGCACCCCAGTGGAGACGGCCTCCTCGTACCTGCCGTGGGACGTGGTCAAGGACATTCCCGAGCTGTTCGCCGAGAATCCCGGCCCTGGTGGCATCTACGCCCGGCTTGAGGACCACGGCCACACCTTCGCTGAGTTCGTCGAGACCCTTCAGGCGCGGTCGGCTGCCAAGGCTGAGGCGTCGGAACTGGCCCTGAGCCCCGGGGCGCCGGTGGTGCACCTGGTCCGGAACGCGGTCACGGAAGAGGGGCGGGTGGTCGAGGTGTGTGACACGCTCATGGCCGCTGACCAGTTCGTTTTCCAGTACCGGATCCCCGCCACCGACTGACGCTCGCTCAACTCTCTTCAGCCCGCCGTGATTTCCTCTTCGCGGCGGGTTGACTCATGTACAGGAGTGCTGCACTCTTCTTCATGTCACTCATGTACATGAGTGACGGAGTCCAGCACTTCTAGAGGAGTGATCTCTGTGCGTCAGATCCCCGTGGACATGACCGGCACGACCGTGATGGTCGCCCAGCCGCCCCAGCTCAAGATGCGCGACAAGAAAAACGGCGTCGTCGCCGTCGACCCCGAGACCAACGGCTCCCTGATGACGGTCGACGTGCTGTTCGTCGCCAACGGCAACGCTGAGGTGATCACGGTGACCGTCCCGGAAGCGGACATCTCTGGTGAGCTGACCACCGGCACCCCGGTGGCCCTGACCGGCCTGGTCGCCCGGCCCTGGGAGAACGAGTTCAACGGCCAGAAGCGTCACGGCATTTCGTTCCGCGCCGCCGCCGTCACCTCGCTGGCGGGCTGATCGATGACCGGCGGACAGATCACCGCGCTGATCGGCTTAGCGCTCGTCGCGGCCGCGCTGCTCGTACTCCGCTGTCAGCGTCCGGCCTGGTACTGGGTCGGCTTCGCCGCCCCCGCGAAGCTCATCCGCATCGCGGTCACCTACCGCTCCGCGATGGAGGCGTGCGGCCTGACCGAGCCTCCGTCCCGCATACGGCTGGCCATCGCGGCGGCGACGAACCGGACCGCAACCCGCATGGTTCCTCGTCTCACGCGCTTCCGGATCACCGCGAACGGCATGGTGCTGCGGATCAGGCTTCGGCCAGGCCAGGAGGTACGGGACTTCCAGACCGCCACCGAGCGACTGCGCCACTCCTGGCGGGCCCACGGCGTCCACATCAAGGCGCTCAAGCCGGGATGGCTGGAAGTCCGGATCATCGGCTACGACGTGCTGCGACGGGTCGTCATGCCCCCTACCGCGATACCCGACCTGCTCTCGGTGCCGGTCGCACTGCGTGCTGACGGTGGCGTCCAGGTGCGGGACTTCCGCACCATCGCTCACGAGTTGGTGATCGGTGCTACCGAGTCGGGCAAGTCCGTGTACCTGCGCGGGCTTCTCAAGGCACTGGCTCCACAGCCGGTCGCCCTGGTCGGCATCGACTGCAAGTGGGGTGTCGAACTGGCGCCGTTCGCCCGTCGCCTGTCGGCTCTCGCCTGCACTCCCGAGGAAGCCGCGGAACTGCTCGACGCCCTGGTCGTCGAGATGACCAACCGCTACGAGCTGATCCGCTCGGCGCAACGGCTGGCACGGGACACGCCGCTGGAGTCGTTCACCTCCGACGTCTGGGGGCTCGATGAGGACATGCGGCCGGTGCCTGTCGTGGTGTTCATCGACGAGGTGGCTGAGCTGTTCCTGACGGCCACGGCCGCCGACGAGAAGCGGCGCGACCACATGGTGTCCCAACTCGTACGACTCGCTCAGCTCGGCCGGGCCGCCGGCATCTATCTGGAGGTCTGCGGCCAGCGCTTCGGCGCGGAACTCGGCAAGGGAGCCACCGCACTGCGAGCCCAGCTCAGCGGCCGGGTCTCGCACCGGGTCAACGAGGAAACCACGGCCAAGATGGCACTCGGCGACATCGGCCCGCTCGCGATGAACGCGGCAACCGCGATACGCCCCGACAAGCCCGGTACCGCAGTGGTCGGCGTCTCCTCCGGGAGCTGGTCGCTGATCCGCAGCCCGTTCACGAGCCTCGATGACGCCGTGGCGGCCTGCAACGAGCACGCGGATATGACGCCGTACCTCCCGTCGCTCGACGCGTTCCACCCGGACACCACCCTGTCCGCGCTGGCGCTCGTCACCGACAAGGCGTGATCCGGATGCGCTCGTCCCTGCGGCTCGACGCCGTACTCGTCCAAGCCGTCATCGCCGGTGCCCTGTCCTTCTCCCACCTTCACGACCTGGCGGCCGCCGCCGGGCAGGACGGCTGGAAGGCATGGGCCTACCCGATCTCCGTGGACCTGCTGCTCGTCGCCGCCTGGCGCCAGCTCCGGGCACTGCGCGGCACCGAATCGCCGAGGCGGTCGGCCTGGACCTGGTTCGCGGTCGCGCTCGCCGCCTCCCTCGGGGCGAACGTCGCCACGGCCGGACTGCTCGACCTCAATGACGTACCGGACTGGCTCCGCATCCTCGTCGCCGGGTGGCCGGCCCTCGCCTTCCTCGGCGGCACCCTCCTGGTCCACACCCCGGCCCCCGAGCATCACGAGCCAATGCCGGTGGAGGTGGAAGAGCACGAGCCGGTACGCGAAGAGGTCCCCGAACCGGAACCCGCTCCCGCGCTGCCGCCTGCCGTTCCGAACGTCCCGCCCGCCCTGATCGCCCACGCTCACAAGCTCGCCGACGCCCACCAGGCGTCGACCGGCCAGCCCATCGACGCCGACACCCTGCGCGCCCGCCTCGGCGTCCCCGCCCCGATGGCCGACGCCATCGCCGCCCAGCTCACCTGAGAGGAGGTGACCCCATGGCCCGCAACCGCTTCTGGGACGTCGACCGCATCGGCCCCGTCCAGATCGGCACCCACCACGACCGCCACGGCCGCGAAGCGCACGCCGCCGCCTGCACCGCGCCCGGCTGCGACTGGTCGGCCGACTACCTCAGCCGCGCCGCCGCCGAACTCGCCGCCCGTACGCACCGCTGCAACCCCCGCTGACATCAAGGGAGATCACGCCATGGACGTCCCGCTCTGGCTCGGCCTCATCGTCGTCGGGTGGCTCGGCATCAAGCTGGTCCGCCCGCCCCTGTGGCTGGTCGCCGTCCTGATCCTGGGCGGCTACCTCCTCGCCGACAGCTTCCTGTCCCCGGCCATCGACCCGCTCGCCAAGTAAGGAGAACTGCCGTGTTCAAGCCCAAGTACCCGCCCTCGGACACGCACAACGCGATCACGCCCAGCACCAGTCCGGCCCCCGTCGCACCGACGCACCAGGCCCCGTCCGGCCTCGTCCAGAAGGCCGCCGCCAACCCCACGGCCGCTGTCGTCGGCGTCGTCGCGGTCGGAGCCGTGCTCGTCTCCACGCTCCTGGCCGTGGCCATCACCGGTATCGCGCTCTCGATCAGCGGCGTGGTCCTCCTGCTCCTGGTCCGCCTACTCCGCCAGGAACTCAACCGCTGACCGGCCTCCGGGCGGTGCCACAAGCCGCCAAGCATCGCCACCGCCCCGGACGGCCCACCCAAACGCCCCTTCCAACCGCAACAAGGGAGAACCGTGGACACGCAAGCGCTCGCCTTATCCCTGCCCCTGCTCGGCTGGGCCGCCCACTCCGGGTACCTCACCCACCGGCTGGCCACCGCCCGCCGCGACCCGCTCACCGGCCTTCGCACCCGCGCCGGGTGGATCGCTCGCGCCGAACGCCTCATCCGCCGGCACCCCGACGCCCTGGTCCTGCTCCTGGACGTCGACGACTTCAAGACTCTCAACGACACCTACGGCCACGCCGCCGGGGACGCCGCACTCACCGCCACCGCCTGGCGCCTCGCCGCCTGGTGCGGACGCCACGGCATCGCGGGCCGCCTCGGCGGAGACGAGTTCGTCGCCGTCATCCGCTCTGCCGACGCCGACGACATCGACCAGCTCGTCGACCTGCTGCACGAACCGCTGACCCACGCCGGTAAGCGCATCCCGTTGTACGTCTCCGTCGGCGCCTGCCGCGTCCCAGACCTGCCGGTCCGCAGCCTCTCCGACGCCCTCTCCGCCGCCGACGCCCACATGTACGAGATCAAGGGCAAGCCCGGCCGCCGAGGCGCCCGCACCCTCGCGCGCTGAGCACGACCACGTTCTGACCGGCCTCCGGGCGGCGCACAAGCCGCCAAGCATCGCCGCCGCCCGGACGGTCCGGCCCCTTCCAACCGCAATCGAAAGGAAGCTCCATCATGTCCCAGCACAGCCCTGCCCGGACCCGGGTCTGCCCCGACTGCGACGGCTTCCCCGTCGTCGCCATCGACACCGGCACCCGCCTCCCCGACGGAACCCGCTCCACCCTCCACGTCACCTGCCGTCGCTGCCAGGGCACCGGCACCACCTTCGGCCTGCGCCGGCAGGAGGTGAACGTCTGATGCCCCGCCGCTGGAGCCTCGGCCTCGACCGCCTCCACTACGAGGGCATCGACGGCGAGTACGAGCACCTGAAGAAGACCGCGCAGGCCCACAGGAAGCACGACGCCCCCAGGGGCCAGAAGTGGCCCAGCCGCAACCGTCCCGGCGACGACGTGCCGGGCCCGTCCAGCAGCGACGCCAGCACACCGCAGACCCGACGCCGTTGGGGTCGGTGATCGCTTTGACCCACACCGCCACCATGGCGGGCCTGGACCCGGTCACCTTCAGCGATCTGCTGCGGGTGGCCGGGTCACCGGGCTTCGACCGCTGGCAGGACCAGGTCCGCCGCACCGGGGGCTGCGCCAACCCGATCCACCTGACCGGCTGGACCGTCACCAAGGACAAGGCCACCGGCGAGATCCTGCACCGCTACTCAACCGAGGACGAGCCTGGCGGGCGGCTCCGTCTGGCCTGCGGCAACCGCCGCGCCTCCCGCTGCCCAGCCTGCGCCTGGATGTACGCCGCCGACACCTACCACCTGATCCGCGCCGGACTCGCGGGCGACCAGGACAAGAACGTCCCCACCACCGTCCGCGACCACCCCCGCGTCTTCGCCACCCTCACCGCCCCCAGCTTCGGCCCCGTCCACAACCGCCCCGACACCGGCCGCTGCCGCTGCGGCACCGCCCACGCACCCGACGACGACACCCTCGGCACCCCGCTCAACCCGGACACCTACGACTACGCGTGCTCGGTGTTGTTCAACAACAACGCGGGACACCTCTGGCAACGCTTCACCAACCGCCTGCGCCGAGAGATCGCCGCCCGCGCCGGACTCACCCAACGGGAGCTGAAGGAGGCTGCCCGCGTCTCCTACGGCAAGGTCGCCGAATTTCAGAAGCGCGGTGCCGTGCACTTCCACGCCGTCATCCGCCTCGACGGCCCGGACGGCCCCGAGGACCCGCCGCCCGCCTGGGCCACCGTGCAGCTGCTCACCGACGCCATCCGCGCAGCCATCGCCCACCCGTACACGACCATCACCGTCCCGGCCGCCGCCGACCAACCCGCCCGCACCCTTCGCTGGGGCACCCAGCTCGACATCCGGCCCGTCCGCGCCTTCGAGGCCGGCACCGACATCACCGAACAAGCCGTCGCCTCCTACGTCGCCAAGTACGCCACCAAAGCCGCTGAAACGACCGGCACCCTGGACCGCCGCATCGGCGAACTCTCTGAACTCGACCGCCACCAGGTCCCCGAGCACGCACAGCGCCTCATCCGGGCCTGCAAGGAGCTCGACCCCGTCTATCCCGACCGGCGCCTGTGGGCCTGGGCGCACATGCTCGGCTTCCGCGGCCACTTCTCCACCAAGTCCCGCCGCTACTCCACCACCCTCGGCGCACTCCGCCAGATCCGCGCCGACTACCGCGCCGCCCAACAGCGGGAAGCCCTCGGTCTGCCCGACCCCGAGCACGACCAGGACGCCACCGTCCTCGTCCTCGCCGACTGGCAGTACGCCGGACACGGCCACAGCCCCGGCGAATCTGTCCTCGCGGCCTCCATCGCCCGAGACCTCCAGCTCAACCGCGAAACCGCCCGCGAAGCCCTGCATCACCAACTGGCCCTGGAAGGAGCCGCCTCATGACGACCGCAACCGCCGAGCTGCTGACCGTGCCGGAGGTCATGGCGCGGCTCAAGCTGGGACGCTCCAAGGTCTACGACCTGATCCGTTCACGTCGCCTGACCTCAATCAAGATCGACGGCTGCCGCCGCGTTCCCGCTGACGCGGTCCGGGACTTCATCCTCGGCCAGATCGAGGAGGCAGCCTGATGGCCGCCCAGCGCAAGCGCAACCCGAACGGCGCGGGCACCATCACCAAGCGCAAGGACGGCCGCTATCAGGCCGCCGTCTACGTCCTCCAGCCGGACGGCACCCGCGCCCGGAAGTTCGCGTACGGCAAGACCTGGGCCGAGTGCGACACCAAGCGCCGTGCGCTCCTCGACAAGGTCGACCAGGGGGTGCCCGTGCCGACCCGTTCGGCCAGGCTCTCGGAGTGGCTGCCGTACTGGCTGGACAACGTCATCAAGCCGCGCCGCAAGCTCAGCACGTACGACAAGTACGAGGCACACGTCCGGCTGTATCTCGTGCCCATGATCGGCTCGAAGCGGCTCGAATCCCTGAGTGCCGCCGACGTTCGCCGCTTCCTCGTCCAACTGGAGAACAAGACCACCGCCGCCACCGCCAAGGAATCGCACAGGGTCCTCCGCACTGCCCTGACGGCTGCCTGCCGCGAGGAGCTGGTTACCCGCAACGTGGCAAGCCTCGTCGAACCGCCCCGGGCCAAGTCCCGGGAACTGAGCCCTTGGTCCCTCGACGAGACGCTGGAATTCCTTGCCGCTGCACGCAAGGATCCGCTGTACGCAGCCTTCGTCCTCGCCATTGCCATGGGCCTGCGCCGAGGAGAGATCGTCGGCCTACGCTGGCAGGACGTCGACCTGGACAAGCGCGTGCTGTACGTACGCCAGCAGACTCAGCGGCGGCGCGGCGTCCTGTATGACGACGACCCCAAGGGCCGCCGTCGCCGTGCCCTGCCGCTCCCGGCGATGTGCATCGCGCCGCTCCGCTGGCACCGGATGCGTCAGGCCGCCGCCAAGCTGCGTGCGGGGGAGCCCTGGGATGAGGGCGGATACGTCTTGGCCACTCGCAACGGTCGTCCGGTCGAGCCTCGCAACGTGTACCGATCCTTCACCCGGGTGGCCAAGGCGGCCGGCCTCCGTGTCATCCGGCTGCACGACGCCCGGCACGGCTGTGCGACGCTCCTCACCGCGGCTGGGGTGGCTCCCCGCGTCGTGATGGAAATCCTCGGGCACAGCCAGATCAGCATCACCATGGACGTCTACACGCACGTCGTACAGGACACGCAGCGCGAGGCCATCAGCCACATGGACCGGCTGCTCAAGAGGCGGCCCGGCCGTGAGTGACCGCCGCCGTTGATGTCAACCGTGGATGTCAGAGGCCCCCCACCTACGAAAAATAGTAGGTGGGGGGCCTCTGATCTGGTGCCCCCGGCAGGATTCGAACCTGCGACACCCGCTTTAGGAGAGCGGTGCTCTATCCCCTGAGCTACGGAGGCGGGGGCTTGTGAGGCCTTGGAGAAAACCCAGCGAGTGGGTCTTCAGCCGGGATGTACAAGCCCGCTGGTCAGTGGGGGTGCGCTGGTGCTCGCCACGGTTTCCCGGGCGGACATCTGGCGCGACCTGGCCGCTGACGGGAACAGCGTAGCGGATCGAGCTTCGGAGGCGTCGACCCCGGCCCCAACTGGCAACACCGCGGACCGATCGAGCACATCGAGACGATCACTTCTCGATCATCGAGGAGAGGATGCAGGGACCGCCGCGCACCTGCGGGCGCTGGCTCGATCCACTCAGCGGTCATTGATGTCCGAACCATCGGATCAGGAACGAGGACACCTGACAGCACTGGGCGAGCACGGCCCCCGCGCGGCGCGCTCGGGCTTGCCCGCCTGCACCGGGCATTCGACGACGTTCACGCGGTCCGGCGCTACTTGGGGCACAACCCCCGTGCCGACGGTCAGGTGATTCCCCACGCCTGTGGTCACGACTTGTGAACCGGTCGGGTCCCATGTGCTGCCGTGTCCGGTTTGAGGGTCCTGGCCTATCGGAGCCGTCGAGGTTCTTCGACGGCTCCGAGTGTTCTTTCGGCCGAGTACGGCTTCCCGCGGCGTCTGGTGTGTCGGACATCCCGAGGGCCGGGGTGGACAGGTGGCCGGCGTCGATCGGCGAGCGATTGCCTTGGCCGGCGTGGGCACCGAGCCGGGGGCGCGGGACGCGGTGCGACGGCTCGCTGAAGGCAGGAAATCCGCTCGGTTGCCACCACTGTCGGAGGGGAAATCCTCCAAGTCGGAACTCCGCCAGAGGCACAAAAATATTCGGTCTGCAAATTCGGCGGAGACACGAAATCGCTCAGTCTGCAAATCCGCTGGAGACATAGAGTTCGCCCGGTTGCAACAGTGTTGGCGAGAAACTCTTGGCTTGACACTGTTATGGGACCTGTTTATGGTCGCGTCGTTCAAGTTTCCGCCGATCGATATTTGAAGGGGGGCATGGCCGCGCCTCCGACGTTGCCGAAGTCCAGGCAGCGGTTTAGTCATGCCGTTCTCATGGTGTGGGTTCGCTGATGATTTGGCTGGACCACACTTTTCTCGGGATTACCCTTTGAGGCCCTTGCCGGCCCGGCCGAGCTGCAATGGGCTACAGGCGCCTACACCCTTGATGCTCACCGCCGACGCAATGGGGGGCAGCTTCGGCCACCGGAATGTCGGGGCCTCGATCCGGGCGGCGTACGCGGGTGATGGCGGGCCAGTTGGTTGCAGTCCGGCCGGCCGGCTGCCTGCCTGCCGTCCGTGGGCCGGGCGGTGCGCTTGGCAGCAGCGGAAAACTTCACC
This sequence comes from Streptomyces gobitricini, assembly GCF_039532985.1. Classification (NCBI taxonomy): domain Bacteria; kingdom Bacillati; phylum Actinomycetota; class Actinomycetes; order Kitasatosporales; family Streptomycetaceae; genus Streptomyces; species Streptomyces gobitricini. The sequence continues at coordinate 9,740 of NZ_BAAASR010000006.1, read as the reverse complement.
ACGTAAGTCCGGCTCGAATCGAAGGAGCCCCTTGTTGTCGGAAATGAACGATCCCGCCGTGCGTGCGGTTGAATCGGAGCAGGCTTATGTGTCCTCCTTGTATGAGCTGCTCACCGAGCGGCTTTCCGAGGCACGAGCAGATCGAGCGAATGTGTTGCAGGCCCCGGCGGACAGCGCCGGTGAGGCATACGAGAGGGAAAACGCCGCCGAGCGTCTGGCCAAGGAAATCGGCCGGCTGGAGGGCGCCGCCAAGGGGCTGGTCTTCGGGCGCATCGACTGGATGGACGGCACGGCCCTGCGCATCGGGCGGATCGGACTGCACACGGAGGAGGATGACCTGCCTCTGCTCGTGGACTGGCGCGCGAACGCGGCGCGGCCCTTCTACGAGGCGACACCGGTCCGCCCGATGGGCCTGCGGCGGCGCCGACACCTGCGCCTCGAAGGGCGGACGGTCGTCTCGGTGAGCGACGAACTGCTGGACGGGACCGACCCGACCGACGAGGACGTCGTGGGGGACGGCCCGTTGACCGAGGCTCTGTCGGCACGGCGTACGGGCAGGATGCACGCGGCCGTGGCGACGCTGCAGTCCGAGCAGGACGAGATCGTCCGCTCCGCCCACCGCGGGGTGACCGTGGTGCAGGGCGGGCCCGGCACCGGCAAGACGGTGGTCGCCCTGCACCGGGCGGCCTATGTCCTGTACGCGTTCCCACGCGCCACGGAGGAGGGTGTCCTGGTGGTGGGCCCGAACGCCCGCTTCCTCGACTACATCTCCCAGGTCCTTCCCTCGCTCGGGGAGAACGACGTCGTTCTGGCGACCTGCCAGGAACTGGCCGGAGTGTCCGCGGACACGGTGGGCCCGTTGGACACGGCGCGTCTCAAGGGAAGGTCCGACCTCGCCGACGCCCTGGCCGGCCTGCTGCGCGTCCACCAAGCCCCCGCCGGTGACTTCACCGTGCGGGTCGGACAGGAACTGGTCCACCTTTCCGGCGAGCAGGTCGCCACGGCACGCGATGCCGCCTTGGCAGCCGTACCGGGGCACAACCCCGCGCGCCAGGTGTTCAAGGAGCTCATGGCCGACGCCGTCACCGGCGCGATGCAACAAGACATGGGTGACCTTCTGGAGGAGATCGACGCCGATACCGAAAGGATGACGGGCCTGAACCTCGACCGGTTCACGGGAGTCGCCCAGCGCCGTGCCGAAGGTGCGGCCGCCCCGGGGCCGGTCCACGAGCTGGACCTGGACGCCATCCGAGCCGATCTGCTCGACGACGCCGGCGTCGACCGAGCTGTCGAGGTGTTGTGGCCGCGGCTGGTACCCAGTGACCTCGTGAAGGCGCTTCTGACGGACGCCGACGCTCTCGCCGAGCACCTGCCCCGCCTGACCGCGCAGGAGCGTTCCCTTCTGCTGCGCGGTCCGGACGATCCGTGGACCGATGCCGATGTGCCGTTGCTGGACGAGGCGGCGAACCTGGTCGACGGCCTCCCTGAGCGGACGTACGGGCACGTCGTCGTCGACGAGGCGCAGGAACTGACCGCCATGCAGTGGCGGATGATCGTCCACCGCTGCCCGGCAAGGGCGATGACGCTGGTGGGTGACTTCGCCCAGGCAGGACCGGTCGTGACGGCACGCGACTGGAAGGAAGCACTGAGCCCTCACGTCGGACCGCGGTTCACACTGCACACCTTGACCATCAGTTACCGCACCACGCAGGAGATCCTGGAGAGCGTCCGGGACCTGCTCACGCGGATCGCTCCGGACCAGAAGCCCACACGGTCACTGCGAAGCGGTGAGAGCCCTCGCGCGGTGACGACACCTCGGGGCGGGTTGGTCCCCGTCGTCGTCCAGGAGCTGCGTGCCCAGAGCACCGCGCACCCGGGCGAGCTTCTGGGGGTGATCTGCGCGGATACCAGGGTGAGCGAGCTGACGGCCCAGGGCGCCGCTCGCCACGCACGCGTTGTGCCGGCGTCCGAAGCCCGCGGCCTGGAATTCGACGGGGTCGTCGTCATGGACCCCGAGGAGATCATCACGGCCCGCCCCGGTGGGGAAAGGGACTTGTACGTGGCCCTGACCCGGGCCACCAAACGCCTCTGCACCATCACCGTCAGGCCCGCCTGACAACGCGGTCGCTGTCAGGTCGTGTGCACGGCCTGGACGGGCGGGTGGGATCCACCCAGTTGGTCAAGGAGAGGCGGCCGCAGCGTAGCCGGCTCGTAGGGCACCCTGGCGGTGCGCCATGAACTCCGACGCTCCTGTCGGTGCTTCACCGCCGGTTCGACCTGGGCCACGGGGTAACCACCACCCAGTCCCTCCCCGGCTCTCGAACGCCGATGCGCGGGGAGGGACCGGTGGCCTGACTGTCGGTCCGGACTTGTGTACGCGACCACCGTTCACCGTCGTTCAGGCGGAGCGTCGAGTGTGCGACGAAGCGTTCAAGCCCACAAGAAGGTGGCCCGCTTCAGGGCACTGCGCCACCACTTCGATGAGTGTGCGTTCCGGAGCAATCTCCTGGCCGCGCGCTGCTGACCTGCGGCGACGGAGTTTTCGACAAGCCCCACAAAGGCGACGGAGGCGTGTGGTGCCGTGACGGGCGCCGGCGTCCGTGCAGCGGGTGGGGGTGGTGCGGGGGAGGGGAGGGGAGGCAGGTCGGCGTTGTCTCCCCCGGGTGGTCAGTCCGTCGTGTCGAGGGTGACGAGGGCCTTGAAGCGCTCGTCCTCCTCCTGGCGCATCACCACGAGGACTCTGGCGCGGCCGCCGGCGTCGTGGGGGACCGCGTGGGCTTCCACGAGGCACGGGGTGTCGAGTTCGACGTAGCGGTGGAACACCACGTCCATGGCCGCCGATATCACGGTGCGCGGCCGGGAGACGGCCTGGGCGGCCTGGCGGGCGGCTTCCATGAGGAGCATGCCCGGGGCGTGGTCGACGGGGTGGTCGAAGAAGAGCGGGTGGTGGACGTCCACGCGCAGCTGCCAGCGGCGCGGTACGGGTGTGGGGGAGAGGACGACGTCGTGGAAGGTGTTCGCGCCCACTTCCTGCGGCGGGGCCGGGGGCGCGAGGGGGAGGGCCTCCTCCATCATCGTGCGGGCGTCTGCGCGTCCCAGGCGCAGTCGCTGGTAGACGGCCGGGGCCTGGATGGTGAAGCGGGTGTGCGCGGTGCCGAGGTGGATGCCGGCGCGCCGGACGATGATGATCAGTTCGAGGGCGGCGGCTCTGGGGCCGCGGCGCACCACGTTCTTGCAGGTGACCTCAAGGTCCAGTGCGGTCGGGTGGTCCGGGTCCGCGACGAGCGCCGGGACGCTGGTGCTGTAGCGGAAGTCCTCCCACAGCAGGTGGTGCCCCATGGGCACCCCGAAGGCGTGGTGGCACAGCAGCGGGAACGTCTGCCGGACGGTCTCCACGAGCAGCATGGGATCGTCGTGGCGGTCACGTACCGGGAAGAGCGCGTGGGCGTGGGACCAGTCGGCCGTGACGTCGAAGGTGTCGTCCGCCGTCTGTTCGTAGCGTGACAGGAAGACCTGGTCGGGGTTGTCCTTGTGGACGAGGTCCTGCGGGACCGAGGTGAGTGCTTGGTGGCTGGCGGTCGTGGACAACGCGAATTCCCCCCTGGGATGCGCATGGCAACGAAACGGTGTCCTGCATAGGGCTGGCGCGCCGGGCAATAGCCAGTAATATAGAGGGCGTTCTTTTTTATGTCGAGAGAGTGAGGGTGAACGCATGGGGCAGCCGAAGCAGGAACGGGCGGTTCAGACCCGTCTGGCGCTCATGCGAGCCGCCGCCGAGGTCTTCGACGAGCACGGTTACGCGGGCGCCGGCATCAACAAGATCCTCAAGCGGGCGGGGCTGACCGCGGGCGCGCTCTACTTCCACTTCGGGTCGAAGGAGGGACTCGCCGAGGCCGTCATGAACGCCCAGCAGGACACCATCGAGCCGCTGCTGGAGTCCCGGGGGCTTCAGCGACTGGTCGACATCACCCTGGTGTGGGCCCACCAGCTCGGCGCGGACCCGCTGCTGCGGGCGGGCGTGGAACTGTCCCTCGGCCACGAGGGCTTCGCGGACGGCGCGCCGTTCGAGAGCTGGCGCGAGCTGATGGCCGGGTATCTGCGCGAGGCGCGGGAGCTGGGGGAGCTGCGCGAGGGCGTGGACCCCGAGGCCGTCGCCCGGTTCGTGGTGGGCGCCTGCACCGGCGTACAGCTGTACTCGCGGCAGGTCGACAGCCGCGCGAGCCTTCCGCGGCGCGTGGAGGAGATGTGGGACTGCCTCCTCCCCGGTATCGCCGCCCCCGGCACCGCCCAGGACTTCGACTACGGCGTCGCCCGCGGTGAGCGGCTCAGCCGGATGCGGGAGGGCGCGTGATACGGGACGCGCGCCCCCGGCCGGTCGTCGCCGTCACCGGCGCCACCGGGACCGTCGGACGGCTCGTCGCGCACGGGCTCGCGGCCGACGGGAGCGCGGAGGTACGGCTCCTGGTGCGCGACCCGGACAAGGCCGCGCGGGCAGGGCTGCCGGGTCGGGCCGTCGCCGCGGACTTCGGGGAAGCGGCGCCGCTGCGGGAGGCGTTGCGGGGCGCGGAGGCCGTGTTCGTCGTGACCGGCGACCCCTTGCGCCCCGATCACGACGAGAACGTCATCGCCGCCGCCCGCGCCGCCGGTGTGCGCCGCGTCGTCAAGCTCTCCGCCCTCGCCGTGCTCGACCCCGGCGCCCAGGACCCGCTCACCCGCTGGCAGCGCGACAACGAGGAGCGGCTGCGCGCCTCCGGGCTCGACTGGACGCTGCTGCGGCCGAGGGCCTTCATGTCGAACGCCCTCGGCTGGGCCGCCTCCGTACGGGAGGAGGGTGTCGTCAGGGGGCTGTACGGGTCGGGGCGCAACGCCTGCGTCGACCCGCGCGACGTCGCCGACGCGGCGGTACGGGCGCTCCTCGACCCGGCGTGCGCCGGGCGGAGCTACGCCCTGACCGGGCCCGAGCCGCTGTCGCCCCGGGACCAGACCGACACGCTGGGTGAAGTGCTCGGGCGGCCACTGGAGTTCGTCGAACTGACGGAGGACGAGGCGGTGGAGCGGTGGCGCTCCCGGTGGCCCGAGCACCTGGTGCGGGCCCTCCTGGAGGGCGCCCGGCGCCAGCGGGACGGGGCGAAGGCGACGGTGGCCGAGGGCGTACGCGAAGCCACCGGGCGGCCCCCACGCGGCTTCGCCGACTGGGTGCGGGCGCACGCGCACGTCTTCGGTGCCGTCGCGGCGGCGCCGCCCGCCGGTGACACCGTGTGACGGTGGAGGTGTGCGGCAGTGACGGGAATCATGTTTTCACCGTCGCCCGACTGGAGTTGAATGCTTCGCATGATCACTGACCGGGGGATGCTGAGCGGCCGTACTGTCCTGATCACCGGGGCCTCCAGTGGGATCGGGGCCGCCGCCGCGCGGCTGTTCGCGGAGGAGGGCGCCGCGCTCGTACTCATGGCGCGAAGGGCGGACGTCCTCGCCGAGGTGGCGGCGCCGCTCACCGCGGCGGGCGCCCGCGTGACCGTCGCGGCCGGCGACGTGACCCGGCCGGCGGACGTGGAGCGCGCGGTCGCCACGGCGGTCGACACCTTCGGCTCGCTGGACGCGGCGTTCAACAACGCGGGCTGGGGGACCGGCGGGACGGTGCTGCACGAGCTGGACGAGGACATGTACGACCGCGTGATGGACCTCAACGTACGCGGCGTCTGGAACTGCCTGCGCCACCAGATACCCGCGATGCTCAAGGGCGGGTCCGGCGGGGCCATCGTCAACACCTCCAGCACCGCCGGGATCGTGGCCACCGGAGCCGTGGCCCCCTACGTCGCGGCCAAGCACGCGGTACTGGGGCTGACCAAGGCCGCCGCCATGGAGTACGGCGAGTCCGGCATCCGGGTCAACGCCCTGGTCGTCGGCAGTACCCGCACCGAGCTGATGGACGAACTCCTCCAGGACGTACCGGAGCTGGAGGCCAGCTTCACCGCGCGCGCCATCCAGAAGCGGATGGCCGACCCGCGGGAGGTGGCCCAGGCGGCGGCCTGGCTGTGCAGCGACCGCTCGTCCTTCCTCACCGGCGCCTCGATGCCCGTCGACGGCGGCTGGAGCGCCATCTAGTCGGGCACGTTTGTGGATCGGCTCCGGATGGCCGGTTACGTCTGTGGGTGGGCCGGTGGGCCGGTGGGCCGGTGGGCCGGTCGGCCGGTCGGCCGGTCGGCCGGTCGGCCGGTCGGCCGGTTGGTCGGTTACGTCTGCGAGTGGGCCGGTGGGCCGGTCGTGTCTGTGGGTGGGCCGGTCGGCCGGGTGCGGGCACGGGGTCAGCGTGCGGAGTGGCTGGGGGCCGGCGTCGTGACGCCCTCCATCACCACGCCCCAGAGATGCGCGAGTTCGGCCGCGCCGTCGGTGCGGGGGCGGGTGAGCAGCGCGGCGGCCGCGCCGTGGACCAGGTGGGTCGCCAGGCGGAGCAGGATCTCGGTGCGGACGGTGGGTGCCAGCAGGCCCTGCCGCTCGGCCTCCCCCAGGAGCAGCCGCACCTGGGGGACCCACGCGTCGTCCCACACCGGCAGGGTGTGGGTCAGTGACTGGGCGGCCCGCACGCGGGTGTCGCGGGCCAGCAGGTCGACGAGCCCGCAGGTGACCGCGACGACGGCGGCCAGTGGGTCGGGCGCGCCGCGCCGGTGCCGCTCCACCGCGTGGCGGGTGACCGTCATGCCGGCCTCCTTCACCGCCGCCGCCAAGTCGTTCTTCTTGGCGAAGTGGAAGGTGAGCGCGCCCATGGAGATTCCCGCGCTCCGGCAGATGTCCTGCAGTGAGGTGCCCGTGTAGCCGTCCCGGGCGAACGCGTCAGCCGCTGCCCGGACCAGCCGTTCACGGGTCAGCAGGGCCCGCTCCTGCTTGACCACGACGTCACCTTCTCTTCTTTCCTGGGCTTCTCGTACTTCTACGCCTCTTCGCACGCTACTGGGCTTCTGCTCCAAGGGAGTTGACCCCAAGCCGCATCCGCGACGTCCTTGGCAAGTCTGCCCGGCCCGGCGAGATGCCGAAGTCGTACCTGGCCGAACATGCCCCCTTCAAAAACATAGAGAGAGTTCGTTATTGTTCTGCTCGTTCGCCGATACGGCCTGCCGACGAGGGGGAGCTGACATGACCGACCGCCTGGACACGGCCGCGCGGGAGCCCATGGCGCACAGGGCGGCCCAGGAACTGACCCACCGCCTCTTCCATGGCCTGCCCCGCGCCGACCAGCGCCGGTGGGCCGGTGCGTACCTGACGGGACTGCTGGCCACACCGGGCAAGAAGTCGGTGCGGAACATGGGCTGGGCGGTGTGCGCCTCGTACACCGCCTCGCAGTCCCTGCACCAGGCGGTCAACGAGAGCACCTGGTCATGGACCGACGTCCGGGCGGAGCTGACGGCCTGGTGCCGCGAGCGCACGGAGGTACGCGGCTGGGCGCTGGGCCGGGTCACACTCCCCAAGCGCGGCCGCTACTCCGCCGGGGTGCACCGCCGCTTCGACACCGCCGCCGGGCGCACCCTCAACTGCCAGCTCGGCGTCGGGCTCTTCCTGCTCACCGGGCACGGCGCGGCCGTACCCGTGGACTGGCGACTGCACCTGCCCGACGAGTGGCTCGGCGACGCATCGCTGCGGCGCCGCGCGCGGATCCCCGACACGGTACGGGCGGGCTCACCCGGCCGCATGATGGTGGAGCTCGCCGCGACGGCAGGCCGTTCCGGCGGCCCCGGCAGTTTCGGCGGTCCCGGCGGTTCCGGCGCCCCCGTGGTGGCCGACGCGGAGACCGTCCAGGAGGCCGCCGAGCTGATCGAGGGGTTCACCGCGCTCGGGGTCGACTGGGCCGTCTCCGTGCCCGCCGCGACACCGGTCCTGGCCGGGCTGTCGCCCGCCGCCCGCCGCCCGGGGCACCGGCCGGCCGGCGCCGTCGCGGTGACCGCCGGGGCGCTCGCCCGGCAACTGCGCGGCTCCGCGCGGGCGCTCGGCGCCGGGGAGCCGGACGGGCCGCACCTGCTCCCCGCCCTCGTGCACACGCCCGAAGCGGCGCGGCCCTTGCGGCTGGTCGCCGCGTGGGCACCGGGCGCGCGGGCCCCGCGACGCCTCTGGCTCACCTCCCTGCACGGGCAGCGGCTCACCGAGGCCGCCGGGCTCTTCCGGCCCCAGGCGGTGGACCCCGCCGCCCTGGCGGGCCTCGACGACTGTGGGCTCAGGGACTTCGAGGGCCGCTCCTACCCGGGCTGGCACCGCCACATGACCCTGGTGTCGGCGGCGTACGGCCACCGGGTGCTCGGCCCCGCCGACGCCCGGCGGCCCGTGGAGCGGGCGGAGGTGCGGGCCGCGTGAGCGGGACGCTGATCACCACGACCCTGGTGGAGCGGGCGGGCGGCTCCGGGCGCCCCGAAGGTACCGGGAGCGCCGGGAACACCGGGAGTGCCGGGAACACCAGGAGTGCCGGGAACACCAGGAGTGCCGGTAGTGCCGGGAGCAGGGGGCCCTTCGACCGCTTCGCCGCCGCCCTTTCGGAGGGCCTCAGCCGGGCGGCCGTGACCGCCCCTCCCGTGCGGGGCGTCCCTCCGGTGCGGGGCGTCCCTCCCGTGCGGGGCGTCCCTCCGGTGCGCGGCGCCGTCGGCGTACCGCACCGTGAACGGGTCACGCCCGCGCCCGGAGCGGTGCTCGGCGGGTACGAGGCCGAGGAGACCCTGCGCCGGTTCCGGGACGCGCTGGAGGACCACCTCGGCACCCGCTCCGACGACCACCCCGGCGGTACCGACGGGGAACGTGACGCCCTCATGGGCCTCGCCCACCGCGCCGTACGGCGCCTCGCCGGGGACCCGGGGACGGCGCCCGGCCCGCCGCCCACCCCCCGTCTCCCGCCCGACCGGCTGCTGGCCGCCTCGCTGTCGCTCGCCGAGTGCGCCGTCCGCAGCGGCGGCAGCGCCGACGCCGTACTGCCCGCCATCCGCGAGGTCTTCACCGCCGCCGCCCTGGAAACGGCCGAGACCCGGGACCTCTGGCAGGAACGGCGCGCCCTCGCCCGGGAGGTCCACGACCGGGTCAGCGGCCCGCTGACCGCCGCGCTGCGCGAGCTGGACGGGGACGCGGCCGCCCGCACCCCGGCGGCCGACGCCGTGCGCGGCGTACTGACACGGGCAGCACACGGCGCGTACGAGATCGTCGCCGGGCTGCACCGGAGCACCCCCGTGCCCGCTCTGCGCCAAGCCGTCGACGACGTACGCGCGGTGGCCGAGGCGCGAGGGGTGCGGGTGGAGTGGTCGATGACCGGAGACGAGGCGAGCCTCCCGGAGCTGTTCCGCCGCGAGCTCGCCCTCGTCCTGCGCGAGGCCCTGCTCAACGCCGTCGCCCACGCGTCGGCGCACCGGGTCGCCGTGACCACCCGGATCACCCGCCGGTGGGCCCACACGCACATACAGGACGACGGTGCGGGTTTCGACGTGGCCCACACCCTCGGCTCCCGGCCCGCCCACGGGCTGCGGACGATGTCCGAGCGCATGGAGTCGGTCGGCGGCCGGCTCGCCATCAGGAGCGCGGCCGGGAGCGGAACGCGCGTCGACATCCACCTGCCGCGTTACCGGCCGGTGCCACGAACCATCGATCAGGTTGCTGAGAAGCGGAGTTGCCATGCGTAAGGTGCTCATCGCCAACCGCGGGGAGATAGCTGTCCGTGTCGCCCGTGCTTGCCGGGATGCCGGGATCGGGAGTGTGGCGGTCTACGCCGATCCGGA
>NZ_BAAASR010000005.1:0-49991 GCF_039532985.1 Streptomyces gobitricini | reverse complement strand
TGGTGTGCGGCAATGTGAGCACGGCCAACGCCACGGTCCACATCGTCGACACCGTCCTCATGCCCCCGATGTAACTCCCGGCGGCACCACGAGGATGCGCCCTTGCGCCCGTGAACGGGCGCGTACCGGAACCCGCAGCCGTCCAACGGCGGAAGGCGGACGGCGGACGGCGGACAGGCGGACGGCGTGCAGGCGGACGCGGCCACGCGTCCGGGCCCCCGGGGACCCGCCGCAACCCTCGGGACCCACCGGGGCCACGCGGTACGGCGGCCCGCCCGGCCACCGGCCGGTACGGCGGTCAGGGCGCCGGCTCCTCGTGGGCGGGTGCGACCAGGCCCTGCCCTCGTCCAACCCCACCCCCCGTCGACGGGCAGTCCGTCACCGGTGGTGAAGGTGACGTCGAAGGCCGGGCCTGGTGGCCCGGAGTCCGGGCGGCCTCGACGTCACGTGACGGTGACCAAAGCGCGTTCCTCGTCGGTCACCGACATGATGATGTCCCGCAACCTCTCGGCGTACAGCCGCATGTTCTTGTACGCCACGGCGGTGTCCGGGTAACGGCTGGCGAACCACAGGCCCTCGTGGAGCCTGTTGAGCCAGACACCCACCTTGTCGCCGTACGACACCCGGCCCAGTCCGTACGCCTTCCACTCGGCCCAGCGTTCGGAGCCGGGGATGCCCCGGGCGTCGAGGAACGAGACGGCCGAGTGGAGGTCGTGGGATGCCGGACGGAAGTCCGGGCCGAGCAGGCCGAGCACCCGGGCGAGGGGCATGCGGGCCAGCGACCGGTTCGCCCGCAGCGCGCGGCGCACAGCGGCCAGGGCGCTGGGGAAGTCGGATGCCTCCGCCACGGGAATCTCGATCGGCGCACCGCCGACGTACCAGCCCACGGAGTCCGACCACTGGGACTTCACCCTGGTGTGGAACGGCACGACCGTGCGGTACACGGGCTGCCCTCCGATCTCGTGGACGATGAGGCTCGTGGCGGCCAGGTAGCCGACGAGGCTTCCGCCGTAGGGCCGGCAGTACGCCTCGAACGCGGCGGCGGCGTCCGCGTCCACGAGCATCTCGTGCATGAGCTTCTGTGCGGGCGTACTGCCGTCGGGCGCCAGACCGAGGTCGACGGGGAGGTTCGGCAGTTTCCCGTCGCACCGGTTGACGAACTCCCGCCACCGGGAGACGACTTCGTGCGTGTCGTCGATCCGGTCCGCGTCGGCACGCTCGATCTCGCAGAAGTCGACGTAACTGCTGACCGGTGCGTACTCCACGGTGCGGCCCTCGACGGCCGCCGTGTAGAGCTCGTGGATCTCGGCGGGGATGCGCTGGATGGAATGGCCGTCGACGTTGCTGTGGTCGAAGGCCATGTACACGCTTGTGCAGTCGTCCCGTACGACCGCCGCGTAGATGAGGTTCGGCCAGTCCAGCGCGTACGTCGCCGCGTCGAAGCGGTCCTGGAGGTGCTGGACCAGTTCAGCGACGTCGGGGAAGTCACCGACCACCTCGCGGCGCAGCGACACGGCATCGGCGTCGAGCGTGAACCGGCGCATCTCGCCGTCGGCCCAGCGGAATCCGCTGCGCAGCGTCTCGTGCCGGAGCGTCCAGGTGCGCAGGGCGTCCTGGAGGGCGTCGAGATCGACCGGGCCCGGGACGTCGAACGCCGCACCGAGCCAGGTCGGGAGGAACAGGCCGTCGTTCCGCACGGACCGCACGGTCCTGATGTGCGACTCCTGGATGTACGCCGGTGGCCGGGAGTCGTCCGGCAGCTTCGCCGCCGCCGCCACGGTCACCGGGCTGAGCGCGAACTCGACAAGCCGCCCGGGCCGGACCTCGCAGCGCTGGACATCGGTCAATCGCACAGGCGTCTCCGTTCGCAAAGGGGCAGATCCGGTCAAGGAAGTGCCGCGCTCGCGGACGCTACCGCCGGTACATGGGGCGCCCCGGCCTTTCAGCGGCCTTTCAGTAGATCGGGGGCTGTCTCGAACAGTGATGCCGAGGGGTACCGGGCCGGACCTGCGGCGGCGGCCGCGGTGGGCAGGCTCCGTATGTTCCCCGTGCCCCGCCCCCCCGTGCCCCGTCCCCCGCCGCCCATTCCCCGTCCCGTCCGCGTCTCCGTCCCCGCCGCCGCCACGGCAGAGGGTCCACCCCGTTGTGATCACCGGCCTCTGCCGACCGTGACTCCCGCTCCGTCCAGTGCCCCTCTGGTGCGTCGGCTTGCGAGAAACGGGGATGCGGGGTCTCTGCGCGCTCCTCTAGACTCGCGCTGCCTGCGTCGGCTGGCAGCTGTAGACCCGCAGCACCAGCCCGTTGTGGAGGGGGCCGGCCCGTTCGAGCCGGGCCAGGTGGGCCGACATGTTCCATGTCGGTACCAGCGGCGACAGGGTCGCTGTTGAATCGCGGGGCACCGGACGAAGCACACCTCGGTCACACCGCGTGCCCCTGCCGGACACGGGCAACCTCCCGTCCGCCGGTCTGCCGCGCGGTATCGGTGAGCCGGGCATGCCGGACGGGGCAGCATGCAAGGAACGCAGGGGTGGCGGGCTATGCAAACGCGCCCCCGAGGGCTGTGCACGGCGATACCCGTTGACGTGGCGTTGTGCGGGGGAACGGTCGGTCGATGGGCACGGTGGCGGCCGCCGCCATCCCGTGAAGTCGCCGACCGGGCGGGGTCGGGCACAGGTGCCTTCTCATGGACATTGCCGTGGCTCGGCAGGGAAGTAGGCGTCCACTGTGCTGGTTGCGCGCATGTGCCCCGCCGCCGTGCGAAGGGCTCAATGACACGGGTGGAAAGGTGGTGGCGATGGGCGCGGCGAAGGCGGTCTCCTGGGGCGAGGCGGCACTGGTACTGATGGCCTGCTGGGTGCTATGCGCCCTGGGCCATGGCGTCATCTTCCTGCTGGATGACCCGACACTTCCGGCCGCCGCTCCTGTGGTGATGGTGCTGGGGCACTGGTTCTGGGTACGGCACCGGCACTGGACGGCAGGTGTCCTGGCGGCCGTCGCAGGGTCCGCCGTGCTGTTCTGCCTCCTCGAGACCCTTCGGCCGCAGATGGACCGGATCATCGCCGACGCGTTGTCCACCGGCGCGGGCGTGTCGGCCGCTCTGGTGGTCTTCACCGCGGCGTCCCGGGTGCGGACCGGGGCCCGGCATGGCTGACGGCCGAGGCGGGTTCAGGCTGCCGGTGCCTCCGGCTGTGGTGCGTCGGCGTGCCGTCCGGCACCGGGTGTGGGGCCTGTGCTCCGCGCTGGCCGGGTTCGTGCTGCTGTTGCTCGCGGTGACGGGCCTGGCCGCCGTGCCGGACCTGATGGATGACGAGCGGGCGTACGAAGCCGCGGTGCCGTGTGCTCCCCGGGCCGCTGCTGGAGCCGGTTGCCTGCGTCCGGTCGAGGCGACCGTCGTGCGCACGGTGATCCGGGACGAGGTCAAGAACGAGGAGTTCACCCTGCGACTGACGGGCCCACCAGAGGTCCCCGGTGAGTTGGACATGGGGCACTCCGACCCGCTGCTCGAGCGTCTGCGCCCAGGTGACCGGGTGACGGTCACGATGTGGCGGGACCACGCGACCGCGGTCAGCCGGGACGGTTTGACGCAGCAGTCGGCCGACACACCGGTCGGCGAGCCGCCGTTCGTCACCGCTTTGATGCTGGCGCTGCTCTCGGTCGGGGCGTACGCCCTGTACGCGGGCGGCGTCGTCCTGGCGCGGGCCCGCCACCATGCGGAGTGGGGACTCCCGGCCTCCTTGGTGACGCGCGGCAAGCAGTCGTTCGGAGCGGCACTCTGCACCCTCCCGGCCCTGATCGTCGGTGACCTCGCGGGCCCGCTGGTCGCGGTGGCAGCATGGCTGGCGATGCTTCCTCCGGTCCACCTGGCAGTACTGCGGTGGGAACGAAGGGGCAGAGGCCGCCATGCCGCGGTACCCGTGAGCGTCCGATGAGCGCCGGGTCGTACGGTGTCGCTGTGAAGAGAACCCGCCGGCGATCCGAACTCGCCTCGCTGGCCGCGTGGTGGGCGATCCTCACCGCCGCCCTCTGGCTGCTGGCCACGGTTTGCGGCCAGAGGACCACTCTGTGGGGATGCGCGGCTTCCGCCGCGTTCTTCGTCGCCGTGGGCGAGGCCGGAGACCGGCTGCGGCGTCGGTACACGAGGCGTACCGCTCCCGACGCGTCGCGAGCGAACGCTCCGGGCCGTGGCGCGTAGTGAGAGCAGGGTGGTTCCCTGTGCTCATGAGCGCGCACCGACCGGCGTACACCCCGTCAAGACGTCTCCTGCGGGGAGCGCCAGCCGAGTGCCCGACCCCGGACGGAGATCGCCAAGCTCAGTGGTCTCCGCCATGCCGACTGTGCCGTGCTGGGGCGTGAGCCGTACAGCTGCCGCCGGTAGAACGTCGCGAACGAGAAGCGGCGGGTGCCACGTCATCTGGCACGGATCTGACACAGGCACCACCCCAGAAACCCTGACCTGGTCCGGACAACAACAAAGCCCCGGGCCGATGGCCTGAGGCATTCGCGTGGAGCGGGTGACGGGAATCGGACCCGCGCTCTGAGCTTGGGAATCACCGGTGGTTTGGGCCGTTGGATGGGCTCTGACCTGTGCTTTTCCTGTTGGACGGGATGGTTGGCTACGGTCCCTGGGAGCCCTACCTGATCGCTGTTGTCCGCTCCGCTGGGCACGGATGGGGCACGGGTGGCGGCAGTGCAACAGAGCCTGGGGGTTGGCGGGTCAAAGAGGAATGATGCGGATCTGGCTGCCGCAGAGTTTGGCCATGTCGTCGCTGTCGGACGTCAGCAGAGCGACGGGTTTCGGCTGGCGAAGCGCGACCTCGGCGACCGTGGCGTCGATGGCGTATTTGTGCCCGTGCAGTCCGGCGTCTTTGAGGAGTTCCGCTGCCGCTTTCGCCGCTTGTTCGGTGACCGGCTCCACCTTGACGCGGGACAGAGCCCAGTTCAGGCGAGGCATGTTGGTTCGGGAGTGGCTGACTTCCACGATGGTGTTCGCCCCGATGACGAGGTCGGCTCCCATGTCGTGGAACACCTGCAGCATGGCGAGGAGCTTGCGGTCCTGCGCGATCCAGGCGGACAGCCCTTCCGAGTCCAGGACGACGGTCTCGATACGCTCGCTCACGCGGCGTCCGCGCCCTTAGAGGAGCCGGTGGAGCCGAAGATCTTCGCGCGGGCCTCGGCAAGCTCCTCGTCGCTGAAGGATCCGTGCTCCTCCTCGTGGCGGCGGAGGTCGTTGCCCAGGAGCTGGTGCCGGATCTGGCGAGCTACGGCTTCTGCCACGTAGCCGGAGACGTTGTCCGTGAGTCTACGGAGCTCCGCCACCTGGTCGGTGGGCAGTGTGACGGTGATGCGAGTAGTCGATGACATACTCGGATCATACTGGAGTATGCGTGAAGTCGTCCGTGATTGGCGCCCTGAGCTCCGACCAGTGCTTGTAGTGGTGGAGTGCTGCTCTGTCGTGTGCCAAGCGTGCTCGCCTCACTGGATTAGGGCGTGCAGGGCCATGCCGCCCCGTCGCCGGCCAACCCGGCCAGCATGACGTCGGCCGGGCGGGCACCCGATAGAAGGGTGAGTGCACCGACGGTCACGCCGAGCGCCAGTTACTTGTGCCCTACGGCACTGACCAGTTTCGTCAGCGACGTGCCGTGCAGACGCTTGAGCAGGAATTTTTCGATCTTTTGCAACTGGCAGTGCGCCAACCTGCTCTGCAGAATCAGTTCATCCAGATGGTATGACTCCTCGACGAGCTTCGAATCAAGTTCGCCGTCGTCGCGATCATCTTTTTTCGCGAGGCGTCTGAAGTGGCGTTCCTTGGTTTCGAGACGTTCCTTCATCCACCCCAGTCCGAGCATCGAATATTCGATGCCTACGGCGTAGCGACTCGTGGAGTGGTAGAGGTGCGATTGGAGCCTGCAGTTGTAAAGCTCCTCCCAGACAGGAGAAAGGATCCTGAGAGCTACCGAAGATATCCCTTTTTCTCGAATGTCCGTCAAATGGTCAGCGACTGCTTCTAGGGCGCACTGCAGTCTCTGGAATTCTGGCTCCTCAAGGAGGATTTCCAATGATTTCCTGCCGTAGAGGCTTACCCTGGGCCCGTAGTGATCACTTTCGAACCCGAATTCCGGAGACCATGTGCGTCCCGACTCCGCCGCCCCGGAGGCAACGTCAAGGTAGGCAGAACGATACGCACTGATGTTCTCGTGCACCTCCTGTAGTGCGACGTCCAATTTGGAGAGCTTGGCAAGGAGTTCGGCAAGCATGCGGTTCACATCCTTTGCCGCCTCGTCCCTCGCCCTGATCCTGTCGATCAAGTTTCCGCTGCGAGTGAATGCGAAGACTCCGACAGTCAGGACCAGGATCGGCACCCACGTCCTCTGCTCTGCTACTCGGGGGATTTCATCTACAATGATCTGAAGATCACCCCTAGTTCTCCCCGGGCGCTCGTACTGATACACCGCTGCGCCTGATGCGAGGAGAACCAAGGATCGCCGAGAAGCAAAATCGACTACCCTCTTCGGTATCCGCGACAACTGCTCTAAAGTGTTCCTCCTCTTCGTCATCCTTTCGAGCTCCTTTACCGAGACTTGCCTGACAAGTCGACGTGCCATCGAATAGCGAAGGAGCCACACTGGGCTATTTCGCCCCAGATTGGCCCACGAGCGTGGTAGATTACGTCGCCAGCCGGGATTCCCCACACGAGCGCCGATCTTATTGGCGGATTCCAGGACGTCTGAAAACCAAATCCGCCGCTCAACGCGCACGCTAACTGTAATCCAGAATTTGATGGCCAAGAAGCGGGCGACTGTGAGTCCGCCGAGCAGTATGGCGGCAACGACGGCGACCTTCAGGGGAATGCCAAGCCAAGGCTGTGTCACGTCGGCCTCAATGGATGCGAAGATCTCATATAGCAATTCCATTGACGCCTTCCTGGGGGCTCCATGATTGGGGGCGTAATTATCCCGGAGTGGTGCGGGGAGCTACATGAATTTGAGGACGTCTTGAGCTTCGCCTGGAGCGTAGCCACCTTTGCCCACCACCTATCCCGGCTCCCATCCCGTCCGCCGTCGGCCCACACGCATGTGCAGCGGGCGCGGGCTTGGACCAGAACCGCGCCCCGCGCCCACCGAGCGCTTGGCGCTGACAGGAGCGGCCACGACCGTCGCCGGCCCTACCGGCTCCTCAAAGCCGTCATGGAGACCGCTGTTTACGACGAACTCATCCGCCGCAACCCCTGCCGCCTCCGGAGTGCTGGAAAGGAAGGTGCGGCGGAACGACAGATCGCCACCGTCGCCCAGGTCGATGCCCTCGCCGGTGCGCTGGGGCCGCGCCGGCGACTGATGATCTTCTCGGGGCGTACGGTCCATTCCGGCCGGAGGAACAAGCAGAGCTGCGCCGCAAGGACGTGGACCTCGATGAGCTGACCTTTCGCATCCGCATGGCTGGTCCGGAGCTCACGACAGGCCGCCGCGCCTTCGGCGACACCAAGTCGGACGCCGGGAAAGCAGACCGTGGTCCTCCCTGGGTCTTAGGGAAGACCTGGAACGTCACCTCTACTGGTACGCCGAGAAGGGGCGGGACGATCCGGGGCCATGTTCAAGGACACGATGGTCCGCGCTGGGCAGTCGTCCGAGAAGGCCGCGCTGATCTACCAGCACTCGGATCTTCAGCGGCAGCAGGAGGTGGCAAGGGGGCTCGACGACCTCGTGCGCGCCGCCCGCCGGAAGGGTGCCGAACGGCCATCTGGTGCGGATCTGGTGCGCGACGCCTAGCGTGGTCCAGACAACAAGAAAGGCCCGGGTCCGTGACCTGGGCCTTCATCATGGAGCGGGTGACGGGAATCGAACCCGCGCTCTGAGCTTGGGAAGCTCATGTTCTACCATTAAACTACACCCGCGTAATACGCACCGGAGGACCGGTTCGTACCGTCGCTCACTGTACCTTATCGGCAGGCCCCCGGTGTATCGCGCCGCGGGGTCTTTGTGCTGTGTGGGGGACGGATCCGTGTGCGGGGTGCGGGAGTTGGAGCGTACGGTGTGGGGGCGGAGTGCCGCCTGGAGTGGTGTCCTGTTGATCCCCTAATGTGGCTTTCTCGTCCACGCATCGTTGGGGAAGGGACTTGATGGACTCCATGGAGCACACCGTCGTCCGCTGTGCCGAGGGGCACGTGTTCAGTACCGCTTCGTTCCCGATGCAGCAGCTCGGAGCCGGCCGGATCGGGCCGGGGCGGCTGCTGCGGTGTCCGCGGTGCGCGCGGCTGCGGCAGGCCGTGCCGGTGGCCGTTGGCGGGGAGCTGCAGCGGCGGTAGCGCCGGGCGGGGAAGCGCGCGGGGGCTGTCCGATTGGGGCGGGCCCGCGCGCTCTGCGTATCCTCGGGGCGTGCTTCTCTCAGACAAGGACATCCGGGCCGAGATCGACGCCGGGCGGGTACGCATCGACCCGTACGACGACTCCATGGTGCAGCCCTCGAGCATCGACGTGCGGCTGGACCGCTACTTCCGGGTGTTCGAGAACCACCGCCACCCGCACATCGACCCCGCGGTCGAGCAGGCGGACCTGACGCGGCTGGTCGAGCCGGAGGGGGACGAGGCGTTCATCCTGCACCCCGGGGAGTTCGTGCTGGCGTCGACGTACGAGGTGATCAGCCTCCCCGACGACCTCGCCTCGCGGCTGGAGGGCAAGAGCTCCCTGGGGCGGCTCGGTCTGGTGACGCACTCGACCGCCGGGTTCATCGATCCCGGGTTCTCCGGGCACGTGACGCTGGAGCTGTCGAACCTCGCCACGCTGCCGATAAAGCTCTGGCCGGGCATGAAGATCGGGCAGCTGTGCATGTTCCGGCTCAGCTCGCCCGCCGAGTTCCCGTACGGCAGCGAGCGTTACGGATCGCGGTACCAGGGGCAGCGGGGGCCGACCGCCTCGCGGTCCTTCCAGAACTTCCATCGGACGCAGGTGTGAGCATGAGTGGCGTACGGGAGAACCTCACCTACGAGAAGTTCGGGACGGCCGTCCGCGAACTGGCGCAGACCATCGCCGACGACGGCTACGAGCCCGACATCGTGCTCAGCATCGCCCGGGGCGGGGTCTTCGTGGCGGGCGGGCTGGCGTACGCGCTGGACTGCAAGAACATCCACCTGGTGAACGTGGAGTTCTACACCGGCGTCGGGACCACGCTGGAGATGCCGGTCATGCTCGCGCCGGTGCCCAGCGCGATCGACTTCAGCGACAAGAAGGTGCTGATCGCCGACGACGTCGCCGACACCGGCAAGACCCTGAAGCTGGTGCACGACTTCTGCCTCGGCACGGTCGCCGAGGTGCGCAGCGCGGTGATCTACGAGAAGTCGCACTCGCTGGTGAAGTGCGAGTACGTGTGGAAGCGCACCGACGACTGGATCAACTTCCCCTGGAGCGTCGAGAAGCCGGTGGTGCAGAGGTCCGGCCAGGTGCTGGACGCCTGACCCCGGGACGGACGACGAAGGGCCCCCGCCGGCGCGGGGGCCCTTCCGCGTTTCCGTGCCGTCAGATGGTGCCCAGCTTGATCAGCGACAGGAGGGCCACCAGCTGGATCGCCGACGCGCCCAGGGCCTTCGGCCACGGCAGGTCGTGCGACTTGCTGACCATCGACGTGAACAGCGCTCCGGCCGCCAGCCACGAGAGCCAGCCGATGACCTGTACGAGGGTGTTCTCGCCGCCGAGGAAGAGGGCGAAGACCAGGCGCGGCGCGTCCGTCATCGACATGATCAGCATCGAGAGGCCGACCGTCGGCTGCCAGGCGCCGTCGCCGCCCAGCTGGCGCGCCAGGGTGTGCGTCACGGCGCCGAGGATCGCGCCACCGACGACGAACATGACGCCGGTGACGAGGACGGAGGGGATCGCCGTGGAGAGGGTGGCGTTGATCGTCTCCTCGCGGGCCTGGTCGAAGCCGAAGAGGGCGAGCAGGCCGTAGAGGAACGTGACCACCAGCGCGGGACCCCACACGGCGTGGTCGCGCATCTGCCAGAACGTCGGGCCGGGGCGCATCACGATGCCGCGGAGCAGCTGCTTCCAGTGCAGGCGCGGGCCCGTCGGGGCGGCGGGGGCGCCGGCCTGGTAGGTGGCGCCGTCGCCGTACGCCTCGGGCCCGGGGGCGTACGCCTCGTCGTGGATGCTGAACGCCCGGGTGTGGCCCGGGTTGTTCGCCGCGTACGGGTCGGGCGGGGGAGCGGCGTGCCCCTGGGCGGCGTGCCCTTGCGCGTAGGGGTCGCCGAAGTACTCCGGCTCCCCGTACGGCTGCTGCCCCTGGGGCTGCCCCTGGTGCCACCGCTGCTGCTGCCCCGTGTACGGGGGCGGCGCCGCGGCGCCGCCGTAGGGCGCCTGCTGCTGTTGTTGCGGGGTGCGGTTGTCCCGGCCGCGTCCGATCCTGAATCCAGCCACGTCATCGAACGTACCCGGTCCGGCCGTGTCCGGTGGACGGGCCCGGGAACGAGGAGCCCCTTTGCTGCCGAGCTGTGACATCCCCTAAGGGTCGGACAAGGGTGGGAATCGGCGCACTGGCACCGGTTCGTGCGGTCGGGCGCGGCAGCGCGCTGCCGGACCCGGGCCCGGACCACGAGAAGCGGCCGGACTCGGACCCGGACCACGCGAAACGGCCGGGCCCGCCCCTTCGGGCAGACCCGGCCGCTCACCGTTCCCGCACAACGCGACGACGCGACGAGGAACTACTTCACCGGCTCCGGCTCGCTGTCCGTCTCCTCCGCCGGGGCGGGATCCGCGGGCGTCTTGACGGACTCCAGCAGCAGCTGTGCCACGTCCACGACCTGGAGGCTCTCCTTGGCCTTGCCGTCGTTCTTCTTGCCGTTCACGGAGTCCGTGAGCATCACGAGGCAGAAGGGGCAGGCGGTGGAGACGATGTCCGGGTTGAGGGACAGGGCCTCGTCGACGCGCTCGGTGTTGATGCGCTTGCCGATCCGCTCCTCCATCCACATCCGCGCGCCGCCGGCGCCGCAGCAGAAGCCCCGCTCCTTGTGGCGGTGCATCTCCTGCTGGCGCAGGCCCGGGACGGCCGACATGATCTCGCGCGGCGGCGTGTAGACCTTGTTGTGGCGGCCCAGGTAGCACGGGTCGTGGTAGGTGATCAGGCCGTCGACCGGCGTGATCGGGGTGAGCCTGCCCTCGTCGATGAGGTGCTGGAGCAGCTGCGTGTGGTGGATGACCTCGAACTCGCCGCCCAGCTGCGGGTACTCGTTCGCGATCGTGTTGAAGCAGTGCGGGCAGGTCGCGACGATCTTCTTGGCCGACTTCGGCTTACGCGTCGACGGGTCGTCCTCGTCCTCGCCGTACGCCATGTTCAGCATCGCGACGTTCTCCTGGCCGAGCTGCTGGAACAGCGGCTCGTTGCCCAGGCGGCGGGCGGAGTCACCGGTGCACTTCTCGTCGCCGCCCATGATGGCGAACGTGACGCCCGCCATGTGCAGCAGCTCCGCGAAGGCCTTGGTGGTCTTCTTGGCCCGGTCCTCCAGGGCGCCGGCGCAGCCGACCCAGTACAGGTAGTCGACCTCGGAGAGGTCCTCGACGTCCTTGCCGACGATCGGGACCTCGAAGTCGACCTCCTTGGTCCACTCCACGCGCTGCTTCTTGGCGAGGCCCCAGGGGTTGCCCTTCTTCTCCAGGTTCTTGAGCATCGTGCCCGCCTCGGAGGGGAACGCGGACTCGATCATCACCTGGTAGCGGCGCATGTCGACGATGTGGTCGACGTGCTCGATGTCGACCGGGCACTGCTCCACGCACGCGCCGCAGGTGGTGCAGGACCACAGCACGTCCGGGTCGATGACGCCGTTCTCCTCCAGCGTCCCGATCAGCGGGCGCTCGGCCTCGGCGAGGGCGGTGGCGGGGACGTCCTTCAGGGCCTCCTCGGAGGCCTTCTCGTCGCCCTCCATCGTCTTCCCGCCGCCCGCGAGCAGGTACGGGGCCTTGGCGTGCGCGTGGTCGCGCAGCGACATGATCAGCAGCTTCGGGGAGAGCGGCTTGCCCGTGTTCCAGGCGGGGCACTGCGACTGGCAGCGGCCGCACTCGGTGCAGGTGGAGAAGTCGAGGATGCCCTTCCAGGAGAAGTGCTCGACCTGGGAGACGCCGTAGACGTCGTCCTCGCCCGGGTCCTCGAAGTCGATCTCCTTGCCGCCGGAGGTCATCGGCAGCAGCGCGCCCAGGGCGGTGGAGCCCTCGGCGTTCCGCTTGAACCAGATGTTCGGGAACGCCAGGAAGCGGTGCCAGGCCACACCCATGTTGATGTTGAGCGAGACCGTGATCATCCAGATCATGGTGGTGCTCAGCTTGATCATGGCGAAGAGGTAGACCAGGTTCTGCAGCGCGCCCACGCTGAGCCCCTTGAAGACCAGGACCAGCGGGTACGAGGCGAAGTACGCGGCCTCGTAGCTGTCGACGTGGTGCAGGGCGCCCTCGAGGCCGCGCAGTACGTAGATGGCGAGGCCGATGGTGAGGATGACGTACTCGACGAAGTACGCCTGGCCCATCTTCGAGCCGGCGAACCGGGACTTGCGGCCCGGCCGCGAGGGCAGGTTCAGCAGGCGGATGACGATCAGCGTGGCGATGCCGAGGGTGGTCATCGCGCCGATGAACTCGATGTAGAGCTCGTACGGCAGGAAGCCGCCGATCACCGGCAGCGTCCAGTCGGCCTGGAACAGCTGGCCGTACGCGGTGACGATCGTCGGCGGCAGCGTCAGGAAGCCGATCGCCACGAACCAGTGGGCGATGCCGACGATGCCCCACCGGTTCATCCGCGTGTGACCGAGGAACTCCCTGACCAGAGTGACGCTGCGCTGGTAGGGGTTGTCGGTCCGGGTGCCGGCGGGGACCGGCTGGCCCAGCTTGAAGTAGCGGACGAACTGACCGATGGCGCGGGCGAGCAGCGCAACGCCGACCACGGTCAGGGTCAGCGACACAATGATCGCGGCGAGTTGCATGGAGGCTCCTCGGGCCTGCGAGGGTGGGAGGGCTTAGGCACTACTACTAAGCGGTAACTTAATCAATCCGTGCTGAGCGTACCCACTTATTCCGCCGCACTGTAGCCGCGCAGGCGGTGATCTGCGTCGCTCAGGTGAGCCTGACCGTGCGGGGTCCGCAGCGTCCGCAGGGTGCGTGCCAGGAGCGCGAGGTCCAGGCCGATCCACTCGTGCTCCACATAGTGCTGGTCGAGCAGCAGGGGTTCGTCCCAGGGCAGTGCGGAGGTTCGCCGGACCTGGGCCAGCCCGGTGAGGCCCGGCTTCACGCCGTGGCGCCAGGGGGCGGCGGCCGCGGGGTCGCCGGGTGGCAGTGGCGCCGGGCCGACCAGGGACATCTCACCGCGTACGACATGGGGCAGGCGGGAGAGCACGTCCAGGCGGAAGCGGCGGACGGGCAGATAGCGCAGGGTGAAGGGCCGGCCGCCCAGCCCGGTTCTCGTCCCGGTGGCGAAGGCGCCGCCGGGCGGCCGTCTCAGCGCGGTGGCGACGGTGGCCACGAGCAGCAGCGGGGCCGCGAGGGTGAGCAGCGCGGAGCCGAGGGCCAGATCGAGGACGCGCTTCGGGTGGGGGAGCTGTGGGGAGGGGCGCATGGGGCACACACCTGACAACTTTGCGAGGAATGCGGCTTTTGTTTCGTTGTTTGCACGATCGCACGGTTGTGTATGAGGTGGTAGTGGTTCGGGGTACGTGGCGGGTCGTGCGCCGTACTGCTGCGGGTTCGGCCGGCCAAGTTGAGTGGGACCGACTCAACTCTGTTGACTCCAGTCCTCGGGTCGTGCATCCTTGAGTCTGTTCCACTCAAGTCAGTTGGAGGAATCGAAAATGGCACGTGCGGTCGGCATCGACCTGGGCACGACTAACTCCGTCGTCAGCGTTCTGGAAGGCGGCGAGCCCACCGTCATCACCAACGCCGAGGGCGCCAGGACCACGCCGTCCGTCGTC
The DNA here is from genome assembly GCF_039532985.1 of Streptomyces gobitricini. Taxonomy (NCBI): domain Bacteria; kingdom Bacillati; phylum Actinomycetota; class Actinomycetes; order Kitasatosporales; family Streptomycetaceae; genus Streptomyces; species Streptomyces gobitricini. The sequence continues at coordinate 36,064 of NZ_BAAASR010000005.1, read as the reverse complement.
GCCTTCGCCAAGAACGGCGAGGTGCTCGTCGGCGAGGTGGCCAAGCGCCAGGCGGTCACGAACGTCGACAGGACCATCCGGTCCGTCAAGCGCCACATGGGCACGGACTGGAAGATCGAGCTCGACGGGAAGAACTTCAACCCGCAGCAGATCAGCGCCTTCATCCTGCAGAAGCTGAAGCGCGACGCCGAGGCCTACCTGGGCGAGAAGGTCACCGACGCGGTGATCACCGTCCCGGCGTACTTCAACGACTCCGAGCGCCAGGCGACCAAGGAGGCCGGTGAGATCGCGGGCCTCAACGTCCTGCGCATCGTCAACGAGCCGACGGCCGCCGCGCTCGCGTACGGCCTCGACAAGGACGACCAGACCATCCTGGTCTTCGACCTCGGTGGCGGCACCTTCGACGTCTCGCTGCTGGAGATCGGCGACGGCGTCGTCGAGGTGAAGGCCACCAACGGTGACAACCACCTCGGTGGTGACGACTGGGACCAGCGGGTCGTCGACTACCTGGTCAAGCAGTTCCAGTCGGGTCACGGCGTGGACCTGTCCAAGGACAAGATGGCCCTCCAGCGCCTCCGTGAGGCCGCCGAGAAGGCCAAGATCGAGCTGTCCTCGTCCACCGAGACCTCGATCAACCTGCCCTACATCACGGCGTCGGCCGAGGGCCCGCTGCACCTGGACGAGAAGCTCACGCGCGCCCAGTTCCAGCAGCTCACCGCCGACCTGCTGGAGCGCTGCAAGACGCCGTTCCACAACGTCATCAAGGACGCGGGCATCCAGCTCTCCGAGATCGACCACGTCGTCCTCGTGGGCGGGTCCACCCGCATGCCGGCCGTCGCCGAGCTCGTCAAGGAGCTGACCGGTGGCCGCGAGGCCAACAAGGGCGTCAACCCGGACGAGGTCGTCGCCATCGGCGCCGTGCTCCAGGCCGGTGTCCTCAAGGGTGAGGTCAAGGACGTCCTGCTCCTCGACGTGACCCCGCTGTCCCTCGGCATCGAGACCAAGGGCGGCATCATGACCAAGCTGATCGAGCGCAACACCACGATCCCGACCAAGCGGTCCGAGATCTTCACGACGGCCGAGGACAACCAGCCGTCCGTGCAGATCCAGGTCTACCAGGGTGAGCGCGAGATCGCGGCGTACAACAAGAAGCTCGGCATGTTCGAGCTGACCGGCCTCCCGCCGGCCCCGCGCGGCGTCCCGCAGATCGAGGTCGCCTTCGACATCGACGCCAACGGCATCATGCACGTGACCGCGAAGGACCTGGGCACGGGCAAGGAGCAGAAGATGACCGTCACCGGCGGCTCCTCGCTGCCGAAGGACGAGGTCGACCGGATGCGTGAGGAGGCCGAGCGGTACGCGGAGGAGGACCACAAGCGCCGCGAGGCCGCCGAGAGCCGCAACCAGGGCGAGCAGCTCGTCTACCAGACGGAGAAGTTCCTCAAGGACAACGAGGACAAGGTTCCGGGCGACGTCAAGACCGAGGTCGAGACGGCGGTGGCCGAGCTCAAGGAGAAGCTGAAGGGCGAGGACACCGCGGAGATCCGCACCGCCACCGAGAAGGTCGCGGCCGTCTCCCAGAAGCTCGGCCAGGCCATGTACGCGGACGCGCAGGCCGCGGGCGGGGCCGCCGGTGCCGGTGAGGCTCCGGGCGCCGCCCAGGGTGCCGCCGGTGACGACGACGTCGTCGACGCCGAGATCGTCGACGACGAGAAGCCGAAGGGGGCCGCATGACGGAGGAGACCCCGGGCTTCGAGGAGAAGCCCGACGTCCCCTCCGGCGCCGCGCCCGACGACGCCGCCGAAGCCGTCGCCGCTCCCTCCGCCAACGCCGCGGAGGAGGGCCCGGCGGCCCCGGCAGGGGACGAGACCGCACAGATCGCCGGCCTGACGGCCCAGCTGGACCAGGCCCGCACCGCGCTAGGCGAGCGCACCGGGGACCTCCAGCGGCTCCAGGCCGAGTACCAGAACTACCGCCGCCGGGTCGAGCGCGACCGGGTCACGGTCAAGGAGATCGCCGTGGCGAACCTCCTGACCGAGCTCCTGCCGGTGCTCGACGACATCGGCCGCGCCCGTGAACACGGCGAGCTGGTGGGCGGCTTCAAGTCGGTGGCCGAATCGCTGGAGACGGTCGCCGCCAAGATGGGCCTGCAGCAGTTCGGCAAGGAGGGCGAGCCCTTCGACCCGACGATCCACGAGGCGCTGATGCACTCGTACGCGCCGGACGTCACCGAGACGACCTGCGTCGCGATCCTGCAGCCGGGGTACCGCATCGGGGAGCGGACCATCAGGCCCGCCCGTGTCGCGGTGGCCGAGCCCCAGCCCGGGGCCGCGCCGGCGGCCCAGGCGCCGAAGGAAGAGCAGCAGAAGCCGGCAGACGAGGAGAGCGGTGGCCCCGAGGAGGGCTGACGCGTTGACAGGTAACCGGAAGGAGGGACGTCGATGAACACGAAGGACTTCGTGGAGAAGGACTACTACAAGGTTCTCGGCGTCCCCAAGGACGCCACTGAGGCCGAGATCAAGAAGGCGTACCGGAAGCTCGCGCGCGAGTTCCACCCGGACGCCAACAAGGGTGACGCGGGCGCGGAGGCGCGCTTCAAGGAGATCTCCGAGGCGAACGACATCCTCGGTGACCCCAAGAAGCGCAAGGAGTACGACGACGCCCGCGCCCTGTTCGGCAACGGTGGCTTCCGCGCGGGTCCGGGCGCCGGCGCCGGCGGCACGTTCAACTTCGACCTCGGCGACCTCTTCGGCGGCGCCCAGGGCGGTGCCGGTGGAGCCGGCGGGGCCGGCGGCTTCGGCGGCGGTCTCGGGGACGTGTTCGGCGGCCTGTTCAACCGGGGCGGCGCCGGCACGCGCACCCAGCCGCGCCGGGGCCAGGACATCGAGTCCGAGGTGACGCTCAGCTTCACCGAGGCGGTGGACGGGGCCACGGTCCCGCTGCGGATGTCCAGCCAGCAGCCCTGCAAGGCCTGTTCGGGCACCGGCGACAAGAACGGCACGCCGCGCGTGTGCCCGACCTGCGTCGGCACCGGCCAGGTCTCGCGCGGCGGCAGCGGCTCCTTCTCGCTGACCGACCCGTGCGTGGACTGCAAGGGCCGCGGGCTCATCGCCCAGGATCCGTGCGACGTCTGCCACGGCAGCGGTCGAGCCAAGTCGTCCCGCACCATGCAGGTCCGCATCCCCGCGGGCGTGTCCGACGGGCAGCGCATCCGGCTGCGCGGAAAGGGCGCGCCCGGCGAGCGCGGCGGCCCGGCCGGCGACCTGTACGTGGTGGTGCACGTCGGCGCCCACCCGGTCTTCGGCCGCAAGGGCGACAACCTGACCGTCACCGTGCCCGTCACGTTCGACGAGGCGGCGCTCGGCGGCGAGATCAAGGTGCCCACCCTCGGCGGGCCCGCAGTCACCCTGAAGATCCCGGCCGGTACGCCCAACGGCCGGACCATGCGCGCCCGTGGCAAGGGGGCGGTCCGCAAGGACGGTACGCGCGGGGACCTGCTCGTCACCGTCGAGGTGGCCGTGCCCAAGGACCTGGGCGACAAGGCGCGCGAGGCGCTCGAAACGTACCGGGAGGCCACGGCGGGCGAGGACCCGCGGGCCGAGCTGTTCCAGGCCGCGAAGGGGGCTTGAGATGGACGGACGTCGCCGCAATCCGTACGAGCTGACCGACGAGACACCGGTGTACGTCATCTCGGTGGCGGCCCAGCTCAGCGGACTGCACCCGCAGACCCTGCGCCAGTACGACCGGCTGGGCCTGGTCTCGCCGGACCGTACGGCCGGGCGGGGCCGGCGGTATTCGGCCCGCGACATCGACCTGCTGCGGCAGGTCCAGCAGTTGTCGCAGGACGAGGGCATCAACCTGGCGGGCATCAAGCGGATCATCGAGCTGGAGAACCAGGTCGCCGCCCTCCAGTCCCGGGTGGCCGAGCTGACGGCGGCGGTCGAGGGCGCGGCGGTGGCGATGCGGCAGCGAGAGGCGCAGGTGCACGCCTCGTACCGGCGCGACCTGGTGCCGTACCAGGACGTCCAGCAGGCGGGCGCGCTGGTGGTGTGGCGGCCGCCCAAGCGCGGCGAGCACACCTGACGCACGGGGGAAGGCCCCCTCCGCCCGGCGGAGGGGGCCTTCTCGTCGTACGCGCGTGCGATGATCCGGGGGTGCGTATGACTCGGGGGACCTCACGAGGCCGGCTGCGTGTCGGAGCGACTCTGGTGGCGCTGTCCGCGCTCGCGGTGGGGTGCGACGACGAGACGGGCGACGCGCCGCTGCCGGAACGGATCACGGCGGCCCCGGCCGCGCCGTCCCCGCCGGGGGCGCCGCCCCGTCCTTCGGACCGCGCCTCGTCCCCGGCGGGGGAGGCCGCCGGCTGTCCGGCCTCCGGTGTCCGTGTCGTGCCGGGGATGACCGACGCCGCGACGGGGCTGCGGGCGATGGGGCTGACGCTGCTCAACTGCGGCGCGGAGCCGTTCGAGGTGAGCGGGTACCCCGCCCTGGACGTCCTCGGCGAGCGGCGGGAGAAGCTGGACGTCACCGTCCGCGACGGGTCGCACGTCGACACCACCGCCAAGCCCTCGACGTTCGTCCTGGCGCCCGGCGAGCAGGCCGTGGCGTCGGTGGTCTGGCGCAACACGGTGACCCGCACCGACGTCGTGGCGACGAACGGCGCGTACCTCCGGGTGACCCCCGCCCCCGGTGTGGCGGCCCAGACGGTCACCCCGGACGGCCCGGTGGACCTCGGCAACACGGGCGTCGTGGAGGTCACGCCCTGGAAGCCGCACGACCTGGGCCGGGGCTAGGGGATCAGTTCGCCCAGCACGTCCAGCGTCGTCTCCCACATCGGCCGGGCGCCCGTCCCGAAGGCCGCCGCGAGGGCGGTGCCGACGGCGACGCCCTGGGCCGGCACGGTGGCGTTCTCGTCCCAGTCGGCGGTGACGCGGCCGTCGCCGGAGGACTCCAGCTCGCCGAGCCGGCGGCCGTCGCGCAGCAGCCGGCTCTCCTCGTTGCCGCAGGGCACCAGCCGGTAGCGGACGCCGCCGACCCGGGCGTCGACACGGTAGGAGCGCCGGGACAGCCGTCCCTTGGCGGGCGAGATCCGGGCGGGCCGGCCGTCGACGGTGAGCGTCAGCAGGGCGGGGTCGCGGGTGCCGATCGGGATGTGCGGGTCGGGTTCCGTACCGGTGGTCCTGACGAGCCGTACGTGGGGGAGGCCGGGGCCCGTGACGTCGAGCGTGCCGTCGCCGGAGCGGAGCTCCACGTCCGGTGTGGCGGGGAAGTGGTCGCGCATGGTCAGTGGTCCTGCTCCAGGATGCCGGACCGGGCGATCAGGTAGCCCAGTTGCGCGCGGCTCCCGCTGCCGAGGACGGCCGCCAGCTTGGCGATGTGGGCGCGGCAGGTCCGTACGTTCATGCCGAGGCGGCGGGCGATCGCCTCGTCGACGTGGCCCTCGACGAGGAGCTTGGCGATGGAGCGCTGGACTCCGCTGATGCCGTCCGACTTCAGGTCGTACGGGATCTGCTCGTTGATGGGTACGGCCAGTTGCCAGAACTGGTCGAAGACTCCGGCGAGGTAGGCGACCAGGCCGGGGTGGCGCAGCTCCAGGGCGACCTGGCGGTCGCTGCGCGCCGGTACGAAGGCGACTTCGCGGTCGACGATGATCAGCCGGTCGATGATCTGTTCCAGGGTGCGCACCTGCACTTCGGGGCCCACGTGTTCGAGGTACGTCAGCGTCAACTCGGTGTGCCGCGCCGTGTGCTGGTAGAGCGTACGCATCCGCACGCCCCGGCCGAGCAGGGGCTGCACGCGGCGCAGCGCCTCGCTCAGTGCCTGGGCGGGGCGTCCGCCGCCCGGTTGCACGGTCAGCAGTTCCTTCTCGCAGCCGGATATGACGCGGTCCAGGGTGGCGTTGATCCGGTTGAGGCCCTCGAGCACGGTGATGGCGTGTGTGGTGGGGGCGTTCTGGGCGCTGATGGCCATGAATGGCTCGAACGCGTCGGACAGTTCGACGGTGAGGCGTCTACGCTCCAGGATCTCGCGCTCGATGGGCTGGAGCAGTTGCGCGAGCGCCGAGGAAGGCGGGACGGGACGGAGCCACTGGGCGTCGTCCGGGTCGGGGTGGAGCAGCGCCAGGTCGAGGAGGCACGGCACCTCATCCGCCTCTGACCGGGGTATTCGTCCACTGCGCAAGGCGTTGGCGTAGAGCTCGGAACCCGCCTCGCACAACTCTGTGTGGGAATGGGGGTGCCCCTCTTTGTCCCACTTCGCACTCATCTGTACACCCCCAGGCTCCTGCATCTCAGGAACATGATGCCTGCCGTAGGTGGTGGAAGCGTGGAGAGTGAGCAATCGTCGTACCCGCGGGGGTTGGAAAGAGACGTTGCCTTCAAGTGAGGTTGCTCGGTGATGACGAAGAGACTCATACGCGCAGTGGTTGCCAGTGCGTTCATCGCTGCCGGTGCGGTAGGGGTTCTGGGGGTGGCCGAGGATCCGGGCTGGCACGCGGCACCCGGGACCGCCGTGACCACGCCGCAGGACCCCGGCTGGCACGCCGCGCCCGCGCCGTCGGGCCCGGCCGATTCCGATCCTGGCTGGCACGTCCTCGGCGCATGAACGTTCCCGACGACTCGCGCTTCCGGCGCGAGATGGCATCCGCTTACCGGTCCGGGTGGCATTTCATCGACCTCGTCACAGCTGTGCCGCACAGTGGCGATTCGTTGATGGTCACCCTCTTCGGGGAGCCGATCGTCATCACGCGCGGAGACGACGAGGACATCCGAGCGTACCGATGCCTCCGGCGGCCCCGCGGAGCTCCGCAGCCCGTCCGGTGCGCCATCAGGTACGGCATGATTTTCGTCAACCTCGACCAGCGTGATCACCAGCTGGTCGAGCCGGAGACCACCACCGCCACCCCCCGCAGCGCCTGAGCGATTCCCCCGTCGTTGTAGATCGCCCAGGTGCTTCCCCCACACAGCGGCGCCATCGTGGACCTGAACACGATGGCGCCGCTGTGCTGTCCGCGTACGAGCAGCGGGCCCTCCCTGTGCGCCCAGGGCGCTGCCTGTACGCCCACGGCCCTCCCTGTGCGCGCCGGAGCAGCCCTGTACGTCCTGGAGCGCCCAGTACGCCCCGGGGCGCTACGCGCGCCCCATCGCCCGGGTTAGGGCGATCTCGATGACGACCCGGTCCGGGTTCGGCGCCGGCATGCGGCCGTAGCGGGCCGCGTAGCGCTCCACCGCGTCCGCGACGGCCTCCGGCTCCGTACGGATCCTCGCCACGCCCTCCAGCGTCGCCCAGCGCCCCTTGTCGACCTGGCAGACCGCCACCCGCGCGCCCCCGGGGCCCGCGGCGAGGACGTTGGCGACCTTGCGGCTGTGCCTGTTGGTGATCACCCGGGCGATGCCCTTCTCGCCGCCCTCGGGGTCGTAGGTGACCCCCACCGCGACGACATGCGGTGTGCCGTCCGGCCGGGGCGTGGTGAGGGTGCACATGTGGTACTCGCGCCAGAAGGCGAGATACGAGGTGTCGGGATCGCGGGGGTCGATGGCCATGCTCGCGAACCTACCGGCGCCGGGTGTCCCGAACCACTCTTGAGTGGAATAGACTCAACTTTACGTACGTTGGACGAGTCATACCCGTGGGAACCCCGCAGCACCGAGGAGGAGAGACCGCCCGTGGACGCCGAGCTGACCAACAAGAGCCGGGATGCGCTGAACGCCGCGACCAGCCGCGCCGTGTCCGAAGGACACCCGGACCTGACCCCCGCGCACCTGCTGCTCGCGCTGCTCGCGGGCCAGGACAACGAGAACATCGTCGACCTGCTCGCCGCCGTCGACGCCGACCAGACCGCCGTGCGCTCCGACGCCGAGCGCGTGCTCGCCGCCCAGCCCAGCGTCACCGGCTCCACCGTCGCCCCGCCCCAGCCCAACCGCGAGATGCTCGCCGTCATCGCCGACGCCTCACGGCGGGCCAAGGAGCTGGGCGACGAGTACCTGTCGACCGAGCACCTGCTCATCGGCATCGCCGCCAAGGGCGGCCGGGCGGGCGAGGTGCTGGAACGGCAGGGCGCCAGTGCCGGGAAGCTGCTGGAGGCGTTCGAGGAGACGAGGGGAGGGCGCCGCGTGACCACACCGGACCCGGAGGGCCAGTACAAGGCGCTGGAGAAGTTCGGTACGGACTTCACGGCCGCCGCCCGCGACGGCAAGCTCGACCCGGTCATCGGCCGGGACCAGGAGATCCGCCGCGTGGTGCAGGTGCTGTCCCGGCGTACCAAGAACAACCCGGTGCTCATCGGCGAGCCCGGCGTCGGCAAGACCGCCGTCGTCGAGGGCCTCGCCCAGCGCATCGTCAAGGGCGACGTCCCCGAGAGCCTGAAGAACAAGCGCCTGGTCGCCCTGGACCTCGGCGCCATGGTCGCGGGCGCCAAGTACCGGGGCGAGTTCGAGGAGCGGCTGAAGACCGTCCTGTCCGAGATCAAGGCCAGCGACGGCCGGATCATCACGTTCATCGACGAGCTGCACACGGTCGTCGGCGCGGGCGCGGGCGGCGACTCCGCCATGGACGCCGGCAACATGCTCAAGCCCATGCTGGCCCGCGGCGAGCTGCGCATGGTCGGCGCGACCACCCTCGACGAGTACCGCGAGCGCATCGAGAAGGACCCGGCCCTGGAGCGCCGGTTCCAGCAGGTCCTGGTCGCCGAGCCGACCGTCGAGGACACCATCGCGATCCTCCGCGGTCTCAAGGGCCGCTACGAGGCCCACCACAAGGTCCAGATCGCCGACTCCGCGCTCGTCGCGGCGGCCACGCTCTCCGACCGGTACATCACCTCCCGCTTCCTGCCGGACAAGGCCATCGACCTCGTCGACGAGGCCGCGTCCCGGCTCCGGATGGAGATCGACTCCTCGCCCGTCGAGATCGACGAGCTCCAGCGCGCCGTCGACCGCCTCCGCATGGAGGAGCTGGCGTTGAAGAGCGAGTCCGACCCCGCCTCCGTACAGCGCTTGGAGAAGCTGCGCCGCGACCTCGCCGACAAGGAGGAGGAGCTGCGCGGCCTGACCGCCCGCTGGGAGAAGGAGAAGCAGGGCCTCAACCGCGTCGGTGAACTCAAGGAGCAGCTGGACGACCTGCGCGGCCAGGCCGAGCGCGCCCAGCGCGACGGCGACTTCGACACCGCCTCCAAGCTGCTCTACGGCGAGATCCCGGCCGTGGAGCGGGAACTGGAGGCGGCCAGCGAGGCCGAGCAGGAGGCCGCCAAGGACACCATGGTCAAGGACGAGGTCGGCGCCGACGACATCGCCGACGTCGTCGGCTCCTGGACCGGCATCCCGGCCGGGCGCCTGCTGGAGGGCGAGACGCAGAAGCTGCTGCGCATGGAGGACGAGATCGGCCGCCGCCTGATCGGCCAGGGCGAGGCCGTGCGGGCGGTCTCGGACGCCGTGCGCCGCACCCGGGCCGGGATCTCCGACCCCGACCGGCCCACCGGCTCGTTCCTCTTCCTCGGCCCCACCGGCGTCGGCAAGACCGAGCTGGCCAAGGCCCTCGCCGACTTCCTCTTCGACGACGAGCGGGCCATGATCCGCATCGACATGAGCGAGTACGGCGAGAAGCACAGCGTCGCCCGGCTCGTCGGCGCCCCTCCCGGCTACGTCGGGTACGAGGAGGGCGGCCAGCTCACCGAGGCGGTGCGCCGCCGCCCCTACAGCGTGGTGCTGCTCGACGAGGTGGAGAAGGCCAACCCGGAGGTCTTCGACATCCTGCTCCAGGTGCTGGACGACGGCCGCCTGACCGACGGTCAGGGACGCACGGTCGACTTCCGCAACACCATCCTCATCCTCACCTCCAACCTGGGCAGCCACTTCCTGATGGACCCGGTCGCCCCGGAGGAGCAGAAGAGGGAGCAGGTGCTGGAAGTGGTCCGGGCCTCCTTCAAGCCGGAGTTCCTCAACCGCCTCGACGACATCGTGGTCTTCTCGGCGCTCGACCGGGACCAGCTCGCCCACATCGCGGGCCTCCAGATCGACCGCCTGGCCAAGCGCCTCGCCGAGCGCCGGCTCACCCTGGACGTCACCCCGGCCGCCCTGGAGTGGCTCGCCGTCGAGGGCTTCGACCCCGCGTACGGCGCCCGTCCGCTGCGCCGCCTGGTCCAGACGGCCATCGGCGACCGCCTCGCCAAGGAGATCCTCGCGGGCGAGGTCCAGGACGGCGACACCGTCCGCGTGGACCGCTCCGAGGACGGCCTGACCGTGGAGCGGGCGGGGTAGCGGCGCCACCCGCCGGGAGCCGGGCCGGTACGAGGGCGGCGCCCCCGCCCTCGTACCCGTCGGCCGGTCTGTCCGCCGGCAGCGGATCGCCCGTGTCCGGGGTTGCCACTGACGGCCGGGGATGGGAGAGGATGGCAGGAATCGTTCGAAGGGAATTTCACGGTGAGCATCGACCCCGGCTCGATTCCGAATTTCGGTGGCCAGCCCGAGCCCCAGCAGGCCGAGGGACCGGCGGGCCCCGTCGTCCCGGACCAGGACCTCGTCAAGCAGCTCCTGGAGCAGATGGAGCTGAAGTACGTCGTCGACGACGAGGGTGACCTCGCGGCGCCGTGGGAGGAATTCCGCACGTACTTCATGTTCCGCGGCGAGGAGGAGCAGCAGGTCTTCTCCGTGCGGACCTTCTACGACCGCCCGCACCCGGTCGAGAACCGCGCGCAGATCCTGGAGACGATCGACGACTGGAACCGCCGCACCCTGTGGCCCAAGGTCTACACGCACCTCCACGAGGACGAGCAGGGCGGCGCGACCGTGCGCCTCATCGGCGAGGCGCAGATGCTGATCGGCACCGGCGTCAGCCTCGAGCACTTCGTGCAGTCGACGGTCAGCTGGGTACGCGCGTCCATCGAGTTCGACAAGTGGCTCGTGGAGCAGTTCGGCCTGGAGACCGAGGGCGACGAGAAGCCCGGCGACGAGGCCTGAACGACTACAGCGCCATCGGGGCGAGCGTCAGCAGGTACGTCCCGTAGCCGTACGAGAGCCCGGCCAGGGCGGCGACCACCACGGCCGCCGCCTTCGGCCGGGCTCTGCGCAGTGCGCACGCCACCGGCACCAGCAGCGGGAACGCCGGCAGCAGGAAGCGCGGCTTGGACTCGAAGAATCCGGAGCCGCCCACCGCGATCACCACCAGCACCGCCGTGTACACCAACAGGGGCAGCGGCGGCCGCTCCAGCGCGAACAGCACGAACAGCACCACCGCCGCCGCGGTGATGAGCAGGGCGCTCGTGAAGCCCAGGTCCATCGGCCGGGTCACCACCCTGCGGACGAAGGCGAAGGTGCCCGCCCCGAAGTCGAACCGGGACGTCCAGCCGGCCTGCACGGCGAAGTACCCGCCCAGCGGATCGCCCTTGCGCACCCCGACCCACAGCACGTACCCCACCCAGCCGGCCGGCGCCGCCGACGCCCCGGCCCACAGTCGCCAGTCGGTGCGGCGCTCACTCCGGATAAGGCGGTACGCCTCGAAGACGGCGGCCGCGCCCACCGCCGCCGCGACCGCGATCCCGTTCGGCCGCGCCGCGCCCGCCAGCGCCGCCAGCGCGCCCGCCCACAGCCAGCGGCGGGTGAGCACCGCGTACAGCGACCAGGCGGCGAACGCCGTCAGCAGGGGCTCGGTGTACGCCATGGACAGCACGATCGAGTGCGGCAGCAGGCCCCACAGCAGCACCAGCGCGGTGGCGACGCCCCGCCCGTACAGCCGCTCGCCGACGAGGAAGATCCCCCAGGCCGCGGCTCCCGCCGCCGTCCAGGACACCAGCAGGCCCGCCGTCCCGCCCGCCACCGGCAGCACGGTGGCCACCACCCGGACGAGGGCCGGGTAGAGCGGGAAGAACGCCAGGTCCGACTGGACGACGCCGTCGGGCCAGTACAGGGTCGTGCCGTAGCCGTGCGCGGCGATCCCCAGGTACCAGTCCGAGTCCCAGGACAGGGCCAGCAGGGCGCGCGGCGAGCGGCCGGTGTGCCATGCCCACAGCGCCATCACCAGCATCCCGGTGAGCCGGGCGGCGGCGAACAGGCCCAGCGCCGGTGCCGCGCGGTACAGCGCCGCGCGCCACCCCGGCACCGGACGGGCGGTCGCCGCGGCTGACACGTGGTCGAAGGTCTCGGCGGACAGGGTGCACCTCCGTGCGCGCGTGAACGGTCACCCCGACCTTGGGCGCCGGCCCGGCCCGGCGCGACCGCTGGCAGCCCGCCCGGGTGGTCCTTCCGCCGGGCCCCGCACGCGCGCGTGTCGCCGTGACAGGGCGCCCCGGAAGCGCTAGAGACCCGCCAGTCGCTTCACCGCGTCCTGGAGCACCTCCGTCCGCTTGCAGAACGCGAACCTCACCAACGGCGCGCCCTGTTCGCGGTGGTCGTAAAAGACCGCGTGCGGGATCGTCACGAGACCGCAGCGACCGGGCAGCGCGCGGCAGAACGCGACGCCGTCGCGCTCCCCCAGCGGGCGGATGCCGGTGGTGACGAAGTACGTGCCCTGCGGCCGGAACACCTCGAAGCCCGCCCGCGTGAGCCCGTCGGCGAGCAGGTCCCGTTTGGCCCGCAGGTCGTCGCGGAGCCTGGTGAAGTACGTGTCCGGCAGGCGCAGCGCCTCGGCGACCGCGTGCTGGAACGGCCCGGCGGAGACGTAGGTCAGGTACTGCTTCGCCGCGCGCACGGCGGTGGTCGGCTCGGGCGCGGCGGTGACCCAGCCGACTCCTTGTTCGTGCGTCTATTCGTGTGTCGCGCGGAAGTACGAGCCGGGGCGGCCGCGGGACCTGCCCGGACCGAGCCCGCACGTGTACGTCGGGCTCGGTGACGCGGCACTGTCCGTCGTATCCTGACCGCACACGGGAAGGAGCCGTCCATGAGCGTCGACGCGATCGTGCGCACCGAGTTCCCCAAGGGGTACACGGTCCTGTTCGGGGCCGACGGAAAGGTGATCATGACTCCGCGGAGTGAAGAGCACTCCAGCACCATCCGATCGTTGCAGATCGACTCCGCTCTCGCCCTCGGTCGTCACGCGAAGGTCACCTCCGATGTCTACATCGACTTCCCGGCTGACGAGAACTCCGCCCCCGATCTGGCGATCCTTCGTGAGGACGCCCGCCGGGAGGGCAAGCGCTACAGCTTCGAAGACGTCCTGCTGATCTCCGAGGTCGTCTCGACCTCCTCCGCGCGCAAGGACTACGACGACTGCACCGCGAAGTACGGTCGCTACGGCATCCCGATCTACCTGGTGGTGGACCCCTACGCCCAGGAGGTCGTCCTCCACACCGAGCCGACCGACGCCGGTTACATCGCGGCACACACGCACAAGTACGGCACGGGCAAGCTCCCCATCCCCCTGGCGGACGGCCGCACCTTCACCCTCGACCTCGACGAACTCCCGCGCCCGGAGCCCGAGGCGAACGCCCGCTGACGCAGGACTCCCCGTGCGGCCGGTCCTCGGCGACCGATCGCGGGGAACCGCGCCCTGCCAAGCCCGGCCGAGTGACGGCTACTGGTTGCCGCCGGTCTGCGTGAAGATGTCGTTGACGATCTTCTGCGCCAGCTGCTTCTCCCTTTCCGAGGTTTCCACGCCGACCCACAGCAGGAACTCGACCCACTTCCCGTCTTCACCCCGATAGGCGAAGGGCCGCCACAGCAGCATTTCGTAACGGTCTTCTGCGCCCGCCGTCTCCCGGATGGCGTACGACGCCCCGATGCCGGCGTTCTTCCAGTCGGCTTCCGCCGAACGGGACCTGCGCTCGCCCCGCAGCAGGACGTCTCTGTCCTCGCGGTCGCAGTCGCGGCCACAGTAGACCTGGGCGAGCTCGATACGTATGTCGGGCGAAGGCAGGACGGCGTCCTCGGGTTGACCCGGTGGCTCGCATTCGCGCACGGTCAGCCCGGTCTCGTCGTCAGTTGAACGGAGTCCCAAGCCGCAGTCGATCTGCGTCGGAGCGCGGAAGGCGAAGGGGAAGTTCCGCAACCGCCACAGGTATGAGCGCTCCTGGCCCTTCCAGGTCGCGCCGTGCACGGACCCCCGCCACTCGCGCCGATAGTAGGAGAAGCGGTGTCGGCCTTCCTCGGGTATGCGGGTCTTCGGCAGGTCGGCCAGGTCCGCATCCACACCCGTGTCACTCTCGGTCCACTGCGGTCCTGCGGCGCGCAACGCCCGGCGGAAAAGGGTCTCGGCCACAGCGGTGATGCGCTGCTTGGTGGCGAACTCCTCGCCGTACTCCATGCTGATCACCGCGTTGCCGTGGCGCGCCACCAGCATCGCCTGCCACGGCGGCACGTCCCCTTCGACACCCTTCCAGATGCTCGACCGCAGGAAGACGGCGTACGCCTCATCTCCGAGGCCGTGCAGCGCAACGTGCTCGGCCGTCCCCTTCCTGCCCAAGTCGAACCGAGCCTTGGCCTCCTGGACACCATCCCACCGCACGCTCGTCCGGTACCACTGGGCCGAGAGGTCGATCCGTGCCTGCGGGGCGAAGGGCGCCTGCTCGGTGACCGAGCAGCGAGTGCCGTTGTCGTGCGGCTGCGCGACTCCGTCGGACATGACCTGCCTCAAGTCCCGCTCGTCGAGCAGCGAGCACGCGCCGGGCAGCCCCTGAACGGGCAGGGTGGGGGCCATGCCCAGCACCCCACTGCACAGCAGTAGTGCCGCCACAGTCCCGCACGCATCGAGCACCCACTCAAGGGACTTGTCCACCCTGCCCCGGACCCGTCCAGGGCGACGGCCGTCGCCGGAACCCCCTCCGCCGTCCGCGCCATGTGCGGAAACGTCCTCGGCAAGCCGGTCCCGCAGCTCGATGTGCCGGAACTGGTAGAAGCCACCGGCCTGGCGCAGCACCCCGCGCCGGTGCGCGTCCCGCAGAAACGCCATGAACCGCCGGGGCAGCTTCCCGCCCGCCGCGAGCCAGAGCCGCGCCACGGTGTACCGGCCCCAGGCTGAGACGGCCATGTCGTACAGCAGCCAGCTCACCAACGACCCGACCACGACGACAATCCAGTCGCAGGCGGAGACGTAGTGCCGCCCCGGCCCGAACACCTGCCACCACAGGAGCATCGGCGCGGGCAGCGTCAACAGCGCGTGTGGAGAGCCGGGCGGTCGGTTCCGCAGCGGGTCGAGCAGTCCCAGCGTGAGTACGCCGCGCCGGTCGGCCCGCAGCAACCCCTCCGGCGAGTCGGCGAGCGCCGTGTCGGCGGTCAGCCACACAGCCCCAAGCAGGTGGACGACGGCCGCCAGTAGCACAACCGCGCTGGCCAGCGCCATGCCCACCGCTCCCGGTACCGAGCCCCGCACCAGGGCCGTCGTCCAGCCCGCTGCGAGACCGCCGCCTATCACGCCCACGGCCCAGCGCACGCCACGCCGTCGCAGTGCCGCCAGCAGCCGACGGGTCGACAGCCCGGTGAACCGGTGCGGCGGCAGCCGCCACCCGCCCTGGCCCCTGGCCGTCGAGATCCCGGCGAAGCCCCATGCGAACGCCGCCGCGGCGGCGAAGCCGCCCCACAGCGGCACGTCCGCCAGGTGCTGCTGCCACCACGGCTCCCCGAACCCCGTCAGGTACAGACAGACCCCGGCAACCACGAACGCGGGCACGAGCCCGAGTGTCCGCACCCACCACGGCACCTCCCGGTCGAGTTCCCACCAGGCGAACTCCGTCAGCCCCGCCGCCTGCATCCGCGCCGCCAGGAACCCGGCCCACTTGCGGGCCTCGTCGGGCGAGCTGCCGCCGTGCAGCTCCCGCCACGACCGCGAGGGGTTGTAGACGGCGTCGAGGTAGGCGGCGTACAGATGGCGCTGCAGTTCACCGACGCCGGCGAACCGCCCCGGTTCGACCAACTCGTCAGGGTGCCGGTCCTCGTCGTCCGGTCCGTACGCGGTCCGCGCGAGCCCGACCATCAGGGGTACGTCCAGCGCTCGCAGCAGCAGCCGCGCTTCGGGCGAGCGGCCGGGCTCCTCCTCCGTCAGCCGGCCGACCACGTTCCGCCAACGTGCTCTGCGCCCGCCCGCGCTCAGGTAGTCGCTGATCGCCTGTGGGGTCAGGGGCTCGAGCCGGATCTCCGTACGCAGGAAGTCGGAGTCGGCGGGCACCCGCTCTCCGTACTCCTCGGGTCGGCTGGTCAGGACGAAGGGCCGGGACTCGGGCATGGCGCGCAGCTCGGCGAAGGCCACTTCCCGGGCCGCCTCCGGCAGTTCGTCGAAACCGTCGAGCACGAGCAGCACCCGCCCGGTGTCCACCAGAAGCGCGGCCATCCGCTCCGGCGACGCCCCTGGTACCGGCGCGCACGCCTGCGGGTGCTCGGCCGAGAGCTGCCCGGCCGCCCATGCCTCAAGGCCTTGACCGGTGTTCCAGGAGGCGAGCGGCACCACGACCGGCACGGGCCCGGCCGCGCCGCTCCCCGCCGCCCGGCCCGCCCGCCGCCGCAGCAGGTCCCGGGCGAGCCGCAGTACGAGAACGGACTTCCCGGCTCCGGCCGGCCCGAGCACGACGAGCCTCCGGTCGGGAACCGTGGCGGAATCCTCGAAGTAGTCGGCGATGGAACGCTCGTGCTCGCCCGGCCCGTCTGCCGGCCCCCGCCACAGTATGTCGAGCGTCTGCGGGTCGTCGGCCTGCCGCAGCCGGTCGTCGTCCTCGTACTGCCGCAACAGTGCCTCGGCGACGTCGTCGGCGGCCTCGTCGAGCACGCGCGCGGAACCCCAGATCGCCTCGCGGCGCCGCCGCAGCGCGCTGAGGAGCCGTACCGCCGCCCACAGCACCGGTGCGGCCCCCAGGCACAGCCACCCCGCCCACACCGGGCCGAGTCCCCAGCCGTCCGGCACCGGTAACTCGGGTCGGTGCAGCAGCAGTACGACTCCGAGCACCGCGAGCAGCCCCGGAGCGCCGATCCGCACGTAGAGGTTCAGTCGCTCGACGGTTCCGGCCTGGATGACCGTCCCCTGCCGGCCCCCGGACACTTCCTGGCGCACCTGAGCGGGCGGCCTGCGGCGGAGCACCCCCGTTCCCCTGCCGTCAGCCGTCTGCCCCCGGCCGCTCGGGCCTGCCGACGTTCAGCGTTCCTATGTGCTGTGCCTGCACCACCGTTCCCTGGGTGCCGCCGTAGATCCCCATGTTCACGCTGCCTCCCCCGTGTCGGTTCCGCCAGGCGTCCAGCTCCTGGCCGAACTCGGCGTCCTGTCGCGCCCGTACCGCGAGCGCCCGGGCGAGGGCACGCGCCCTCTCGGTGTCGTCGGGCGAGGCCCGCAACTCCTCCAGCTCCCGCTGCCCGGTGACTCCCTGCGCGTCCTCGTCTCCGTCACTGTGCGCCGCGGGCCGTCGCCGCACCAGCGCGCACAGCGACTGCCACGCCCCCTGCCCGGCGGCCCCGGCGGTACCACCCGCGAGGGCCATCAGGAGTTCGACCGCTATCGCGTCCACGCCACGAGAGTAGGGCCTTCCTGTGTGTTCGTCAGGCGGGACAGCACTTCAGTCGGCTTCGCGATCTCGCGGTGTGCCCGGCATGTCGGACGAAGCGGCTGTGGGGCCAGTTCTCGTCAAGCGTCGCAGGCGGCTGGCCGCCTCCTGAAGGACGTCGTTCTTCTTGCAGAAGGTGAAGCGGACCTGGCTGCGGCCGGCGTCGGGGTCGTCGTAGAAGACGGAGTTGGGGATGGCAACGACGCCGCAGCGTTCGGGGAGGGCGCGGCAGAAGGCGTAGGCGTCCTTCTCGCCGAAGGGGGTGACGTCGGTGGTGATGAAGTACGTGCCCTGGGGCTGGTAGACCTGGAACCCGGCCGCTCGCAGGCCGTCGGCGAGCAGGTCGCGCTTGCGTTGGAGGTCGGCGCGGAAGCCGTCGAAGTACGCGTCCGGCAGGCGCAGCGCCTCGGCGATCGCGTACTGGAAGGGGCCCGCGCTGACGTAGGTCAGGTACTGCTTGGCGGTCCGGACGGCGGTCACGAGTCCCTGCGCACCGGTGGCCCAGCCGACCTTCCAGCCGGTGAACGAGAAGGTCTTGCCCGCGCTCGAGATGGTGACCGTGCGCTCGCGCATGCCGGGGAACGTGGCGATGGGGATGTGCTCGGAGTCGTCGAAGACGATGTGCTCGTACACCTCGTCGGTGACCACGAGCAGGTCGCGTTCGACGGCGAGCGCGGCGATGGCGGCCAGTTCCTCGCGGGTGAGGACGGTGCCGGTGGGGTTGTGCGGAGTGTTGAGCAGGATGAGGCGGGTGCGGTCGGTGACGGCGTCCCGCAGCTCGTCCAGATCGAGGACGAACCGGCCGCCGCGCGGACGCAGGGTGACCGGGACGCGAGTGCCGCCCGCCATGGCGACGCAGGCGGCGTACGAGTCGTAGTACGGCTCCAGCGCGATCACCTCGTCGCCCGGCTCGACGAGTCCGAGCAGGGCGGCGGCGATCGCCTCGGTGGCGCCCGCCGTGACGAGGACCTCGGTGTCGGGGTCGTACGCCAGGCCGTAGCGCTCGCGCTGGTGGTCGGTGACGGCGGTGCGCAGCTCGGGGACGCCGGGGCCGGGCGGGTACTGGTTGCCCCTGCCGTCCCGGATGGCCCGGACGGCCGCCTCGGCGATCCGGTCGGGGCCGTCGGTGTCGGGGAAGCCCTGGCCCAGGTTGACCGAGCCGGTGGAGACGGCGAGGGCCGACATCTCCGCGAAGATCGTCGTTCCGAACTCGGCGAGGCGGCGGTTGAGCGGCGGTCGTTTCATGGCGGCCATCCTGGGGCGAAGCTCTGGAGTTCCTCAAGTGCGCTTTGGGGCGTGATCACCTGGGGGATCTCCCTGCCGCACATACGGGCGTTCTGAGTGAGGGCAGGTGGGGGCCGTGATCGAGGCAGGGGTCTTCGAGGCGTTGTTCTTCCTGGTGGTCGGCGCCATCGTGGCCGGGTCGGTGGCCGGGTCGGTGGCCGGAGGGGGCCGGCGGAAGAGGCGCGGCGGCTGGTGGGCGGGCGGCTCCTCGTCTTCCTCTTCTTCTTCGCCGTCCTCGTCGTCGTCCTCCTCCGGGTGGTCGTCGTGCGGGGGTGGCACCGGTTCCTCGTGCGGCGGCGGAGGCGGGTCGTCCTGCGGCTGAACCTCTGGACTTCCTCAATTCGGATTGGGAGGGGTGTGGGCGGGGGCATCCCCCTCACACGTACGACACGGGGGAAGGTGACGCACATGGTGATGGCTCTGATCGCCAGTGGTCTGATCGTGCTGGTGGGATTCCTGATCGCGGTCGGCGCGGCGGGCGGGGGGAGGAGCCGGCGCCGGTCGCGCTCGGCCTCCGGCGCCCACGGAGGCACGGTCGGCGGTGGCTGGTGGGCCGGTGACGGGGGCGGCTCGTCCTGCGGGGGCGGGGGGTCGTCCTGCGGGGGCGGCGGTGGATGTGGTGGCGGAGGCAGCTGACACGGGGCAGCCGGTCCGCGACCACGGAGGGTGCCCGGTGGTGAACTTCCGCCGGGCACCTTGCCGTTGGCATTTTTGTCGATCCGCGCGGTCGGTTCCTCTTGAACAGTTGAACCGGCAGGCACCCCAGGGGATGGAAACCACGTCAAGTTGGGTAAAAGCGCTGTGAGTCAACGGCCGTTCGTGGTTCCCTCGCTGTCGAGAACATCCAGCCCTCGGACCTCGTGTGTGGATATCGAGACGGAGGTCCCCAGTCTCCCTGAACGTCTCCCGGGGCGCCCCCGGTCCACCCGTCAAACCCTGTTTGCGGAGCCGACCCATGCTCACCACGCTCAAGACTTCCTACACCGACACGTGCGCCGCCGACCTGGCCTGGGCGCTGGGTCGGGAGGCGCTGCCCGCTCTCGCCGTGCTCGATCTCGAACTGTCCGGTGCCAAGCTCCAGCTGAGGCTTCTCGGCGCGTCACACCAGGTCCTGCTGGAGGAGGAGCAGGGCAGCTGTTCCGAGACCGTCGCCTGCATGCCCGGCAGCAGCACACCGCTGCCGCTGGGGGTGGCCAAGCGGATCGGCGCGTGGGAGTACGAGTTCGCGGCCCGCGTCGAGACCCTGTCGAAGGGGTCCTTCGCCGGCCGGGCCCAGGAGCTGCTGGCGCTCGTCGCCGACCACCCCAACGGCCTCGCGGGTACGTTCCCCGGCTCGCCGCACGCCTTCACGGCCATGCTCGCGCAGCGGCACGAGGGCCAGGTGCGGTGGCGCACATGGCACGCGTACCCGCAAGAGGGGCAGCTCGTGGTCACCAGGACCAGCGTGGGCGTCCATATGCACGCGTCCCTCTAGTTACACCCGTGTGAGTGACGAATGGTCACCGAGTCGTGACGTAGCGTTAACCGGGTGATCGAAGCGCCGCACGTCTCCGCCGCCGTGCCGTCCGTGCAGGGAGGTCCGGCGCCGCCGCCCGTGCGGCCGAGGGCGGGGCGCTTGCTGGTGCTGGCCACGGTCTTCATCTGCGCGGCGTGCGGTCTGGTGTACGAGCTGGAGCTGGTGGCGCTCGCCGCGTATCTGATCGGGGACTCCGTCAAACAGGCGTCCGTCGTCCTGTCCGTGATGGTCTTCGCGATGGGCGTGGGCTCGCTCCTCGCGAAACGGCTCCGCTGCCGGGCGGCCGTCGGCTTCGGACTGCTGGAGGCCGCGCTGGCCCTGGTGGGCGGCTGCTCGGCCCTCGTGCTGTACGCCACGTTCGCGTGGATCGGTGAGTCCCGGTACGCGCTGGTGGGGTTCTCGCTGGCCATCGGGGTGCTGATCGGGGCGGAGATGCCGCTGCTGATGACGCTGATCCAGCGCATCTCGCGGCGGGCCGAGCGGGACGCGGGCGGGACGGTCGCGGACCTGTTCGCCGCCGATTACGTGGGGGCGCTCGTCGGGGGCCTGGCGTTCCCGTTCCTGCTGCTGCCGTGGCTGGGGCAGCTGACGAGCGCGTTGCTCACCGGGGCGGTCAACGCGGTGGCGGGCGGGGCGCTGGTGCTGTGGCTGTTCGGGCGCGACCTGTCGACGCGTGAGCGATGGCTGCTGGTGATCGCCAATGTGACGGTGCTGGGGGTGCTGGCGACGGCGACGGTGCTGGCGGACGACTTCGAGCGGTCGGTGCGGAGGGCGGTGTACGGGGAGCGGGTGCGGGTCGCCGTACAGACGGACGTCCAGGAGGTGGTGCTGACGGGCGGGCCGGACCAGCCGCCGGAGCTTTTCCTGGACGGCCGCCTGCGGGTGAGCGGCCGGGACGAGCACCGGTACCACCGGGCGCTGGTCCACCCCGCGATGCGCGGGCCGCACGCGCGCGTGCTGGTGCTGGGCGGGGGCGACGGGCTGGCGGTGCGGGAGGTGCTGCGCCACGGTGACGTGGAGTCCGTGACCGTCTTCGAGCTGGACCCGGGAGTGGTCCGGCTGGCCCGGCACGACCACGCCCTGGCCCGGCTGAACGGGTACGCGTACGACGACCCGAGGGTCCGGGTGGTGTACGGGGACGCGTTCACCCGGCTGCGGGAGGCGGCGGAGAGGGGCGCGGCGTACGACGTGGTGGTCTCGGACCTGCCGGACCCGGGCATCACGGCCAGCACGAAGCTGTACTCGGCGGAGTTCTACGGCCTGGCCGCGCGGGTCCTCACCGACGGCGGGCGGCTCGCGGTCCACGCCGGGCCCATGGTGTCGCGGCCGCACACGTACTGGACGGTGGACGCCACCCTGCGGTCGGCCGGGTTCGCGACCCGGCCCTACCGCGCGACCGGCCGGCTCTCCGGGTTCGCCGCCGGTCCCGACCGGTCCACCGACGACGGCTCGGTGCCGCGCGACTGGGGCTTCCTCCTCGCCGCGCGGGGCCGCGTCCCGCCGGACCCGGGCGGCTCGGGCGGGGTCCGCCCCGTGCCCCTGCCGGGGCCGGAAGGCCTGCCGCCGTCCACGCTGGTGCACCCGAGGTACGGGGAGTGACCCCTTTTGGCCTTGCGCGCATGGGAGACGCGGGCGCCGGGCGTGGGTAGGCTCGGGCTCCATGGAGCATGAGGTGTTCGTTCCGGTTGACGTCGAGACCCTCCGCGCGGTGCTGGCGGACCCCGCCCGGGTCGCCCCGTGCGTACCGGGCTTCCAGCAGGACGCCGACGCGTCGGCCGGGCCGCTGTCCGGCCGCCTGAAGGTGCGGGCCGCCGGGCATTCGATCACCTACCGGGGCGCCTTGCGCGTCACGCTCCAGGAGGACGGCGCCTACGCCGTGGAGGGCGAGGGAACGGAGGCGCGTGGCGCCGGCTCGGTGAAGCTGGCCCTGGCGGTGCGCCTGTCCGCGGGCGACGGCGGTACGACGCTGCGGTTCACCGGGACGACCAGTGCCGACGGCCGGCTGGCGGAGCTGTCGGACGACGCGGCGGTCTCGGCGGCCCACCGGCTGCTGGGCCGCTTCGCGGAGTCGCTCGCCGCCGCGGCGACCACCGCCGCCGCGCCCGGCGCCTCCCTCGACGGCGCCCAGGAGCCCGGCGCTCAGGAGGCCGACGGCCATGACGTCGCCGGCCGGGACGTCGCCGATGTCGCCGGCCTCGCCGACGCCCGGCAGCTCACCGAGGGCCAGGACCTCGACGACCAGGACGTGGACGACGACGGGGTGGACCAGGGCGCCGAGAGCGCCGAGTCCGTGTTCGACGCGCCCGTACCGCCGCCGTCGCTGGACCCGCTCGCCGACGCCGAGTTCGAGGTGCCCGACATCCCGGAGGAGGCGCTGGCCGGTCCCGGCGCCGAGGCGGCCCACGCCCGGCGCACCATGATCGGGCGCAGCGCCGAGGAGGTCGACCACGCCCCTCCGCGCGGCCGGTACGCGCCCACGCCCGGCCCGCAGACCGCGTCGACGACCGCCACGCTGCGGTGGCTGGCCCCGGCCGCCGCGCTCGCGCTCGCCTCCGCCGTGGTGGTGGGGCGCGCGCTGCGGCGCCGCAAGTAGTGTCGGTGGCGTGACCAGTAGCGAACAGAGCGTCCGGCTCGCGGCCGGAGACGGTGAGTTGACGGTGCGTCCGGACAACGGATGCCGTATCGAGAGCCTGCGGATCGACGGGACCGAACTGCTGCGGCAGGGTGAGCGGTACGGCTGCTTCCCGATGGTGCCCTGGTGCGGGCGCATCGCGAACGGCCGGTTCCTCAACGGGGCGAGCCGCCACCAGATGCCGCTCAACTCCCCGCCGCACGCCATCCACGGCACCGGGCGCGACACCGCGTGGCGCACCGCCGTCGCGGACAAGGCCGAGGCGGCGTTCACCTGTGAACTCAGCGACCCCTGGCCGTACCCCGGCCGGGTCACCCAGACGCTCCGGCTGACCGAGGACGCGCTCACGCTCCAGCTCGGCGTCGAGACGCACGGTGACTCCTTCCCGGCCCAGGCCGGCTGGCACCCGTGGTTCAACCGGAACCTCGGCGGGGACGACGTCACGCTGGACTTCACCCCCGGGTGGCAGGAGGAGCGGGGCGAGGACCATCTGCCCACCGGCCGCAGGATCGAGCCCGTCCCCGGCCCCTGGGACGACTGCTTCGGGATGCCGGACGGGGTGGACGTCACGCTCACCTGGCCCGGACAGCTGGAGCTGAAGGTGACCAGCCGCGCTCCGTGGGTCGTGGTGTACGACGAGCAGGAGGCCGCGGTGTGCGTGGAGCCCCAGTCGGGCCCGCCGAACGGCCTCAACACCGCTCCGCGCCTGGTCACGCCCATCGAGCCGCTGGAGATCGCCGCGACCCTCGCCTGGCGGCGGCTTTAAGCTCATGGGCATGACTGACGTACGAGCCGATCTGCTCCAGCAGATCAAGGACAAGGCCGTGGTGCACGGCAAGGTGACCCTCTCCTCGGGTCTGGAGGCCGACTACTACGTCGACCTGCGCCGGATCACCCTGGACGGCGCGGCCTCGCCGCTCGTCGGGCAGGTCATGCTCGATCTGACCGCCGGCCTCGACTTCGAGGCGGTCGGCGGCCTCACCCTGGGCGCCGACCCGGTGGCCACCGCGATGCTGCACGCCTCCGTCGCGCGCGGCCGGACGCTGGACGCCTTCGTGGTCCGCAAGGCCGCCAAGGCGCACGGCATGCAGCGCCGCGTCGAGGGCCCGGACATCAAGGGACGCCGCGTCCTGGTCGTGGAGGACACGTCCACCACCGGTGGCTCGCCGCTCACCGCCGTCGAGGCGGTCCGCGAGGCCGGCGCCGAGGTCGTGGCCGTCGCCACGATCGTGGACCGGGCGACCGGCGCGGGCGAGCGGATCAGCCAGACGGCCGGGGTGCCCTACCTGTACGCGTACAGCCTGGACGAGCTGGGCCTGGGCTGAGTCATTGGGGCTGTGACCTGCGACGTCACCGGGGGGCGGACTGTTTCACGTGAAACAGTCCGCCCCCCGTGGTACGGGGGGTGGAGCCCGCGGCGGAGTCTGGAAAGATGGGTGCGACGATGACGTCGCCCCCAGGTCAGGGATCAGCAGCTACGCAACCGCAGATCACAAGGAGCGGACAGATGCCCATCGCAACCCCCGAGGTCTACAACGAGATGCTCGACCGGGCGAAGGCAGGCAAGTTCGCCTACCCGGCCATCAACGTCACCTCGTCGCAGACTCTGCACGCCGCCCTCCGTGGCTTCGCCGAGGCAGAGAGCGACGGCATCATCCAGATCTCGACCGGTGGCGCGGAGTTCCTGGGCGGCCAGTACAGCAAGGACATGGTGACCGGCGCGGTCGCCCTGGCCGAGTTCGCGCACATCGTCGCCGCGAAGTACGACGTCACCATCGCCCTGCACACCGACCACTGCCCGAAGGACAAGCTGGACGGCTACGTACGTCCGCTGATCGACGTCTCCGCCGAGCGTGTCGCCAAGGGCCAGGAGCCCCTCTTCCAGTCGCACATGTGGGACGGCTCGGCCGAGACCCTCGCCGACAACCTGGCCATCGGCCAGGAACTGCTGGCCAAGGCCGCCGCCGCCAAGATCATCCTTGAGGTCGAGATCACCCCGACCGGTGGCGAGGAGGACGGCGTCACCCACGAGATCAACGACGAGCTGTACACCACCGTCGACGACGCCATCCGCACCGCCGAGGCGCTCGGCCTGGGCGAGAAGGGCCGGTATCTGCTGGCCGCCTCCTTCGGCAACGTCCACGGTGTCTACAAGCCGGGCAACGTCGTGCTCCGCCCCGAGCTGCTCAAGGACCTCCAGCAGGGCGTCGCCGAGCGCTTCGGCAAGGCCGACCCGTTCGACTTCGTCTTCCACGGTGGCTCCGGCTCCACGGCGGAGGAGATCAGCACCGCGCTGGAGAACGGCGTCGTGAAGATGAACCTCGACACCGACACCCAGTACGCCTTCACCCGCCCGGTCGCGGACCACATGTTCAAGAACTACGACGGTGTGCTGAAGGTCGACGGCGAGGTCGGCTCCAAGAAGACCTACGACCCGCGCACCTGGGGCAAGCTGGCCGAGGCGAGCATGGCCAAGCGCGTGACCGAGGCCTGCGCCGCGCTGCGCTCGACCGGGACCAAGCTGAAGTAACACCCCCGGTACGACATCGATCGTCCGGCACGGGCCCGGTATCGCGGACGCGGTGCCGGGCCTGTGACACTTGGGGCATGGCCATTCACGAAAACCTGCTCGGGGGACCGCCCCCCACCCACCTGCCCGACGACCCGGAGCCCCGGGAGCTGCTCGCGAGCGGCACCGCGCCCGCGGACGTCGCGGCGAAGTACCCCGTCTCCTCCCTGGCCTGGGCCCAGCTCGCCGACGACGCGTTCGAGGGCGGCCGGGTCGTCGAGTCCTACGCGTACGCCAGGACCGGGTACCACCGGGGCCTGGACGCCCTGCGCCGCAGCGGCTGGAAGGGCCACGGCCCGGTGCCGTGGGAGCACGAGCCGAACCGCGGCTTCCTCCGTGCTCTGCACGCCCTGGCGCGTGCCGCGCAGGCGATCGGCGAGCAGGAGGAGTACGAGCGGTGCTCGGCGTTCCTCCGCGACTCGTCGCCCCTGGCGGCGGACACCCTCGGCTGAACCGGGAGCTCTCGCGTCGGTGAGGCCCGCCCGCCCCGACCGGCTCCTTCCGGCCGGGGTGAGGCGGGCCGCGCCGTTCCGGGGTGCGTGATCGATACGGTCACGCACCCCGTCGCATCACCACGAGGCCGGGCACCGGACCGGCATCCGCCGGCGCGTGGGCCGTGCCGGCGGATGCCGGCGCGCACCGGTGATGACGCGGCGGAGCGCGGCAGAGCGCGGCAGATTGCGGCCGAGCGCGGCCGAGCGCGGCCGATCAAGGGGCTGGGCGGCCGCACGTCCGATGCCTGGCCGTATGACACCGCCGGCCGGTACATCGAAGGGCCTCGCGTGTCATGATGCGACTGGGACCACGCGCACAGACGTGGTCCCGAGGGGACCGGGGCTCCACCGCTGAGGGAAGGGGCAGACCGCTACCCGGTAGCACGCATTGATGGAGACAGCGATGTCTACTTCCCCCGATGCCTCCGCGCCCGGTTCGGACACCCCGAACCTGGAGTACACGGGCACGACGCCGTACGAGGACTACGTCCAGGCGGACGTCCTCACCCACCTCCAGCACCCGCTCTCGGACGATCCGGGAGAGATGGTCTTCCTGGTCACCACCCAGGTCATGGAGCTGTGGTTCACCGTGATCGTCCACGAGTGGGAGACCGCGGGCCGCGCCCTGCGCGAGGACCGGATCCCGGTGGCGATGGACGCACTGGACCGCTCCGTACGCGAGCTGGAGGCACTGAACGCCTCCTGGAAGCCGCTCGCCCGCCTCACCCCGGCACAGTTCAACTCCTACCGCGGCGCCCTCGGCGAGGGCTCCGGGTTCCAGTCGGCGATGTACCGGCGGCTGGAGTTCCTGCTGGGCGAGAAGTCCGCCTCGATGCTGGTGCCGCACCGGGGCGCGCCGCGTGTCCACGCGGAACTGGAGAAGGCCCTGCACGAGCCGAGCCTGTACGACGAGGTGCTGCGGCTCCTGGCCCGGCGCGGGCACCCGGTCCCCGACAGCGTCCTGCGCCGGGACCTGTCCCAGAAGTACGAGCCGTCGCAGGCGGTCGAGGACATCTGGGCCCGGATCTACTCCGACGCGGACCAGCACGCGGAACTGGTGCGGCTCGGTGAGGCACTGACCGATGTCGGCGAGCTGGTCTGGCGGTGGCGCAACGACCACCTGGTGGCGACGCGGCGGGCGATGGGCGCCAAGACGGGCACGGCCGGTTCCGCCGGAGTGGCCTGGCTGGAGAAGCGGACCCGCAAGAACGTGTTCCCCGAGGTGTGGACGGCGCGCAGCCATGTCTGAGGACCTCGAGAACCGCGCGGCCTCGCTCGACGCCAGGGACCGACTGGCCGGGCGGCGGGAGCTGTTCGCGCTCGACGACGGCGTCGTCTACCTCGACGGCAACTCGCTCGGCGCGCTGCCCCGCCACGTACCTGACCGTATGGCCGACGTGATCAGCCGTGAGTGGGGCGAGCTGCGCATCCGCTCCTGGGACGAGAGCGGCTGGTGGACCGCTCCGGAACGGATCGGCGCCCGGATCGCCCCGCTCGTCGGCGCGGCGCCCGGTCAGGTGATCGTCGGTGACTCCACGAGCGTCAACGTCTTCAAGGCGCTGGTCGGAGCGGTACGGCTGGCCGACGGGGACCGGGACGAGATCATCGTGGACGCCACGACGTTCCCCACGGACGGGTACATCGCCGAGTCGGCCGCCCGCCTCACCGGCAAGCGGCTGGTGGCCGCCCTCCCCGGTGACCTGCCGGACGCGCTCGGCCCGCGCACGGCCGCCGCGCTCGTCAACCACGTCGACTACCGCACGGGCCGGCTGCACGACCTGCCGGGCATCACGGCGGCCGTCCACGCGGCGGGCGCACTGGCCGTGTGGGACCTGTGCCACAGCGCCGGCGCGCTGCCGGTGGACCTGGACGCGCACGGCGTGGACCTGGCGGTCGGCTGCACGTACAAATACCTCAACGGCGGCCCCGGCGCGCCCGCCTTCCTGTACGTCGCCGAGCGCCACCTGCCGGGCTTCGACTCCCCGCTGCCCGGCTGGAACTCGCACGCCGACCCCTTCGCGATGACGCCCGGTTACGCGGCGGCGGAGGGCGCGGCGCGGGGACGCGTGGGGACGCCCGACATCCTGTCCATGCTGGCGCTGGAGGCGGCGCTGGACGTGTGGGACGGCGTGCCCGTCGAGGTGGTGCGGGCCAAGAGCCTGGCCCTGACGGACTTCTTCCTGGAGTGCGTCCGGACCTATGTGCCCGAGGGCCGGGTCACCTCCGTGACCCCCGAGGCGCACGGTGAACGGGGCAGCCAGGTGAGCCTGTGCTGCGCCGACGCCCATGCCGTGATGAAGGAGCTGATCGCCCGGGGCGTGGTCGGCGACCTGCGCCGCCCCGACGTGCTGCGGTTCGGGTTCACTCCGCTGTACGTCTCCTTCGCGGACGCGGAGCGCGCGGCGCGCGTCCTCGCGGACGTCCTTTCGGGGCGTACGGGCTGATGTTCGGCCCTGATCTGCGGGGGCGCGAGTGCTGATACCGTCCCCGCAGGTCAGGCCAATTCGGCCTCGTCACCGAAAGGTTGAGCACCATGCCCGACCCCGCCGCGCGCGACGCCGCCGAGGAAGCGTCGGCCCTGTCCCACCCGCCCGTGGACCCGGACTCCACCGCTCCGTACGGTGATCATCCGGACCAGGTGGTGGACTTCTACGCCCCGCGCGGGGGCGACCGCGCGCCGCTCGTCGTCGTGCTGCACGGCGGGGCGTGGCGGGCGCCGTACGACCGGCGGCACCTCACTCCTTTCGTGGACTATCTGGCGCGACGCGGATTCGCCGTCGCCAACGTGGAGTACCGGCGGGGCGGTGAGATCCCCTCACCGCGCGGTGAGGGCACCTCACCGCGGGGCGGGGGGCCCGTCGCCGGGCGGTGGCCGGAGACGTTCGACGACGTCGCCGCCGCGCTGGACGCGCTGCCCGGCCTGGCGCGGACGCACCTGCCGCAGGCCGACCCGCGCCGCACGGTCGTCACCGGCCACTCGGCGGGCGGGCACCTGGCGCTGTGGTCGGCCGCGCGGCACGTCCTGCCCGTCGGGGCGCCGTGGCGGCTGGACGCCCCGCCCGCGCTGCGCGGGGTGGTCGCCCTGGCACCCATCGCGCACTTCGGGCGGGCGGTGGAGCTGGACGTGTGCGCGGGCGCGGTACGGCAGCTGCTCGGCGGGGACGGCGCATCCGAGGACCGTGCGGGGTACGCGGACCCGGCCGCGCTGCTGCCGACCGGGATCGCCACGGCGGTGGTCCAGGGGCGGGAGGACACCGTCGTCCCGCAGGCCGTCGCCGAGGCGTACGTGGACGCGGCGGCGATGGCGGGGGAGATGGTCGGGCTGACGCTGCTGGACGGGGTGGGGCACTTCCCGCTGATCGACCCGGCCGCGGACGCCTGCGCGGTGGTGGCGGAGGAGATCGCCCAGCTCGCCTGGTAGCCGGGACCGGGACCGGGCCGGCCGCGACGGCACGTGATCGGCCTCCTGCCGGAGGCGGACGGGGACGGCCGGGGAGGGCGTGGCGGCCTCGGCCCGCGGAGAGGGCCACCGGCCGCCGGGCGCGCGCCTCGCGGAGTGGGCCCGGACACAGGCCGGGGCGTTCCGCGCCTGGTCGGCCCTGTAGTACCTGGGAGGGACGCGGAAGGATCCATAGCGAAGGTGACGACCGTGTGCCCGGCTCTGCTTACGGTTGCTGATGTGACCGACACCAAGACGCGCAGTCCGGAGTACCGGATGGCTCACGGCATGTTCATGGGCATGCGCCGTGAGCTCCTCGACGACGCCTTCGCCTACCGGCTGCTCCCGCCCATGGGCACCGGCGGCCCGGTGACCAGGCGGCTGCCCCGTTCCATACGCGAGTACGTGGGCTGGTTCCCGCACGCCCTGGTGGCAGGCGCCGCACTGGTCGTCCTGGCCATCGGGTACACCGACGGGCAGCCGGTCACCGGGTTCGTCCCGGCCGCCGCGGTGCTGCTGACGCTGGTGCGGCCCGTGGGCGCCTTCTGGCTGTCGCTGGTGACCGCCCCGTTCGTGAGCGTGCTCTCCGGTTTCTGGGACGGCTGGCCCTGGGCGCCCACCAGCTTCGCCGCCCACGTCGTGGTGCTGACCGTGGTGGCGGCCCGGACCGGCCCCCGCACCAGCGCCTGGATGTGGGCCCTCACCGGTGTCTACGGGTTCTTCTGCGAGGCCGTCCTCAGCCGGGGCGGCGGTGCCCAGACCGCGCCCATGCTGGTCGTCTCCGCCTTCGCCCTGCTGTGCGTCATCGTCCTCCACACCCGCCGGCAGGCGAAGGAGGAGGTCACCGCCCAGCAGACGGTCACCGCGCAGGAGCGTTCCAGGCGCACCCTCCTGGAGGAGCGCACCACCATCGCCCGCGAACTGCACGACGTGGTCGCCCACCACATGTCGGTCGTCGCCATCCAGGCGGAGGCAGCCCCGTACCGGGTGGAGAACCCGCCGCCCGAGCTGGAGCAGGCCTTCGCCACGATCCGCGAGAACGCGGTCGCCGCGCTGGCCGAGCTGCGCCGCATCCTCGGCGTCGTACGGGCCGAGGACTACGAGGCGCCCGACGCGCCGCAGCCGACACTCGCCGACCTGGACTCGCTGATCGCCAACGTCCGCGAGGCGGGCCTCACCGTGGACGCCACCGTGACCGGCGCGGCGCGGGAGCTGCCGCAGGGGGTGGAGCTGTCCGCGTACCGGATCGTCCAGGAGGCGCTCAGCAACGTGCTGCGGCACGCGCCCGGCGCGTCCGCCAAGGTGGAGGTGGCGTACGTGCTCGGCGGGCTCGGCCTGAGGGTGCTGAACGGGCCGCCGCGCGGCCTCGTCAAGCCCTCGCCGGGTGCCGGGCACGGGATCACGGGCATGCGGGAGCGGGTGGCGATGCTGGACGGCGAGATGACGGCGGAGGCGACGGAGGGCGGCGGCTACGAGGTCGCGGCCTTCATCCCGGCGCCCAGGGAAGTCCGGGAGGAATCATGACCATCCGCGTACTGATCGTCGACGACCAGATCATGGTCCGTGAGGGCTTCTCGGTCCTGTTGAACGCGATGCCCGACATCGAGGTCGTCGGCGAGGCCGTCAACGGCCGGGAGGCGGTCCGGCAGGTCGGGGCGCTCCGCCCGGACGTGGTCCTGATGGACATCCGGATGCCGGAGATGAACGGCATCGACGCCACCCGCGAGATCGTCGCGGCGGACGGCGACGCCAAGGTGCTGGTCCTGACGACGTTCGACCTCGACGAGTACGTGTACCAGGCGCTGCGCGCCGGGGCGTCCGGCTTCCTGCTCAAGGACGCCTCCGCACGGCAGCTGGCGGAGGGGGTGCGGGTCGTGGCGGGCGGCGAGGCCCTGCTGGCGCCGACCGTCACCAAGCGCCTGATCACCGAGTTCGCCAAGACCGCCGAGACGGCCCGCCCGCCGGCCCTCGCGCAGGTCGGCGACCTGACGGAACGGGAGACGGAGGTCCTGGTGCTGATCGCCCAGGGCCTGTCGAACGGCGAGATCGCGTCCCACCTGGTGGTCGCCGAGTCGACGATCAAGACACACGTCAGCCGCATCCTGGTGAAGCTCGGTCTGCGGGACCGTACGCAGGCGGCGGTCTTCGCGTACGAGGCGCGGCTGGTGACGCCGGGCTAAGGTCTCCGCTCATGGATTTCGACCCGTGGTCCCCCGCCTTCGTCGCCGATCCCTACCCCGCCTACGCCGAGTTGCGCGCCCGTGGCCGTGTGCACTGGTTCGAGCCGACGCGGCAGTACCTGGTCCCCCGCCACGCGGACGTGTCCGCGCTGCTGCGTGACCGGCGGCTGGGGCGGACGTACCGGCACCGCTTCACGGACGAGGACTTCGGCCGTACGCCGCCGCCCGCCGCGCACGAGCCGTTCCACACCCTCAACGACCACGGGATGCTGGACCTGGAGCCGCCGGACCACACGCGTGTCCGGCGCCTGGTGTCGAAGGCGTTCACCCCGCGCACGGTCGAGCGGCTGAGGCCCTACGTCCACCGGCTGGCGGGCGAACTCGTCGACGCCCTGGTCGCCGAGGGCGGGGGCGACCTGCTCACGGCCGTCGCCGAGCCCCTGCCGGTCGCCGTGATCGCCGAGATGCTGGGCATCCCCGAGTCCGACCGGGCGCCGCTGCGGCCCTGGTCGGCCGACATCTGCGGGATGTACGAACTCAGCCCCGACGAGGAGACGGCCGCCCGTGCGGTCACCGCGTCGCTGGAGTTCTCCGCCTACCTGCGGGAGCTGATCGCGAAGCGGCGCTCCTCGCCCGGTGAGGACCTGATCAGCGCGCTGATCGCGGCACACGACGAGGGCGACCGGCTGAGCGAGCAGGAGATGGTCTCCACCTGCGTCCTGCTGCTGAACGCCGGCCACGAGGCGACGGTCAACGCCACGGTGGGCGGCTGGTGGACGCTCTTCCGCCACCCGGAGCAGCTGGCGGCCCTGCGGGCGGGGCGGGTGGAGGTGTCCACGGCCGTGGAGGAACTGCTCCGCCACGACACCCCGCTGCAGCTCTTCGAGCGCTGGGTGCTGGACGACATCGAGATCGGCGGCACCACCGTCCCGCGCGGCTCGGAGGTCGCCCTCCTGTTCGGCTCGGCCAACCGTGACGCGGACGTGTTCGACCGCCCCGACACGCTGGACCTGTCCCGCGCGGACAACCCTCACATCTCCTTCGGCGCGGGCATCCACTACTGCGTCGGCGCCCCGCTGGCCCGCATGGAGCTGGCCGCCTCGATGACGGCCCTGCTGCGGCGCGCGCCCGCGCTCCGGCCGGTGAAGGAGCCGGAGCGCGGGCCCAACTTCGTGATCCGGGGGCTGGACGGCCTGCTCGTCGAGGTCTGACCCTCAGGTGAGCAGGTCCCGCCGCCGGAGCCCCGCCAGACCGGCCGCCACCAGCGCCCCCGCCAGCGCGGTGAGGACCAGGAGCGGGGCCCAGCCCATCTCCGTACCCGGCAGCTTCGGCAGGTGGCCGTAGGGCGACAGGTTCAGCACCGCCCCGGGCAGGTCCAGCGCCGGGCCGATCCAGCCGAGGGCCAGGCACAGCCCGGCCACGCCCCACGCCGCCGGGGCCGCCCCGGGGAATGCCCCGTGCAGCAGCACGGCCAGGCCGCCGAGCACCCAGACGGCCGGGAGCTGGGCGAGCGCGGCGCCCAGGATCGGACCGCCGTCCCTGCCGTACGCGAGGGTGAGCCCGGCCGCCGCCGCGACCATCGGCGCGGCCGCGCCGCCGAAGGCGATGACCAGGTGGCCGGCGGCCCAGCGGAGGCGGCCGACCGCGCCCGCGAGGACCGGTTCGGCGCGCTGCGAGGTCTCCTCGCCGTGCAGCCGGAGCACCGACCCGACGGCGTAGAGGGCCGCCACCATGCCGAACAGGCCGGTCATCGTGGAGAGGAAGGCGTCCTCCAGCCCGGCCTGCCCGCCCATCCGCTCGAAGATCCGCCGCGCCTGCTCGTTGTCGCCGACCAGGTCGCTCGCGCCCTCGACCATGCCACCGAAGACCAGTCCCGCGACCAGGAAACCGGCCGTCCATCCGAGGAGCCCGGCGCGCTGGAGCCGCCAGGCCAGACCGCCCGCCGAGGCGATGCGGCCGGAGGCGGGCCCGGGACGGGCGGGCAGGAAGCTCATGCCGACGTCACGGCGGGCGGACAGCGCGTACGCCACCGCGCCCTGGGCGGCGACCGCCCCGGCCATCAGCAGCGGCACCCACCAGCGCTCGCCGGCGAAGGCCCGGACGTGCTGCGCCCAGCCGATGGGGGAGGCCCAGGTCGGCGCTGTGGAGCCCCCTGCGTCACCGGCCGCCCGCAGCGCGAACGCGAGGCCGAGGAGCGCCGCCGTGAGGCCCTTGGCGAGCCGGGCGCTCTCGGTCAGCTGCGCGACGATCGCGGTCAGGGTGGCGAAGACCATGCCGGTGCCGCCGACCGCGAGGCCCAGCGCGAATGCCCCGGCGGTGCCCTCGCCGGACAGCCCGGCGGTGATGATCAGCGTGACGGCGGTGTTGGCGACGAGCGCGGTGAGCAGTGCGGCCGTCAGTGGTGCCCGGCGGCCCACCCGGGCGGCCGAGAGCATCTCCTGGCGTCCCGTCTCCTCTTCCTCCCGGGTGTGCCGTACGACGATGACCAGGCTCATGACGGCGGCCAGCACCGCCGCGAAGGTGGCGAACCGCCAGGCGACCAGAGCTCCGGTCGAGTCGCCGAACACCGGCCCGTACAGCGAGCGCATCGAGCTGTTGGCGGTCATCGACGCGGCGAGGCGGGCGCGTTTCGCGGGCGTGTCGTACAGGGCCTCCAGCGAGCCGGCGCCGCTCGCGACCATGCCGCCGACGACCAGGGCCCACAGCGGCAGCATCAGCCGGTCGCGGCGCAGGGCGAGCCGGGTGAGGGTGCCGGTCCCGGCGAAGGCGCTCATCGCCCGGCCTCCTCGTAGTGGCGGAGGAACAGCTCCTCCAGGGTGGGCGGGGTGCTGGTGAGGGACCGGACGCCGGAGGCGGCGAGGGACCGCAGCACGGCGTCGAGCTTGTCGGTGTCGACCTGGAGGCTGACGCGGTGGCCCTGTACGTCGAGGTCGTGGACGCCCGGCAGACGGGCGAGCCCGTCGGGCGGTCCGGCGAGCTCGGCGGTGACGCTCGTCCGGGTGAGGTGGCGCAGCTCGGCGAGGGAGCCGGTCTCGACGGTGCGGCCCTTGCGGATGATGCTGACGCGGTCGCAGAGACTCTCCACCTCGCTGAGGATGTGGGAGGAGAGCAGCACCGTCCGGCCGCGCTCGCGGGCTTCGGTGACGCACCGCTGGAAGACCCCCTCCATCAGCGGGTCGAGGCCGCTGGTCGGCTCGTCGAGGATCAGTACGTCGGCGTCCGAGGCGAAGGCGGCGACCAGGGCGACCTTCTGGCGGTTGCCCTTGGAGTACGTACGCCCCTTCTTGGTCGGGTCGAGTTCGAACCGCTCGACGAGCTCGGCCCGGCGGGCCGGGTCGAGGCCCCCGCGCAGCCGTCCGTACAGGTCGATGACCTCGCCGCCGGAGAGGTTGCGCCACAGGGTCACGTCACCGGGGACGTACGCCACCCGCCGGTGCAGCTCGACGGCGTCGCGCCAGGGGTCGCGGCCGAGGAGCTGGGCGGCGCCGGAGTCGGCGCGCAGCAGGCCGAGCAGGACCCGGATGGCGGTGGACTTGCCGGCCCCGTTCGGGCCGAGGAAGCCGTGGACCTCGCCGGTCGCGACGGCCAGGTCGAGGCCGTCCAGTGCGTGGGTCCGCCCGAACGACTTGTGGAGTCCGGAGACGGTGATGGCGTTCGTCATGGTTTTGAACGTACGGTAGTTTCACAAATTTGTGAAGTTAAGGAAGCGTATAAAGTCGGAGGTATGTCCATGAGGAACGAGGAAGCACCGTCCGGCCGTTTCGTGGAGCGTTTCGCCGCCGAGCTGGCCGAGGCCGGTATGCAGCGCATGGCCTCCCGCGTCTTCGCCGCGCTGCTCGCCTCCGAAAGCGGTTCACTGACCTCCGCCGAACTCTCGGAGCGGCTGCGGATCAGCCCGGCCGCCGTCTCGGGTGCCGTCCGCTACCTCAACCAGGTCGGTATGGTCAGCCGCGAGCGGGAACCGGGCTCCCGGCGCGACCGGTACGTCCTGCACAACGAGCTCTGGTACGAGACCTTCACCCGCCGCGACCAGGTGCTCACCCGCTGGGAGACCGTCCTGCGCGACGGCGCCGAGACGCTGGGCACGGACTCGGCGGCGGGCGCGAGGGTGGCCGAGACGGCCGACTTCTTCGCGTTCCTCCAGAAGGAGATGCGCGGACTCCTGGACCGCTGGCAGGAGCACCGCGCCGCCACGGCCCGCGAGGGCGACTGAGACACCGGACCGATGCCGATCGCCTTGCGTCGCACCGCCGCCGTCGTCGTCCTGCTCGCGGGGATCGCCCTCGCTCTCTGGATCGTGTTCGGTTCGCCCCACGAGTGGACGGGCGCCATGCGGCTGCTCAAGCCGGCCCTCGGCCTGACGTCGCTGGGCATGATCAGCGCCGGCGCCTGGCTGATGTTTCCCGGCTCCCCGGACGACGACGATGACGACGCGAACACCCAGGCCCCCGTAACCGGCCCGCTGGACGCCCTGTAGGCCCGCCGCGCCCCGGCCGGGCGCGCCGCC